>NZ_JACJRS010000004.1 GCF_014697375.1 Phormidium sp. FACHB-1136
CCTTGCGACACAGTGATTTCAACCTAGGACTTTATGGTCAACGCTGGCGCTGTGCCATGGAAGTCTGGGCGGATCTCGCCTTTCAGTTGATGGCCCTGAAACCCCACAAGCACCTCTATTTCCAGCGTGGTCTACACGTTCTAGCCCTGATGCAGCAAGCGATCTAGCCACGTTGTCACCCGTTAAGAAGTTGAACAGGCTCAAAACCGGGCGAAACAGGCCGAGGAACGGGCTGCTCAACTCGCCGAACAACTGCGGGCAACGGGGATTGAAGCCGAGGGCTAATTCGGTGTTGGTTGGTCAGCCAAGGTGGAGGCTGGGATTAGCTGGCGAGATATTCGCGGATATCGGACTGGCGTTTGCGCAGTTTGGTGAGGGCTTCTCGCTCAATTTGGCGCACCCGTTCACGGCTGATAGAGAGACGGTCGCCAATTTTCGCTAGGGTCATGGTTTGACCATCGACTAATCCGAAGCGCAGAGACAGAACCTCCCGCTGCTGGGGGGTGAGTTCGCCCATCAGGCGCTCTAGGTCTTGGCGCAGGGAGGTTTGGGCGGCAAATTCTTCGGGGGAAGGGCCGTCATCCTCCAGCAACTCCACCAGTTCGGTGTCTTGGTTGTCGCCCACCTTGAGATCGAGGGAGAGGGGCTGGCGGGCTTTTTCGAGGTAGTCGCGCACCTGCTTAGTGGTAAGGTCGCACTCGGCGGCGAGTTCGGCGACAGTGGCGGCACGGCCATGTTCCTGGGCTAACTGGCGTTGGGCCTTCTTCAGCTTATTCAGCTTTTCGGTGATGTGGATGGGCAGGCGGATGGTGCGGCTTTTTTCAGCGATGGCGCGGGTAATGGCTTGGCGAATCCACCAGTAGGCGTAGGTGGAGAAGCGGTAGCCCTTGGTGGGGTCAAATTTTTCGACGCCCCGCTGCATTCCAATGGTACCTTCCTGGATCAGATCCAACAGGTCTACATTGCGCTTAATGTACTTTTTGGCCACGGACACCACCAACCGCAGGTTGGCTTCCACCATCTTGCGCTTGGCCAGTTCGCCCTCGCGGATGATTCTCTTTAGTTCCGTCAGGGAAATGGAGGCGGCCTCGGCCCAGTCCTCTAGGCTGAGGGTTCGTCCGGTGGTTTCCTCAAGGTCGCGCCTTTGGGCCTCCAGCAGGGACAGCCGCTGCACCTGCTTACCCAGAACGATCTCTTCCTCGTGGGTGAGCAGGGGGACCCGACCGATTTCCTTCAGGTAGGTACGCACTAGGTCGGTGGAATTCTGCAACGTTCTCATGGCAGGGAGACAACTAAACAGCAGGGAGAAACAGATCGACCCATGGGGCTGGGCTGCGGTTAACGATGGCGATCCTTCACACCGCAATCATTGACAGGGACGGGGATGGGGACTTCCTGGTGAGCGGTTTCGACCTTGCGGCTAATCAGCAGGTAGCCAGCCCCTAGGGTAATGAGTCCGCTGTAAATTAGAGTTGAAGCGTCCATATTAGCTATTGCTCACTTATTTATGTAAACAAGTGTAACATTTATGAAGGAGAGCGGGAATAGTGATTCCTACTCAATTCAGGATTTTATTTAGCCCAGATGGTTTGCAGCATAGGGCTTCTAGGGCCACTGGACTGCATCCTTTGCGACATATTTTTTGCGGAAAATCCAAAAACATTCTTAAGCTTTCGCCAGATTATTAACGATTGTTACAAATATTTGCGAAAATCGCTGTCGTTCCTGAGTCAGTGCTCAGGCTGAGTTTACGTCTACGGTGTCACTCCCATTGTGGCAGCGTGGCAGAGCCTCGTACTCTATCCTGGGGAAGATTGACCCCTAGGGCTGGACAAATCTCGGAGAACCCTACACCGAGAGGGTAATCTGAGAGCCCTGGGCGGTTTTGGTAATGTCGAGGCGGGTGGGGAAGGCTTCGCGCAGGCGGGGCATATGGGTGACCGCCAAAATGCAGGCAAAATCGGGCGCAATGGCGTTGATGGCAGCGATCAGGTGGTCGCAACCCTGGGGATCTTGACTGCCAAAACCCTCATCAATCATTAACAGTTGCAGGGCCATCCCCGACCGCTGGGCCAGAATGCGGGCCAAGGCCAACCGCAGGGCAAAGTTAATCCGAAAGGCTTCACCGCCGGAGTAGGTTTCGTAGGGGCGGGTGCCCTGGGCGTCGGCAATCAGAATATCGAGGGTCTCAATTCGCTTATCTTGACTTCCCTTGCTGGCCCGCTGGGTGACAAACCGCAGGTGCAGTTGATGGTGGCTGAGCCGGCCCAAGAGGTGGTTGGCTTCGGCCTCCAGTTGGGGCAGTAGGTTTTCAATCATCAGGGCTTGGATGCCCTTGCGTCCAAAGGCATGGGCGAGTTCTTGGTAAACTTGTTGGCGCTGTCGAGCGGCCTTGAGGTCTTGCCGATTTTGCCCCATCTGTTGATCCAGGCGATCTAGGTGTTGGCGAGCCTGGGCCAAGGCTCCTAACTGAGCGAGGAGGTGATCTCGCTGCTGCTGCTGCGTTTCCAAGCGTTGCCTAAGGCGGTCTAGGGCGTCTGGATCGTAGCCCTGGTGGTGCAAGGCCGACTGAAGCTGATCGATCTGGGCGGTGAGGCGGTCTAGGGTCTGCTGCTGCTCCTGCTGCTGGTGGCGCAAATGGGCACAGCGCTGTTCTAGATGGGGCCAACGTTGGCGGGCCTGGTCTAGGTCTCGCTGCCGACTGCGCCAGATCTGGGCTTTTCCCAAGGCCAAACGAACCTGCTGATATTGGGCTAAATCTGCCTGGAGGGGCTGAATCTGTTGCTGAAGAGTCTGGATTTCTTGCGGCATCGGCCCCTGTTCCAAGGCCAGTCGCTGGGCATCCAGTTCAGCGAGGGTTTGTTCGATCTGGCGCTGCTGATCCCGCAGACGGCGCTGGCGATGTTGGGCCTGGGTGAGGTCGTGGTGTTTGAGATCGGCCCAGCGCAGGCGATTCACCTGCCCCCGCGCTAGGGCATGATCGCGATCATCGTAGGCCAACTGGTGCAGGGTGTGTTCGATCTGAGCCAGTTCGGCTTGGAGGTCGGGGGCATAGTGGCGCTGCTGAAGAGATTGCTGAAGCTGATGACATTCCGTTTCCAAATCCCGCAGGCGTTGCTGTATGGAGATCTGGGAGGCCCGCTGGGCATCGATCTGGCCCTGGCGGTGCAGCACCGGGCGGTAGAGGGCCAGTTCCGCCTCCACCGCCCGATATTCCTGCCGCAAAACCTGAATTTCCCGTTCCGAGGCCGCCAACTGTTCGCGAATCACCCAAATCTGATCCTGCAAGTCCTGCTGCTGCCGTCGATGGCGGTCGGTCACCAGAGCCCGATGGGGGCTGCCGAGGGATCGATCACAGAGGGGGCAGAAGGCGTCGGGCTGGGCCAACATCGACAACTTCTGGGCAATTTCGGCCATTTGGGTTTCACAGTCCCGCTGGCGGGCCTGAAGGGTGGCCACAAAACTACGCCGCTCCAGTCCCTTATCCCGCACCTGATCCTGGTAAGCCTGCCGCTGCTCCAGATAGCTCAGGGTTTGCTCCACCGCCTGGGCCGACACCTCTAGGGGCGGATGCTGAGCCTGGGCTTGGCGCAACTGGGCTAGGGCGGCTTGGGCCTCCTCCAACCGGGTTTGCAGCCGGGTTTCCTGGCGTTGAAGCTGGGACTGGATTTGCTGTTGCCGTTGCCGCAGTGGCCCTACCTGAAGCTGCAAGGCATCCAGGTGCTTTAGACGCGCCTTGGCCATGGCCAACTGATCGCAGGCCGCCTTCACATTGTCCGTTTGGCCGAGGGTGTCCGCCAATTCGTGGCGCTGGGTTAACACCGCCTCCAACTGGCTCTGGGCCTGCTGGTGCTGGGTTTGAAGCGCTTGGGCCTGGGCCTGGTATTCGGTCGTCAACTCCTCTAGGCGCTGCTGCCAGGTCTGGGCCTGCTGAAGCCGCTGACTCAGATCCTGTTCCTCTGATTCCAAGGCTTGCAGCTTTGCGACCTCAGTTGCAATCGTGACTGCCGCCGCTAGGTGTTGCTGGCACTGTTGGGCCTCCGCCTCCGCCATGGCCAAGGCCACCTGGGTTTGTTGGCACAGGGCCAAGGTCTGATCTCGCTGCTGGGTATAGAGTCGCCGCTGTTGCCGCTGTTCTTGGCAGGTTTGCCCCAGGGCTTGGAGGTTCTGGATCTGGGCCTGGGTATCGGCCAGTTCCCGATCCAACGCCTGTAAATCGGCCTCAAACTGGGCCCAGGCGGAAACCGTGGTCTCCGCCTGGGCTAAGGTGGCGGTCAACTCCTCTAAATGCTGAGTTCGCAGGGCGACTTCGGCCTTGGCTTGGCGGGCTTGTTCCCTGGCCCGTTCCGCCAAATCATCGTAGTGGTCGAGCTTGAGCAGTCGCGCCAGCACCGCTTTCCGTTCGCTGGGGCGCTTTAACATGAACTCATCGGCCCCACCCTGGCGTAGATAGGCACTATTAATAAAGGTGTCGTAGTCTAGTTTGAGGTGGTGGCAAATGATCTGCTGGGTGGCCCGAATGCTGCGCTGGGTCAAAACCCGATAGCCCGCCTCCGTCTGCACCTGGAACTCTAGCCCCGCCCCCTGCTGCCGATGGCGACTGCGGATCACCCGATAGCAATGATCCCCTTGCTGAAACACGAAGGATACCTTGGCCTCTAGCGCCCCTTGGTGGATCACATCGTCATCCATGGCAACCCGGCTTTGACCCCACAGCGCCCAGCCCATCGCCTCTAGTAACGAAGACTTGCCTGCCCCATTTTGCCCCGCAATACAGACCACATGCAGGCCGCTAAAATCTAAGCTAGCCTCACGGTAGCTCAGAAAATTCCTTAGCGTAATGTGTCTGGGGATCATGGAGACACAAGCACCACTTCCCCAAGTGTACAGTACGTCAGAACTTCAAGTACATTCGCTCTGGAAAAGTCGTTCATTTCATCCATGGATGACCCACCCTAGGCTTTGCCATCACAAGGCCTGATCGCCCGCGTCGCCACGCTTCAGGGACTCTGGGGGCAAAGGTTCAGTGACCACCGGGGCGGGCAGGGGCACATCTTCCACGGCAGGGAGAGTTTCGGGGGTGAGTTTGATGGGTTGAATGCCGCCCCCTAGGCGTTTGAGCAGCTTGGGGGTGGCATCATGGAGCAAGTAGATGAGGCGATCCCCCACCTTCCAGATATCTTGTCCCAACGCCACTTGCAGGGCACCGTCCCGTTCCACCAATAGGGGAATCATTTCGCCGCCGCGTACCAGGGCCGCTAGGTGGGCCTGTTGCAGCTCGGTGGCGTCGGATCGCAGGCGGGTTTCCCCCAGACGCACCTCGCCATCCGTGAGGTAGCGATTCCATTTTTTGAGGGAGAGGCTGGGGGTTGCGGCTTCTTTAAGCTTGCCTTGGTTCGGCACCTCACCCAGGTCTTTGTCCGTGGGCATGACAGCGATTACCCTGGGGGGCTGGAATTCCTCTAGGGCGCGTTGGGCTACCACAGCATTCACCTCACCGTTTTTGGTGATGGCCAGGAACGTCCCCGCCTTGCCCAGTCCGGCCTGTTCGAGCACCCCATGGTCGAGGGCACTGCTAATCAGGATAGGAATGCCATCTTTGGCAGCTTCGTCCTGGGCGGTTTCGTTGGTGTCAATTAGCACCACGGGGTCGCCATAGTCTTGAATTAGGCGGGCGATGAGCAAACTGAGGGGGTTGCAGCCCACCACCACCGCCCCCACCGCCTCAGTTTTGGCGATGCCCAGCCAGCGGGCCACCCAGCGGGCGGTTAACCCCTGCACCAGCACCGTCATAATAATGGTGAGGAACACCAGGGCTTTGATGGCATCGCCGCCGCTGATCCCCTTTTCCGTGAGCAAAATAGCAAATAGGGAGGCCACCGAGGCCGACACGATACCACGGGGGGCAATCCAGCTTAGGAAGGTCTTTTGTCGCCAGTTCATATCGCTGGACTGGGTGCAAAGCCAAATGCTGACGGGCCGCACCAGCAGCATCAACACCAGCACCGTGCCCACCGCCCCCCAGCCCAGGGCAAAGAGGCTGGCAATGGAGAGATCCGCTGCCAGCAGAATAAACAGCACCGACACCGCCAGTACCGTAAGCTGACCCTTGAAGCGCCGCAGCAGCCGTTCATCGGGCACTGAGAGGGCGCGTACCACCAGCCCCGCCACCACCGTCGCCATCAGGCCCGATTCGCTCCGTACCGTTTGGGCGAGGCCAAAAATTCCCCACAGCCCTGCCAGCACCACCAGGTTGCGCAGGTCATCACTCACAAAGCTGGCCCGCTTTAGGAACCAGCCCATCAGTCCGCCGCCAATGGCCCCAATCACCGTACCAATGCCCAGGCGCAGGGTCAGGCCACCCACCACCGACCCCAAGTCGGCATCGCCGTTGAGGATGATGCCCAGCACCACCACCGCCAGCACCGCCCCCACCGGGTCGATCAACACCCCCTCGCCCTCCAGCAGGGTGGAGACCTTGCGATCTACCTGTACCTGACGTAGCAGGGGCGTAATCACCGTGGGGCCAGTGACCACCACCAGGGAGGCATAGAGAAAGGCCAGCGACCAGGGAAATTCCCCCAGCCAGTGGGCCGCCACGCCGCCGCCAATCAGGGTGACAAACACGCCGATGGTAACCAGATTCCGCAAACTGCTAGACACCTGGCCCAGTTCGCTTAGCTCCAGGCTGAGGCCACCCTCAAACAAAATCAGCGCCACACTGAGGGAGACCATCACCTCCAGCCCCACTCCCAGCGATTGGGGGTGAATCAGCCCAAAGCCATCCGGCCCCAGGCCAATACCAAAGATCAGCAAAAAAATGATGCTCGGCACCCGCGCAAACTCGCCCACCACCTGAGCGGTCACCCCGGCTAAAACCGTCAGCACCATTTGCAGCGTTAGCTCGAAGGCGTTGTCCATAACTCTCTTTAGCGGCGAACCCAGTTAGGGATGATCCCCAACGGTTACCCCGCAAAACCCATGCAGCAAGTCCCGTCTAGGATAGCATTGTGCCCAGAGCCAAGGCTTTTAGGGCGCAGGGAGAGAGGTAAAGGGGCCAGATCCGGGTGAGGGCTAGATCCCAGGGTTCTCGCGGCTGACGCAAGGGCCATCGGTGTGACCCATGAAAGAACCCTGGGACCTTGGGTTACTGGGGATCTTTGCTAGATGCGAAACGCCAGGGTGAAGCGATCCCGTCCAGCCAGGTCTTCGATTACCTGAATGCCTCGATAGGCTCCTACTTGGGTCAGCAATTCGGTGACCAGTTCCCCCTGACCCGCCATCATTTCCGCCAGCCACAGCCCGCCAGCAATCAGGTAATCCGGGGCTTGGGTGGCGATGATACGCAGATCATCGAGGCCATCGGGGCCACCATCGAGGGCGGTGGTGGGTTCGTGGGCAATGACTTCGGGCTGAAGGGTGGGCAAGATGCCAGAGGGAATGTAGGGCGGATTGGATACTACCGCACTGAGTTTGCCCCGGTAGTTGGCCAAGGGCTGAAACCAAGACCCGTGGCACAGGGTAATGCGGTCGGTGAGGTCGTAGCGCTGGACGTTTTCCTGGGCGATGGCGAGGGCGTCGGCGCTTTGGTCTACGGCGAGGATTTGGGCATTGGGGAAGGCATCGGCTAACCCGATGGCGATGGCTCCGCTGCCTGTGCCCATATCCACCCAAATTCCGGTAGCGAGGGCGTCCCGTTGGGGACTGCGTTCCACGGCATCCACCGCGAGATCAATGATTAACTCGGTTTCGGGGCGGGGAATCAGCACCGCCGGAGAGACGTTTAGGGAAAACTGCCGCCAAGGGGCTTCCCCGACGAGGTACTGTACCGGAACCCGCCGCTGAACCCGTTGCTGCCAGCGGTGTTCTAGGTCGGCTAGGGACAATTTCAAGTCAACGCCCGCCATTTGGGATAGCCCCAGCCGCAGGGTAAGGCTATCCAAATCGCAGATCGCTCGCAGCAGCCAGTCCACTTCCTGGGGGTCAATGCCTACCGCCTTGGCCTCGGCCTTGGCCTGGTTGCGCCATTGATCGAGGCTTTTCCCAGAAACCCGCTCCCCCATCTACCCAGCCAGGGCGGCGGCGACTCGGTCTTTGATGATGTCTACCACCGCATCTAGGGCGATTTCTTCGGCTTCTCCGGTGGCCCGATCCACCACTTCCACAAAGCCATCGGCCAGGGCGCGTCCGGTGACGATGCGGTAGGGAATGCCGATCAGTTCGGAGTCCTTGAATTTCACCCCGGCCCGTTCGTCGCGGTCGTCCAGCAGGGTTTCCACTCCGGCGGCGTTGAGGGCGGTGTATAGCTCGGTGGCGGCTTGCATTTGGTTTGCGTCGCCAATGTTGGGCACGACCACAATGGCGTGGTAGGGGGCAATGGACACGGGCCAGACAATGCCGTTTTTGTCGTAGGACTGCTCCACCGCCGCCTGGGCCAACCGAGAAACCCCAATGCCGTAGCAGCCCATCACCAGGGGCACGTAGTCGCCGCTTTCGCTGGTGTAGGTGGCTCCCAGGGCGTTGGAATATTTGATGCCGAGCTGGAAGATGTGGCCGATTTCAATCCCCCGTGCGGTTTGCAAAAGCTGGCCGGGGTCGTGGACGGCCCGATCTCCTGCCATGGCCTTCCGCACATCCACAGTAATCTTAGGCAGGGTGAAGTCTTGGCCCCAGTTGGCCCCAACGACGTGGAAGCCGGATTCGTTTGACCCGGTAACAAAGCCCGTCAGATCAACGGCGGTGGCATCCACCAGGCGCAGGAATTTGGGTTCCAGGTCTTTTACGCCGGATTGAATATAGTCGTCGCCCAAGTCGGGGGCCATGTAGCCCAGGGGCAGGGGTTTGGCAGCCCATTTGGCCTGGGCTTCCTCGTCGGGCACGGTGAGCGAGAGGAGGGCGGTGCCGCCGTAGGTGGGGGCCAGTTTGGTGAGTTCGTTGGTCAGCTTTACGTCGTTGACATCCTGATCGCCGCGAATGCTGACGATCACCAGCACCGTCTTACCGCTGTCAAACACCGCCTGATAGAGGACGTTTTTGACGATCTGGGTGGGCGAACACTTGAGGAATTTCGCCAGAGATTCGATGGTGGGGGTGTTGGGGGTGTCGAGCTTTTCAAAGGTTTTGAACTCAGAAGGCACGGCATCGGCGGGCAGGGATACGGCCTTTTCCACGTTGGCGGCGTAGATACCGTCCTCGGTGTAGAGCACTTCGTCTTCTCCGGCCTCGGCCAGCACCATAAATTCTGTCGAGCCAGAGCCACCAATCGCCCCAGAGTCGGCATCCACAGCTCGGAACTCCAGCCCGCAGCGGCGCAGAATGGTGCTGTAGGCGGTGTACATCTCGTTGTAGGTCTGCTTCAGGCTGTCCTCATCGGCGTGGAAGGAATAGCCGTCTTTCATGATGAACTCGCGCCCGCGCATGAGGCCGAAGCGGGGCCGAATTTCGTCGCGAAACTTGGTTTGAATTTGGTACAGGTGCAGGGGCAGTTGGCGATAGGAGCGGATCATATCCCGCGCAATGGCGGTGATGATTTCCTCGTGGGTGGGGCCAAGGCCCATTTCCTGCTGACGGCGATCCACCAGGGAAAACATGATGCCCTCGGCCTTGGTGTAGGTGTCCCAACGGCCCGATTCGCGCCACAGGTCGGCTGGCTGAAGCTGGGGCAGCAAACATTCCTGGGCTCCGGTCGCGTTCATTTCCTCGCGCACGATGCCGGAAATTTTGGTCAGCACCCGCCACAGCAGCGGCATATAGGCATACACCCCGCTGGCCACCCGCCGAATGTAGCCCGCCCGCAGCAGCAGCTTGTGGCTGGGGATTTCGGCCTCCGCCGGGTTCTCCCGCAGGGTGACAAACAGCATTTGAGACAGGCGCATGGGAATCTCCAGGATGGGCTAAAGCAGGTTGACAGGAACGTCCATTCAGCAACGTCCATTAAGCATAGTAATCGATTCTGACTTAACACCTCCCTTCGGACAGAACCGTGCTATTTTCAGCGGCCTTTTGCTATAGAGTGATTGGCAAACGCAACAATCAGGACGTATCGATGACTCTGACCTGCAAGGATTTGGTCACTATCCATGCCGAGGCCTGGGAACGGGCCACCGTCCATCCGTTTTTGACCGGATGCCAGCGGGGCACCATCACCGCTGCCCAGTTCAATACCTGGCTGGTGCAGGATTACCTGTTTGTAAAAGACTTCACCCGCATGGTGGGCAAAATGCTGGGAGCTGCCCCCGATCACCATTTGGATGTGCTGCTGGCGGGGTTAATGGCCCTCAAGGATGAACTGCTGTGGTTCCAGGCTAAGGCCGAGGAACGGGGGTTGAAGTTGGAGGCTCCGCGCCAGTCCACCTGTTCCCACTACTGCGATTTTATGGCAGGGCTGGTGCTAGAACCCTACCCCGTCCAGGCCACCGCCCTGTGGGCCATCGAAGCCGCCTATAACCAGGGCTGGCAAAAACCTGGCCCCATGCCCGCCCCCTACACCGAGTTTGCCGACCGCTGGGGTAACCCCGGCTTTACGGACTACGTTAAACTCCTCGCCACCCAGGCCGATGAGGTACTCACCCAAGCCAGCGACCACACCCAAGCCCTCGCCTCCACCACTTTTCTGCGCATCGCCAACCTAGAAACCGCCTTTTGGCAAATGGCCTTTGTGGCCTAGGGCGAGGAGACCTCGCCCCTACCGTTGGTGCAGTTGGAAAGCGGTGTGGTCTGGTTTAGAGGACGCCTTTGGAGCTAGGAATCAAATGGGCGCGGCGGGGGTCAACTTCTACGGCCATCCGCATCGCCCTGGCGAAGGCTTTGAAGGTGGCTTCGATGATGTGGTGGGAGTTGAGGCCGTCCAGTTGGCGCAGGTGGAGGGTCATTTGGCTGTGGTTGACGATGGCCACAAAAAATTCGCGCACCAGTTGGGTATCGTAGGTACCGACCCGCTCGGTGGGGATGGTGAGGCCATAGCTGAGGTGGGGCCGTCCCGAAAAGTCGAGGGCTACCTGTACCAGGGATTCATCCAAGGGCGCAACAAAATGGCCAAAGCGGGTGATGCCCTTGCGGTCGCCCAGGGCTTGGTGCAACGCCATGCCGAGGGTGATGCCCACGTCTTCGTTGGTGTGGTGGTCGTCGATGTAGGTGTCGCCCTGGGCCTGCACATCGAGATCAATTAACCCGTGGGAGGAAATTTGGTGCAGCATGTGATCCAAAAAGGGAATGCCTGTGTTAGCGCTGCATTGGCCGCTGCCATCGAGGTTGAGGCTCACCTGTACGTCGGTTTCTCCGGTGGTGCGGCTCACGCTGGCCCGCCGAGGGGGGAATCCCACCGTAGCGGTGGAGTCAGCAACGGACAGGGGACGATCTTGGGTTTGCATGGCAGAGATTGAAACAGGGCCAATCTCTATCTTATCCCTGGCCGATCCCCTGTGCCTAGGCCAGTCGCCACTCATGGCCCCAGCAGATCTCTCAGTTGTTGGGGGCTGGGCCAGTGGCCCACAATGCGGCGTACCGGGGGCGGCGACACCTGAATTAGGGTGGGTGTAGCGGTGATGTTGTTGGCTTCGGCCTCGTCGGGGTGGGTAATCACGTCGATCAGATGGAGCGTATAGGGGTGGGTGAGGGTGGTCTCCAGGGTATGGCGCAACACCCGCAGCATTTTCTCGGTAGCTATGGTGTCGGCCCCGCTGACAAACAGTTTGAACAGGTGGGTGGGTTCCCCGTCCAAATCGGTTTCCTGAGGATCATAGATCGGGAGATCTAACCTCTGGGAATCTCTCGATCCCTGGAGGTCGTTGGATGGAGGGTTGGTGGAATCCTCGGTGAACCGGGTGGGCAACGAAGATCCTAGGGGACTCACCCAGGTAGCCTCCACCCGCATGATCAGATCGTGGCATTCCCAGAGTTCAGGAAAGGTGGTGCGGTAGGACTCGATCACCCAGACGGAGCAGTCTTCGTGGTGGCTGTAGTTGGGTTGCCAGATTAAATCATCGATGTCAAACAGCACATTGAGAAAGGTTTGGAAGCGTAGGGCACGGGGGTAAGCCTCGGCCACGGTAACCAGGGCTTGGCTATTGGGGTCTACCCAGCGATCCACCGTTGCCGTGAAGCAGGGCAGCAAAAAGTAGGGCGGCTCGGCTAGCCCTAGGGCGCTTTGCAGAGCTGCACAGAGATCCAAATGCCAGTGGCTACGCTTCCGCTGGTCGATGCAGTACACACAGTCGCCGCCTGGAGTAAAGAGGGCCAGCCCCTTAAAACTGGCGGCGGTGGTGCTGGGGTCAGGTAACTTAGACACGCAACTTAGACACGACCTCGCAGCATTTGGGCCATTTCGTTCTGCTTCGGAGCCATTTCCAGGGCCGTTTCCTCGGTGATCCGCCCCGACTCATAGAGGGCGTAGAGGGACTGGTTCATGGTACACATGCCGTCGAAGGTACACTTGGGAATCAGCGCCTCCACTTCGTCCAGCTTGCCTTGGAGGATGTAGTCCTTAATGGCGTCGGTGTTGATCAGGATGTCGTGGAAGGCGGCTCGTTTGCCGTCGGTGGTGCGACAGAGCCCCTGGGCAATCACCGCAATCAGCGATTCCGCCAAGGAGACCCGAATCGGCGCTTGTTGTTCGGGCTCGTAGAGGTTGAGGATCCGTTCCACCGTTTTCACGGCGCTGTTGGTGTGCAGGGTGCCCATCACCAAGTGTCCGGTTTGGGCGGCCTTGAGGGCGGTATTCACCGTTTCCTTGTCCCGCATTTCCCCCACTAGGATGATGTCTGGGTCTTCCCGCAGGGAGGCTTTCAGGGCGTTGTCAAACTTGTGGGTGTGCATTCCCACTTCCCGCTGCTTCACCAGGGAACGCTTACTGGTATGGACAAATTCCACCGGGTCTTCAATGGTGATGATGTGCTTCGGCATTTCGCTGTTCACATAGTCGATCATCGCCGCCATGGTGGTGGATTTCCCGGAACCCGTTGGCCCCGTCACCAGAATTAGCCCCTTGTGGTAGTGGCATACATCTTTGAAGATGCCATCAAAGCCCAACTGCTCTAGGGTGAGGATCTTCACCGGAATCAGCCGCAGCACCATGGCAGGGCCACGCAGGGTGTCAAAGATGTTGATCCGGATCCGGGTGAAGTCGTACTGGGCGGCTCCGTCAAAGTCGAGGTTTTGGCGAAATTCTTGGATTTGGTCGGGTCGCAGAATTTCCGACAGCCAATTATAAAAGGTCTCCTCATCGGTGACGGGGTATTCCGTCGGGCTAATTTCCCCCCGTTCCCGGAATCGGGGCACTTCCCCTACCCCCAGGTGAATGTCCGAAAAGCCCTTATCAAAGGCTTCCCGCACGATGTGCTCTAGGGTGGGGCTAGCACTCACCTTAATGGCCTCAGCCGCTGTGGGCATGGGCGGTGGGCTAGGGGCACGGTGTTGGGCCGCCGCTGGGGGGCGCTGTTGGCCTTGGGCGGCAGGTTGGCCCTGGGGTGGAGCCGGGGGACGTTGGCCCTGGGCGGGGGCGGGAGGACGTTGCCCCTGGGGCGGGGGCGGCGCGGGAGGCCGCTGCCCTGGGGTAGGTGGGGGAGCCGCCGGACGAGGGGGCAGATTGGGATTGGCCGGAACACGAGACGACTCAGCCATAGAACCAGTTCTCCGTGGTGAATACCGTGATAGATAGTCGATCCGGGTTAGTGATCGGTTGAGACATCCGCACCCGGACTACTGTTTAGGTTGCCCAAGGATGGGCCAAAATAACGCGGCTTAGAATTTGTTTATGGTGGGTTGGCCCCGGCCCTTCCTCAGACTATACAAACTATACGCGATGACTTTCCCTTGGGGATGGACGATCCTAGCTATCTCCCAGGACGACCTAGCCTAGCAATACTCCACAGACACCTCCTTTTGGAAGCGCCGCAGCACCGTCACTAGATCTTCAATTAGGCTACGGCGAATGGAAATATTTTTGGGCAGCAGCGGGTTTTGGTAAAACTCGTTAATACTTTGCCCCACCAAAAAGTGGATGGCATCGGCCTGGAGGATTTCGCGGGCTAGGAGATAGGCTCCATTGTTGTCAAAGCGCAGACGGCCTAGATCGCAGTGGCACTGGCGGATGTACTCCGTGGCTTTGGAGAGGGTCAAAATCCCCTCAGTTACCAAGTCCACGCCGCTCAGCATCCCAATGGGGGGTAATTCTCGCCGCATGGTCGAGAGATCCATTTCTACAATTTCCCCCAAATAGCTGGCCACGATATTGCCCGTGGTGCCACCGCAGACCACCTTGCGCCCCTCAAAGTCCAGCAACCGATTCACAAAGGATTCGTCCTGTCCTTCCTCTAGGGGGGGGCCAGTGAAAATCATCAGCGGGTGGCGCTGACGCACATATAGCCCCACCATGGTGGCATCGTCGCCGATCTGACCCTGGTATAGCTCAAAGGTGTGGTCAATCACCCGCTTGACGATGGATCGCGCCGTGTGGGCCTGACTGCCAATTACCCCCTCTACATACTGGGCAATGTTGTCCCAGCCCCAACCAAAGTTCATGGTCATGCCCATCCCGGCATAGAGCACGCCGTCGCTAATCGCCCCCAAAAAATCCCCTCGGTCGAGTTGTCCTTCGGCGGATTGCAGCTTGCGGCCTAGAATTTCCTGGGTTTCCATGGCCAGGGGTTCGACGCGGCCCCGGTGACAAAACACCGGAGGCGGATTATCGAAATTAATCACCTTGAAATGGTTGGTATGGCCATCTACCCAGAGAATCGTGAAGGTGGAATAGGCAATTTTTCGCACCTGACAAATGGGCAGGGTGCCAATCACCGTCTTCAGCACCTCCTCCAGGGGCACATCGGCGTTCAGCATGGTGATCAGAATTTCCGTGGTCAGGGTCGCCAAAATGTTGGCCTTTACCCCACTGCCCAACCCATCCGACAGCACCACGGTGGTTTGGGTACCCGTTTTGAGATACTTCACCTTGTCGCCACAGAGTTCCTCGCCAAGCTTATTCAAACTGGCGCTGTGGATATCAATAAAGGCATCTAGGGTCATTGACTAACGGCCCTCCTCCCTGGGGATATTCCCCTGGGCCAATTCAGCGGATCGGGGATGTCTCGTCTTTAAATCCTGGGGATGCACCGCCACGGTGTCCACGGCTTCGTGCTGAAGCATTTGCACAATTTTGAGCAAACTCACCTTAGTTTGGGCGGTGGTTTCCCCCAGCAGCCCTGCGATTTCCTGGACCACCTTCATTTGGTTATCTACGACCTGATTCACCTGTTTAATGGTGGTTTCTTTAATGGCCATGAGCTCCCGTCGTTCCGTGAGTTGATGGCTGTAGTCTGCCATGATGCAAGCAATAATTCCCTCATCGGGAATTGGAAAAATGACCTGATTAACTAATAAATCATGCTGGGCAAATTCTCTGGGTTTACCACGATACACTTCCCCCGTTTCCCAGACTCGCCGAAAGTCGCTGACATCATCCAAAATCGTGGCGGCGGGCTGGCCAATGACATCGTCGGGCTGTACCTTAAACATCCGACAAAAGGCCGGATTCACCAACTTAATGTAAAGATCTGCATCCACCACAATCAGACCATTGGGGTCATATTCCCACAGCAGTTGCCAGAGGTGATGGTGATCGTGACGGCCACCACCGCCCCCCAAACTGGGCCGAGACGAAGGACTAGGAAAGGTAGAATCTGCCATAACAAAATCCCTACTGGGCGTGGGCTAGGGCCGCTTGAATCATCGGCAGAATTCGCTCGGTAAAGATGCTATCTACATTTTGGGGACTAATGCCCAAAAAGCGATGATCCTGAAATTTCATCACAATTCCCTGACTGCACGTTTCTAAACAGAACGAGCCCTTCAGTTCAATCACATCCCCTAGGTTGTGAGCCAGGATGAGTGCCTGAAGCTGGGGCAACACATCGTAGACCCCCATTTGGTGACAGGCCGAACCCATGCAGAGAAACAGGTTTTCTTTCGCCATGGTGTTGAGGGATGAGACATTAAGGAATACGCGTGAAGGGATAAGACATTGAGGGCTGAGGACAGGCACAACGATAGTCAGCAAATCCCCCTCTAGTCTAAACAGGTTGCCTTGGGGGTGGTCAGCCAGAACCCAAGGATTTCCTTAAGAAATTCCCTAAGAAATTCTCCCTGCCCTGCCCTACAACCCGCCCAGACCCTAGGCTAGGATCTGGGTGAACCAGGCCCATCCCCAAAAACTTTGTGAAAGCCTGACCCACTTTTGGGGCATCGGGATTATCGTTAGGAACAAGAAAATCTGCTACCCCGGTGGGAGGAGCCCATGTCTGCCCCTGAATCGCACCCTGGATGCCTCAAAACCCAGGCCATTGTGCCGGAATATCTGGAAGCCTATGCCGAGCAAGATGCCCAGGCCGGACGCCCCAATCCCCGCTTTAAGCAATCGTCGATTTACAGTAGTCGCTACCTAGCGGTGCGGGCTGACCTGGTGGGGCCAGATCAGTTTAGCGACGCCGAGTGGGATCTAACGCTGTTTTAGCCCAGTTTTATCCCAAATCCTAATTGGATAACCCCGATTCCCAGCCCAGCAAACCGTAGGGGCGAGGTCTCTTCGCCTTCAAGCTTAGAAATACAGCAGGAGATTGAGGCCGGGGATGGTGCGGGAGAGCGTCCACAGCAGCAGGGCGGTGTAGATCAGCCCTAGTCCCCATTGATACCAGACCAGGGCGGTGACCAAGCCGGGAACATTGTGGTCGCGGAGGCGGATGTCGTTGAAGCCAAATTTAAGCCAATTGTTGAGGCTGAAGTCGAGGTAGTTCAGCCAGTTCCAGCGACGGTCTAGCAGGATGGGGGTGTAGCGATCTCGAAAGAAGTAATACTTAGGAATCACAGGCAGGCGGGCGATCAGCAGGCGCAACTGGCGCATACTACCATCTTCGACCAGGTAGCTATCGTGGAGGTGATCGTGGAAGCGGCCTTGCTTGAGCAGCAGGGCAATCAGTAGCAGGGGCACCGGGAAAATCAGCAGCCCTAGAGACAGCAGGGTGAATTGAGGATAGTCGGCGGCACGCAGCAGGTTGCTGAGGCCCAGGATGAGCAACATCCCGCCGCCACCCCCCAGCCATAGACCTTCCCCCAGGGGCGGCAAAATCGGGGTGGGAAGGCGGCGACGGTAGCGATCCACAAACCAAAACATCCCGGCAAAGAGCGGGATAGCCACCAGGCCAACGCCAAAGATCAGCCCAAAGCTGGTGCCGTAGTGGCTGAGGACGATCAAGCTTTCTAACAGCACCCACCGCAGGGCAAGGGTGACCCGTCCGCCCAGGTTGCCCTGACGACGGACGAGGACGTGGTCTCGCACCTTGACGTAGGCCGCAAGATCAATGCCCTTCACGTTTAAAATGTCGTCCACACTCAGCAGGGGCTTCTCCTGGCGGTAGGCGATCAGGGCCTCCGCTTGGGTTTCCTTAAATCCAGCTTTGATGAGGGCGGCCTTGGGAGCCTGGTTGAGGTCGGCCCCAATCAGTTGGCGCTGCCAGTCCTTCAGCCGCAGCCGTTCGGTGGTGTAGGCGATGCGGTTGGCGTCGCTGATTTGTTCTAACTGGCGAAAGTTGCGCTCTAGGTTGCGCAGTAGGGTTTCGTTGCCCGCCAACTGCGGCACGGAAAAGGCTCGCCCGATGCGCCCTGGGGTGCCCAAAATTCGGGTCTGCTCCACGCTAAATTCCATTCCGGCCACATTCAGGTAGGCGGCGGGTTGGAAGAGGGCATCACCAAAGTCGGCCTCTGGCCCCAGCAGCACATTGCGCAGGTTCACCGGGGCACCAAACCGAGCCTGACGCAAAATTAGCGGCGCTTCAAAGCGGGCCTCGGTAAAAAACAGGGCTTGGTCAAAGCGATCCCGCAGAAAAAAGGCGGTGCCCTGCCAGAGGGTGCGGGCAAAGTCGGCGGTACCCTGCCACTGCACCCGGCTAAAGTTCAAATCTCCCGCCAGTTGACTGCCGCTGAAGTTGGCATTGGCCTTAAATTCCGCCCCCTGGAAGTTGGCCCCCTGGCGAAAAAATCCCTGATCAAACCTTGCCGGGGCAAAGAATATGGCGCTTTTGGCCTGCACCCGTCCGCGAAAGTCGGCCCCGACCAGATTCACCTCCCGGTTAAACCGTGCCCCCGCCAGGTAGAGTTCCTGATCAAACCGCGCCCCCTGGGCCAAAATTTGCCCCAGCACATAGGTTTCCCCCGCTAGAACGGATCCCTCAAAGTGGGTCTGTACCGCCAGCAACGGCCCCCGAAACAGGTAGATATCCTGGGGGGTGCCCTCTGCCTGGATTAGCAGCGATTGGGATAACCGACTCAGTTGGGACAACCGCTGCCGATCTCGCTTCAGTTGGGAGAGTCCCTCTGGGCTGAGCAGAGGAGCGAGGGTCTCACCGTAGAGGGGTTCTCGCTGGCCCAGTTTTTGCAGGTCAAAATCCCCCTGTACCAGGGCATAGCTGAGGTCGAGGACGGGCGGTGTGGCGGGCCGCTGCAAGCCATTACTCAGCAGACGATAGAAGCTGGTGGCAAAGTCTGAGTCGGTTTTGAGGTCGATGGTGAAGGATCGCAGGTCAACCACCGTGCGGCCCTCCCGCTGGAGAGGGTTAGCTAGCCGCTGCCGCAGTACCTCCGTGGTGAGCAGAGGATGGGTGGAAACCGGATCCGCCCCGGCCACCGTTGGGAGTGCCACCAGTCCCCCCAGCAAAGCCACTACGACCATGAGCACAGTCACCCATCGCCACGCCCACCGCTCAAATCCTAGGCCCAGCCCAGATCCTAGACTCAGGAAACGCGATGGTTGGGGAAACCGCCAGGGAAAGGGAAGTCTATAGGCCATCACCGCAAGCTTCCATCCCCGGAATCTCCCATCACCGAACTCTCCCATCACCGGAACCCACCAAGATCGGCCTAACGACGACGTTCCTGGAGCTTGCGGTACACGTCCTTGAGGTCTACTCCGTGGTGGGCGAGGGCCACGAGGGTGTGGTAGAACAGGTCGGCCACCTCTCCGGCAATGGCGGCGGGGTCGTCGTCCTTGCAGGCCATCACCACTTCGGCGGCTTCTTCGCCAATTTTTTTGAGAATTTTATTGTCGCCCCCGGCCAGCAGCTTGCAAGTATAGGAGTCGGGGTTGGGGTTATCCCGGCGGTCGCAGATCACGCCAAACACCTGGGAGAGGGTATCCGCCGGCGGGGCCACCTTGCCCTCGTTGACCTGGTGAAAACAGCTTCGTTCCCCGGTGTGGCAGGCCACATCGCCGATTTGATCCACCGTCACCAGTAGGGCATCGCTGTCGCAGTCGTAGCGGATGGCCTGCACCCGTTGCACATGGCCAGAGGTGGCTCCCTTATGCCAAAACTCCTGGCGAGATCGGCTCCAAAACCAGGTTTCGCCCGTATCCAGCGTCTTTTGCAGAGACTCCGCATTCATCCAGGCCATCATCAACACCGTGCCATCTAGGTGGTCTTGCACGATGGCGGGCACCAACCCCTGATCGTTATAGCGAATACGATCCACGGGCACAGCGTGGGACAGCGTTGCGGGGGAAGAGGTGGCCATGACAGACAGGGAATCAAGCTTACCTGTTCACTGTAGGAGATTTCCGGTAACCCTGTACACCAGATCCGACCTCTCCAGGGTATGAGCTAGGCTTTGCCGTAGAAGTAGGCAATTTCCTTGGGTTTGAGGGGGGCAAAATCCGCCTCAAGCAGCATGTTATCGAGGTCTTCCTGGGCGTAGTGCTTGGCCCCAATCCGCACAATGCGAGATCGCATGGAGTTGATCACACCGCTGCGTTGGCGCTGGGCTTCCTTGGCCATCACGGTGTTATAGAGATCGAGCTTGGCGGCGGGAATGGGACTGCCATCGAGATCAACGCCCTGGGCAATGGCGGCGTCAACGGCGTCGGCTCCGGTGGTTTGAGACATGGTACGGGCGCTCCAGCGGCGTTACAAGGTACAGGTATCCTATCAAATCCCGTGACCTCGACCGATTTAAGGATTTCTATGGATGGGATAGGGCTGGCTGGGGGCAGAATCCCTAGAAATCCCTAGCGCTAGGGCGGCATAGACCTTCGCGGCTCAGGCTACACTAGGGGCGCACCGATGAATCAGGTTTTGCGGCCATGTCCAGCCATCCCACGCCCCGACAGATCCTAGAGGCGCTGCTGCCCTACCTCAAAACGGCGGGGGCCTATGCCCAGCAGATCCAGGCCAAAATCCAGGCCCAGCCCGACAAGGCTGATAAGGGCGACAACTTTTTTGCTTCGGCCCTTAGCGACGCCGATCTGTCTATCCAAACCATGATGGAGGTGGTGCTGTTGGGGCTGTTTCCCCAGGTGCGCTTTTTTGGGGAGGAGTATGAGCAAACCTACAACACCAAGTATTTTCGGGCCATCGACCTAGGGGAAATGGGGGATTATTTAATTACCCTCGATCCCATCGATGGCACCCAGTTTTACCTGGATGGCCATGCCAACTACCAAATCATCCTCGGTATTCTCAATGCCGATGACTATGAAGCTGCCATCGCCATCACCCCTGGTCAAGACTGTTACTACTACGCCCTGCGGGGCCAAGGCACGTTTAAGGGTCGCCTTGCCGATGCCCTAGAGGACTGCCAACGCATCACCGTGAACAATCCCACCCCGGCCATTTGCCTAGGCTGGCAGATGGGTGACCTAGTGCCCCACCTCAGCGACCGCTACCGAGTCTTCCACACCAAGGCTGACTATTCCAAAACCCATCCCATCCCCAACTTTAACGGGCTGCTCAGCGGCGAGTTGGCCGGGGCCGTGCTAGCCAGGGGGCAGTTCATCGATGGAGCCGCCATCGCCTTTATGGCCCAGGAAATGGGGCACATTGTCACCACCTTCAGCGGCGATCCCCCGCCCCCCCTCCACACCTGCGACGCCTACCAGCGGCCTGGGATGGTCGTGGCCGCCAACCCAACCATCCACAGCGATCTCCTAGCCGCCCTCGCCAAGATTTAACCCCAAACCCGCACTCAAAAACCCCGATTCTCTACCCCAGAAACCGTAGGGGCGAGGTCTCCTCGCCCACCCATACCGGGGTCAAGTACCGGGGTCAAACCAACTGGGTTGGATCGGGCTAACCCAGCAACGCCTTGGCCCGATTCACGAAGTTCTCGGCGGTGATGCCGTTGAGGGCCATGATTTGCCCAGCGGTGGCGGTGGTTTCGCCGCGCTTCCAGGCAAAGGTGTCGCGGGGGGCGGTGCTGCGCAGCATGATCGGTTCCAACATAGCGCTGGAGCCGCCCGTTACGCCAATCACCACGTCGCCGCCAAACAGCCGCTCGAATCCAGCATCATCTAGGAAGTTGCTGTCTGCCTCAGAGCACATATCCCAGGCGATATCGGTGGGGCGATAGAGCTGGCGGGGGCTAACTACGGAAACAATCCGGCTACCGACGCCCAGGCTGGCCAGTTGTTCAGCGGCCTCAAACACGGGGATTAGGGTCATGTCGCCAATCACCGCAAACACCACGGTTTTGTCGCCAGGGGTAGAGGCCAGTTCCACCGCGCCCTCGGCGAGGGCTTGGCGGGTTTGCTCGAAGGTGGTGCGGATGGGCAGGGGCGACTTGCTGGCGGTGATGGTAACGCCCTTGTTAACGGTGCCCAAGGCCCAGTCGTAGCAGACCTGGATGCCGTTGGCGTCGGTGGGGAAGAGGGGGAACACGTTGCCATTGCGCATCATGCCCGCGAAGTAGTTTTCAATTTCCGGGCGCTGGTGGGTCCAGCCGTTGCGGCCCTGTTCCAGTGCCCCCGCCGTAAACAGGGTGATGGTGGAGGGGGTGGCGCGGCGCAGTTCGGCCATCGCCTGGGTGACGGTTTGCCAAATGGGCAGGCCGTTGATGGCAAAGGATTCGTAGGAACACCAGAGGGTGCGCCCCCCAAACAGGGCTTGGGCGGCGGCGAGGCCAGCGCAGGCATCTTCGCTGAGGGGTTCGTAGACCTGGCCCTGGGGCTGCTGGAAGTAGGTGGCGTCGGTGGTGGGGTGGATAATCTTCAGGGCTTGGTTGATGTTGTTGATGCCCGAAGCCGCGTTGCCGTCGGCGTTCGTCACCACAAAAGTAGGATCTTGCTGACCGACGTAGCCCACCAGAGCACCCATCGCGGTCGTCGCCACTTGCTTATCACCGCCTACCGGGAATTCGTTGAGGGGGAGCGTTCCCAGATCCGCCAGGGGTAGTTCTTTCTCGGTGACAGCCACCTGGGAAGAGGGGCCACCCGCCGCCCGTTCGTAATTCGTCCGCACCAAGGCCCAAGCATCGGGGTGCAGGGCACGGGTCGTCAGGGCACTCACAATATAATCCCGCGTGAGGGAATCGCCGGGATAGAGGTTGTGGGATTGGGCACCGCGCTTGTGAACCCCTGCGCCCTTGAGTTGCTTCACAATCAGCACCGTCAACGTGCCGCCGAGGGCGAGTTTGGCGGCTTTGTCCGTGGCTTCGAGGACGGCCTGGGTGAAGGCGAACCGCTGAGGGAAAGAGAAGGCGGTGCTATCGACATAATCCCCAGGCTGGTTGGCATCGTCAAAATCCTTGGCATCCACCAGGATCACCTCCTGGAAGCCGTTGCCGCGCCAGTAGTCGATCATGGCCTGGTTGCTCTTGGTGGAGACCATGCTGTGGTGCTCCTGGCTATAGCCGTTCCACACCAGGATGGGGAGGAAGTTGGTGGCGCTGGGGTAGGCGGTATTGAAGTGGCCGATGCTGCTCATGATGTAGGGTTCGCCCAGGCCGCCATCGCCGATGGTGACGGGAAACAGCACACCGGGATGCAGCTTGGCCCCGGCCATGGCGAAGTGCTGCCCCTGACCGAGGGGGCCAGCGGGGGCGAGGAGGCCCGGAATTTGGCCCGACAGGTGGCCCAGCAATCCGTGGGTTTCCCGGAAGCGGTCGCATAGGTCTTGGACGGTGTTGATGCCCATGGCCTCTAGGGAGCCATCCAAAAACACGTTGCTATAGAAGCCCGGAGCATGGTGGCCCACTTCCGTCACGATGTTCTTGTGGCCCAGCATCACCAGGGCGGCGATGGCTTCGGCAATGCTGGCAAAGCCGCCGGGATGGCCCGATTCCTTGCTGGCGGTCATTTGCAGGGTCAGGTAGCGCAGGGCATCGGCAGCCAGCAGGGTTTGGTAGACGGCAGCGGGGTCGCTGGGATTGGCGATGGCGGTTTGGCCAGGGGCAATGGCCGCATCTTTACCATGGGTGGCGAAATCTGGGGGCAGATCGCCAAAGTGCTGAATTCCCTCGCAAAATGCCGGAACCGATTGGGTGGTAGCCGCCGTCATACTCAAACCCCTTAACAAGCGTCAAAATAAGCAAAAACGTTCATTCCTAGGCCGATCCTGACGATAAAAGCCTCATTTTGGCGTCTGCGTCACTGTATACAATCAGCCAAGGTCTGTTTACCATCCTACACAGGGACGGGTAGCCCTTGATCGAAAGGCCCGGTTTTCACGATAGAAATCCCGTTGGGGGGAGATTGATAGAGATTACAACCGTCTCAGGCTTGCCGTCTTTGGCTCATATTGATATTGATCGAGCGTTCCCTCCTTAACTTTTTCAATGGCGGCTTCAATCACCCCTAGGGGCAAAAGAAACCACTCTCTGGGCTTAACGGGGATGCCAAAGCGATCCTGCAATTCCACATCCAGTCGGGCTGAGTCAAAGAATTTGTGTAGAAGCGCCTCAAGCTTGGTGCGGTTGATGTTGGCTAGTTTGAAGGTGGCCACAATCTCTACCCCTGCTAGCAGGTAGGTGGGATCTTTTTCGGCATTAGCCACTCGCTTTTTAACATCCCCGCCTGTGACGCCGATTTTGTGAATGATGGATCGATGCTGGGCAACGAAGGGATCGTCGGACTGACTTCTCAGCACATAGATGTAGCCCGTTTGGATATCGTTAGCTTCTTCCGTTTGGGAGAACAGGGGGCCAAGGTCTGGGTTCGTGATGCGGCGGCTGACCTTATCTTTGTTTAAGGCCCGCTGGAGGGAGCGCAGCAGCAGGTTACTTTCCGTGCCGTTGTCGTACACCACGCGCAGTCGGGCATCGGGGCGACCATGATCACCGACAAAAAGCTCGCCCATGTCGGCCACCAGTACCTTATGACCATCCAGGATGAATAGATCGCCCTGGTTAACGGCGGCGTTGTCCTGGTACTTCAGGGTTTGGCGTACCCCTGATTCCAAGTCCTGCTGTACCTGTTTGAAGAGAGGCTTGAACGGCTTGAAGTCTGGGCAAGGGGTTCGTTGGGCGATTTCCTCAGCGGCCTTGATTTCCTGGCGAGAGCGCACATGGGTTAACTGGGTAATGTCATTCTCAGCCTCGGTATCGATGCCTAGTTCTGCCAGCAGGGCGGCATCATCGAGGTCTTCTTCCTCGGTGGGGAAGACGGCATCCGTGGCGGCTTCTAGCAGACCCTTGGAGTCCAGAGGCTGGAGGAGGTTGCGGCATTCCTCCAATTCCCTCAGGCGATCTAGGCGCACGGCATAGATGCGCTCGAAGATGTCCCGGTCTTCGCCGTGCTGGGGTAGGTGGCCCTGCTCTTCCACAAACCGCTCGATTTCCTCAAACCCAGCGATGATACGCTCTTCCCTTGGTGTCCGTTGGGCGATTTGGGCGGGGGCGGTGTCGATCCCCAATTCCGCCAGTAGCTCTAAATCTTCGTCGGTGGTGTACTTAGCCATTGTTTTCCTCTTTCGCCTTGCGTTGCAGGAAGGCGGCTCCTTCGGCCATGCGTTTTTCCCAAGGGTCGGTGGCCGTGAGGGATGGAGGACGGCCCTTTTCCCGCTTAAACCGAACCGCCCGTTTGGTGAGTTCTCGCGCCTCTTCGATGGTGAGACTAATGCGCTTAGCTGCAATCACCTCTGCCACCTGACGCAGCCGTTCTTCGGTCATGGTCTTGGCTAGGATAGCGTAGGCTTCCCCGAACGGGTTGATGCGGTCGATCAAGTCCATGTCGAGGTCGGTGACGGAGAGGGCAAACTTTTTCACCCCGTCAATTAGGGCCGTATTCCTTGAGGGTTCGCTATCGTCGGTAAGGCTGGTGTTGGTAGAATCGGCAGTCTGGTTAGGATCGACAGGATCAGCGGCATAGGTTCCTGCCATCTCGCCCACCATCTTTTTGCCCTGCTGCACCAGGTTGAGGGCGGCGATGGCATGTTGTCGAATCGCCTCGTGATCCTCCTGCTCTAGGCCAGGAAACTTGTCTTGGACAATCTTGCCCATGCGTACCTGGGTCAGTTCCTCCGGTACCGCTTCCTCGTTGAAAAGACCTTGCTCCAGGGTTTGGGTATCTTGCACAAAGGCCGTTACCAGTTCGGTCAGGTCTTCTTTGCAGATCCGCTGAGCCTCTGGACTTTTAGGTTCTACCAGCCCTTTAATTTCAATTTGAATTTGGCCTGTCTCTGGGTTCACGCCGACGTTACAGCCCTCTGGCTGATAGCCCTGATCGCCATAGTCAAAACCCGGTGTGGGGCCATTGTCCCGTCGTTTGGGGATGAACTCGAAGCGGGGCGCAAGCACCTGTTCCATGAGCAAGCTGGCGGCAATGGCCTTCAGGGTGTCGTTGACGGCCTCGGTAACGGCCCCCTCGGAGGCATCGGGTTCGGCGATGAGATTGGTGAACCGGGCACGGGTTTTGCCGGGAGCATCACGGGTGGCGCGACCAATAATCTGCACAATCTCGGTGAGGCTGGAGCGATAGCCGATGGTGAGGGCGTGTTCACACCAGATCCAGTCGAAGCCTTCCTTGGCCATGCCCAAGGCAATGATGATGTCCACATGGTCGCGGTTGTCTTTCTGAGTGGAATCTTTCAGGGCGGCGGCAACTTTATCACGCTTGTTAGGGTCGTCGTCCACCAGGTCAGCAATCTTGAGAATCTCGCCATCACTGGTTTTGACCAGTTGAAACCCGGTATCGGGGTCAATCCCCTGCCATTCTCCTAACTCCTCGATGATGTGCTCCACTTCCTTAATTTTGTCCTTGGTGCTCTCGCGGGAGTTGACGTTGGGAATGTGCAGGATGGTTTTCTCTTTTGGGTTTAGCACCTGCATGATTTCGTCGGTGTAGCTGCCGGAGTAGAAGTAGTAGCCGATGTCGAGCTGCTTCAGGTATTGGTAGCCGTTGAGCTGTTCGTAGTAGGTGTAGGTCACAGTCTCGAAGCGGGATTCGTCTTCGGGATGCAGCACAAATTCGGCATCGCCCCGGAAGTAGGAGCCTGTCATGGCGATGATGTGGGTTTTGTCGCGGCCCATGAGTTGCCGCACATGGTCGCCCAGCTTGTTATCGGGGTTGCTGGAAACGTGGTGAAATTCGTCTACGGCAATCAGGCAATCGTCAAAGACCTCGATGCCAAACTTTTCTACGGCAAAGCGAAAGGTGGCGTGGGTGCAGACCAGGGCTTTATCGTCGCTGGCTAGGAACTTCTTCACCGCATCCACCTTGCCGCCGTTGTCGCCGCCTGGAGCGTCGCACAGGTTCCACTTGGGCTTAACGTGCCAATCGGCCTCAAATCCAAACTGGCTCAGGGGTTCATCATGGAAGCTAGAGCCGATGGATTTCTCCGGCACAACGATAATGACCTGTTTCACTCCCTGGTGTCTGAGCTTGTCCAGGGCGATGAACATCAGCGCCCGACTTTTGCCGGAGGCCGGGGGCGATTTAATCAGTAGGTACTGTTCCCCCCGCTTCTGGTAGGCCCGCTCTTGCATGGGGCGCATTCCTAGCTCGTTGGCCTTGGTGGAGGTGCCATCTTTGGCATAGGTGACGGAAACGGACGGGACAGCGGGTGGTTTGCTCATGGGTTGAATTGTTGCTAAATAGCGACTTCTGAAAAGTCAATTCCTCGATAAACTTGCTCGATTGGGAACGTTAGATTAACGGATTGTAGTTCCACAATTTCTCCAGCCCGAAAGTTGAGAATTTCCCATCGTCCGGCAGCATTTTTGTGATAAAGATCAATGGCGATATCCTGGGAACTAACTAATAGATAGTCTTGTAACTGTGGATTTTGGCGATAGAGAAAAAACTTGTTTCCTCGGTCATAGGCTTCTGTACTGTCTGAAAGGACTTCAATGATTAAGCAAGGATAGGTAATGTATTGGGTGGTGGTTTTATCCCTGGAATCACAGCTAACGCTGACATCGGGATAGGTATAGTCATTGGTTTCTACAATGTTAACTCTGCAATCAGAGTTAAAGACGCGGCAAGGGCCATCTGGCAAGTGATTTTCCAATAAAACGGCGCACTTTAGAGCAATTCGGCTGTGGTTTTGGGTGCCGCCGCTCATGGCATAGACTTCACCATTGATATATTCATGGCGACAGGGCTGCTGTTCTTCCCAGTCGAAGTATTCAGCAGGGGTCAATTTAGGGGATTTATCTGGAGTTAAAGCCATGTCCTTTTCTGCAATTAGAGCTAGTATCAACTGGCTTTCGCAAAGGAACGGACGGTCAGGATTGCATCGGGGCGTAAACTCTCTATCACAGATAGTGGCACAGAAATTACAGCAAGAGACTCACCCACAGCATTAAATACTTCTAAAATACAGCCTTCTTCACCATCGCTAGGATGAGAAACAAAATCAACTAGCGTGGCAATATCCCCTGCTCTAAGTTTGTACTCTGGAAAGTCACAGGTTAAAGCAACTTCTTGATAGAGTTCTAGCGACATATTCAATTCTCCCTAAACGGTTTTAGTGTCACAAACTGAAATTTTTCATCAACTGGTCGTTGCAGCCATATTGTAACGACCGATAAGATTACACCATTTAAACCAACCAGTTCTCCTGTTAATCGATAAAAGGTTCCATATTCGTTGTCTCCATCTTTAATAGCCTCATGTATTTTTGTGGGCGACTGAATAGCGTCTTTCAGTGATTCTGGATTTTCCATTGTAAATCCGGCCTTTGCCAGAAACTTTGATTTGTCATTCCTAGCCTTCTGCACCAACAGGTAACGAGTTATTTTATCATCTGGAATAATTGCATCTACTGGGATTCTCATATCCAAATCTCTATAGATTACCTATTATGACTCGTAAATTTTCATTTTTTCTATATCTCGATGATACGACGAATTTGAGCTAAGACAATATCTCCAGGAATAGCTTGGACTGTGCCATTATCAATTTCGGCAAGGCGCTCCTGAGCTTTTTGGATGCCCTCTAGCAAAAGATCTTGATCAAATTATTCTGCCATACTCTCAATCAGTTTCTCGATGAGGATGGTTTTGTCGGCATCGGGTAATACGGTGGCTGCGGCGATAAGTTGATCTAGGGTTAGCATGGGTTTCTCCTCTAGGAATCTGTGTTTATCATTTCGTTCTTTTTCCTTGTTCAGGTGGGATTGTTTCCTTAAGTACCTCAATTAAGTGCGGTACCTCAGTTTGAATGACATCCCAGACGATATTAAGGTTGATGTCATCATACTCATGAACGAGGCGATTTCTCATGCCATTGATTTCTTGCCAAGCAATATCGGGTAAGGTTTGTCGAGTTGCTTCTGAGACCCGCTTGGCGGCTTCAGCGATGATTAGCAGTCGCCGAATAACAGAATCTTGAAGCTGTATATTTTGGATAAAGATTTCTTTTTCGCACTGGTTGATGTAAATCATCACTAATTCTGCGGATTGCAGCATGTCAAGCAGAAATTGTAGATCCCGTTGCATAAATGACCTGGGCTGAGGAAAGAATTTCGTTTCGACGGAGGTAGTTTTGGCTAGACTCAATGCCTTGACGGGTGACAAGATCAACCTCCCGATTACACAGGCTTTTAAGTTCTGCTTCCATTTGTTCTAGGGTGCCGAAGGTGGGGTGGGCCTCTGGGTGGAATTGCACCATGATGTCAATATCGCTATTGGGCCGAAAGTCATCTCGTAATACGGAACCGAAGAGGGCCAGTTCTGTGACCTGCCATTTTTGGCAAAAGGTGATGATTTCCTCTGTTGGTAGGTTGAGTTGAATTTGAATCATGGGATATGACCAAGGTAGGATATACAGTTATTTTGGTGTGGGCGAGGGAATGTGAATCTCCGAAATATCAAATATCGTATAGTAGGCGCGAGAAATGGCATATTCTGGATAGCCATTAGCAAGCAGAAGTTTTGCAGCGGCTAGGCTTTTCTGGGCTTTTGATTTCTTCGCCAGGGTTGGTCATGGATTGCAAAACAATGAGAACATCGATATCTGAATCAGAGGTATGATCTCCACGGGCTTGAGAACCGAAAAGGGTGATGTTTTTTAGATGATCGCCATAGAGTGTGGAGAGGTCTTGTTTTAGGTGTTGAAGGATGGTTTGAAGGATTGGGGTCATGATGAGTTAAAGTTGAGCGACAGGAATATGTTCGTAAATTTCTCTATTTTCTTCCTGGGCTTGGCGTAAATCATACTGAGACTGTAGGTTCATCCAAAACTGAGCGCTATTGCCAAAATATTTTGATAGGCGCAGGGCTGTATCGGCTGTGATGCTGCGCTTTTCAGATAAAATTTCGCCAATTCGCGTCTGGGCTACCCCAATATCTTTGCTTAGTCGGTAGGGTGTAATCTCAAGCGGCTCTAGAAATTCTAGCCGTAGAATTTCGCCGGGGTGAATGTTTGGCAAGCGATCAATATCCATAGTAATTTTCTCTCTTCTGCATAACGGGCAAGGTCAGTTTTACGAATCCATGCGATCTTTCCAGTAGTCTGGATCGCGACGACAACTCATGATTGCGGCGATCACGATGCGATCTGGATAGACGCGATAAAAGATGGCATAGGAAAACTTTGGGGTTAAATAACGGCGAATTTTTCCTTCAACGATGGGCCAACGCTCAGGTGCACCAATAATGCGAAAAATAGATGTTTCGATGGTGTTGATGAAGTCCTGATGGTTGTTGTACTGAGCAAAGAACTGTACTGCTTCGGCGTATTCTTGCAGGGCGGCTGGATGAAACTCATATTTCATGGCTCTAGGAACTGGCGAATTTGAGCTAAGGCAATATCTCCAGGAATAGCTTGGATTGTGCCATTATCAATTTCGGCAAGGCGCTCCTGAGCTTTTTGGATGCCCTTTAGCAAAAGATCTTTATCAAGTTGTTCTGCCATACTTTCAATCAGTTTTTCGATGAGGATGGTTTTGTCGGTATCAGGTAAGACAGTGGCTTCAGCGATAATTTGCTCTAGGGATAGCATGGTGTTTTCCTCTAAGAAACTGTTTTAATGATCGTGTCGGGCTGACTTAGGTTTTCGCTGGGCTGGCTTTTTTGATGATGTCTGCTGGCTGGTCATTTTGGTATAAAGCTCAAATAGCTTCTCTAGGCGTTCGGTGTCGTTTTTGAAGCGGCGACCGATGTAGATGCGCTCTAGGGTTTCGTCGTTGCGCTCGTGGGCAGCACGGACGAGGGGAAATTCGCTGTCCATGCGGTCGGGGTCATACATATCCGCGATGGTGGCTGGGAAGTAGTGTTCACGGGCTAGCAAAATCTCTTCGGCGCAGCGGGTGAGGTCGGTTTTGTTTTGTGTGGTGAGGGTGGGGACGGGGAAGGTGTTCCAGCCGAGGGTGTTGGAGTAGGAAAAATCTGTTCTCATCCTTCCACAAACAGTAGCAATCCAAACCAAGTGTATTTTTGAAGCTAAGATTGCTAGATTCCATAATGGTGCATCGTAAATTGCATAACACTTGAAAGTGACAATTGCCTCTTTATCCTTTAAATCACAAGGTAGATATTCTCTATTTTCTGAAGTTGTCTGTGGAACAGCAATGAAATGATTTTGAGCAGATAGTCGATCTCGAAAACGATGAGGGAAATCTTTAAGAGCTTGTGCTGTTAGATCATTTGTTTTTTTTGTACGCTCTTCCTTTACCAGCATCAATCTCTCTTTAATCCATGATATGCTCATGGCTTCTTCCACTTCACTATCTTCAATCCAAAGACACGCTCTTGGGCGTCTATTAATAATTTCAGTAGATCCGTAAATTGGACGTATAAATTTCTTTGAGCCTGGAGTTTGCATAGAAAAATTTCTTGCTGTTGCCCAATCTAAAAGTAAGGCTGAGCCATAGTAAAGATGATTTCCAAAGCTCATTCTTGATAAATTCGATATCGGATCTGGTTGTTTCCTTATATAGACATCAATGGCTGGAATTAAGTAGCCGTTTATGTTCATAGCTTCACGAATAGAGAGATTATTGTTTTCGCTAGTCTCTATGATTTTAGAGTTTCCAGAAGCTTCTTTGGACAGACCAACAATAATTACTGTGATTCCAGCATTATTAGATGCTAAATTTGACCATTTGAAAGACGTGTAAGCAAATTCTATTCTGGCTCCGAGATTCTTTAATAGAGGCCATAAAATAGGTACTTGTCCTCCTTGGCAAATAGAATTGGTCGATACAAAAGCAACTTTTCCATCTATAAATCTTAGAAAGTCTGCGGACTTTAAAAACCAGGCCGCAACATAATCCAGATTTCCCCATGTTTTGATTCGGCCTTTAAATGTGAATTCTAAGTCTTCTTTTTGATTTGAATTTTGCTTGTTGTATCCTTGATAAGGCGGATTCCCACAAATATAAGTCTCTCCACCCTCATTCTCAAAATCCATTTCCACTTGATCGTAGGTTTCACCCCACAGATCCAGCCCCTCATAACGTACCTTCACCCCCGTCCCCGTCGGTGGGCAAATGCTCAACCAATCTAGGCGTAGGGCATTGCCGCAGGTAATCCAGTTGTCGGCTTTTAGGGGCAAAAACTCTGCTAGGGCGAGTCGTTGTCCTCGGTACAGCACATCGCATTGGTATTCGGCAATAATCAGCGCCAGTCGTGCAATCTCGCAGGAGAAGTGGCGAATCTCGATGCCCCGGAAATTGGTCAGCGGAATTTCGGTCTTGAGGTCAGGCTCTCCCCGACGACGGTTAATTTCGGCCTCGATGGCTCTCATTTCTTTGTAGGCAATCACCAAAAAATTGCCCGATCCACAGGCCGGGTCAAATACCCGGATTTTGGCCATCCGTTTTCGTAGGTTCAGCAGCTTGCGGGGGTTATCGTCCGCCGCCGCCAGTTGTTCTCTCAGGTCGTCCAAAAACAGCGGGTTCAGCACCTTCAGGATATTGGGCACACTGGTATAGTGCATCCCCAGCGCTCCCCGCTCTTCCTCATCGGCCACCGCCTGAATCATGGAGCCGAAGATATCCGGGTTGATTTTCGTCCAATCCAGGTTGCCCACATGCAGGAGATAGGAGCGGGCGATCTTGCTAAAGCGGGGGACGCCCTCACCCCCGGCCCCTCTCCCAGGGCGGGAGAGGGGAGAAACAGCCGCATCTTGTCCCCCTTCTCCCAAAATGGGAGAAGGGGTTAGGGGATGAGGGCCAAACAGCCCCCCATTCACATAGGGGAACCCATTGGCCCAGTTGCGAATCGCCGCCGATTCCCGTTGAGGGAGCGGCGTGGCCATGGCCCGAAAAATCTCCGCTAGTACCTCATGGGTATTGCTAGAGTCACTGGCGCTCATCTGGGCGACGGTGCGGGTGAACAGGCCGTCACTGTGGAAGATGTTGGTGTCTTCGGCGAAGAAGCAGAAGATCAGCCGCGCCATGAAGTGATTCATTTCCTCCCGGCGTTCTGCGGTGTCCCAGTCGGGGTTTGTCTTCAGCAACTCCGTGTAGAGGCGGTTGAGGCGAGCCGTGGCCTTGATATCAAAGGCGTTTTCGCGAATCTGCTTAACCGTGGTGATTCCGGCTAGGGGCAGAAAGAACCCAAAGTGGTCAGCAAAATCTGGGTAATCACAGGCGACGGTTTCACCATCGGCTAGGTTTTCAGCCTGTAGCTCATGGCCATCGGTGGCCAGGATGAATTTAGCCTTGTGCTTGCTGGTGGCAGGGCTTTCCCGTAATGCGGTCAGGGTATCGGCAACTTGACCTGGAGGGCACACCTTGAGGTGGATGTTATTGCGCTGGAGGACGCCGCCGAGGTCTGAGTGATTGGAACTGCCCTTCGTACTCCTGAGCTTCTTGATCGTGGTGGCCTTATTGCCGAAGGCTTCCAGAAAGGCGAAGGGAAACTCTTCAGGGTCAAAGGGGGCTTCGGCTAGTTGGGAAACGGCTTCTTCGATTTCGACGGCATTCATAGGCAGACTCGCATCGGGCATGGCCGATCACCGGGCCTGGGGGCACCGGGGGCCGCATTTCCCCTAGGGTAGCGCTAGATCAGGCGAATCCAGTAGCGGTTGCGGCCTCGGCGTTTGGCTTGGTAGAGGGCGGCATCGGCGGCAGCGATCAGTTCCTCCAGGGCTTGTTCGGGGTTGGGCACCACGCTGGCAATGCCCATGCTCACCGTCAGATAGTCGTTGACTTCAGATTTGGGGTGGGGCAGTTTCAACGCCGCCACCTCCCGTTGGATCGCCTTGGCCACGTTTTCGGCCCCGGAACGGCTGGTGTTGGGCAAAATTACCCCAAACTCTTCGCCACCGTAGCGGGCCAGCAGATCCACCGACCGTTTCACCGCTTGGTTGGCGGCTTGGGCAATGGCAATCAGCCCCTCATCCCCCTGCTGGTGGCCAAAGTGGTCGTTGTAGGGTTTGAAATAGTCCACATCAAACAAAATCAGCGAGAGGGGCCGCTGTTCCCGCACTAGGCGCTGCCACTCCTGCTGGAGGTATTCATCAAAGCGGCGACGGTTGGGAATTTGGGTGAGGCCATCCAGGGTAGCGAGGCGCTCTAGTTTTTCGTTGGCGGCCTGGAGTTCGGTCTCCATCTGCTTACGGTCGGTGATGTCGATGCAGTTGCCCACCACGCCGTTGACATTGCCCGCACGGTCACGGAAGGGGTTGACCAACACCTGATACCAGCGGCTCACACCATGGACATCGGCAATTTCCTGCTCCGATTGGTAGGGTTCCTGGGTTTCCATCACCCATTGGTTAATGCGGTGGCTATCATCGGCCTCCGCCGCCGATACATTGGGGTTCATCTCCACATCGCGCTGGCCCAGCATGGTATCGGGGGTCATGCCGTGGAGGGCGGCACTGGCTCGGTTGGCAATTTGAATCCGGTTTTGCCGATCCTTCACCACAATGATGCTGGGGATGCTGTCGATGACGTTCTGCAAAAACTGCTTTTGGCTGGCCAGGGCGGCTTCGGCCTGCTTGCGTTCGGTGATGTCTCGCACGATGACCAGCACCTCATCCTCGCCGCTGACCACCAGGCGGGCCTCCTCGTGTCGCCAGCCCTTTGGGGTCTCAAAGCGATACTCATACTGCTGGGGCTGGCCCGTTTCTAGGGTAAGATGGATGTAGCGCAACCGCTCCGCCGCCATCGCCGGGGGGAGGACTTCCGTGAGGGCACGACCTATTTGGGTATGGGGAGACGCCAGCAGCGCCACAGAACCCTCGCTCAAAATATCGAGGCAGACGCCATCGCGGTTGTAGCGGATCAGGAGGTCAGGAATGGCCTGGAGGATAACGCGCTGGGTAATTTGGGCCTGCTCTAGGGCGTGGGTACGCTGGGCCACCATCGCCTCTAGGGTGTGGCTATAGTCCGTTAACACCTGCTGGGCCTGCCGATGGGTGCTAAGGTCTTGGCAAGCGGCCACGGCAAACTCGACCTGCCCCGCCCCATCAAAAATGGGCGTACTGGCCATCTCAATGGGGATCTTCTGATCCCCCCGCTGGAGAACAATATCGTCGGCCCAGGCTTTTTCGCCGCGCAGGGATTGGGTAATGGGCAAGGCTTCAAGGGGGTAGGGGCAACCGCCATCGACAGAGTGGGCCGTAAAGGTATCTGCCAAGCCTAGGGGAGGGCGCGAGGCGAGATCGTCTAGGCCCAAATGGTCTAGGCCCAAGAGTTGACGGGCTTCGGTACTGGCAAACACCATCTGACCACCCCGGTCATAGACCACAATGCCCAGGGGAATCGCATCCAAAAACTCCCGCCACCGTTCTTCGTGGGTGGTCAACGCCCGGTTTTGGGGCGGAGAGCATGGGGTCTGGGGTACCGTCTGAGCAGTGGCCTTAAGGGTCTGAAGCGATTGCAACAGGCGATTCACTGCCATGGCCCCCAAGCCCAGGGATAAAACCAAAACCCCCAGACTCAAAACCCCTAGGAACGGCCAAGCTGAAGCATGGCTGAAAACAACGATGAGCCCCACCACGGCGGCAACTTGCAGCCCCAACACAAGCCGCAACAGCCGCCGCAGCGGTATCCAGGGAAGAGGGGGGCTCAAGCGCCCAGACATAGGAGGGTTTGGCACGGGTAGGAGCGGCGAGAGAATTTTCAGCAAAGCACCCTAAACCTTTATTGCTAAAGCCTATGGCGCATCCTATCGATAGCAATCTCAAGGTTGTTGCCCTGCGCCCTAGGCATCATAAAAGCTGTCCTCATCGCTGACAGTGATCTAGCGCATTGCCCGCCCAACTCCGACCATTGAGCCTATCTAGGATGGGCCACCGCCGCCGGTTGCCGAATCAAGCCAAATTGGCTGGGAATAAGCCTTAGTCTCCCCTTAACCCTAGCTTGGCCCTTCCCTGCCATGATAATGGGGGTCTCTCGCTTTGTTCTACTTTTCTCTAGACCGCCCTGCCCATCGCGTCATTCTGGATATGTCCATGGCTAACCTGTCCGAACCTAGCGTCACCACCCGTATTGCCCTCAAGGCCGAGCGCCTCAGCGTCTACTATGGCCCCACCCTGGCCGTGCGCGATGTCAACCTCGATATTCCCATCCGCGAAATTGTGGCCTTCATTGGCCCCTCCGGCTGTGGCAAAAGCACTGTGTTGCGATGCTTTAATCGCATGAATGACCTCATCTCCGGTGCCCGTGTCGAGGGTCGTATTACCTTCCACGGCGAGGATATCTACCAGCGCCAGGTCGATCCGGTTAGCCTGCGTCGTCGCATTGGCATGGTATTCCAAAAGGCCAACCCCTTCTCCCAGTCCATCTACGAAAACATTGCCTGGGCCGCCCGCATCAACGGCTACCAAGGCGACATGGACGAACTGGTGGAAACTTCCCTGCGCAAAGCCGCCGTATGGGACGAAGTGAAGGACAAACTGCGCGATAGCGGCCTCTCCCTGTCTGGTGGGCAACAACAGCGCCTCTGCATTGCCCGCGCCATTTCCATCCAGCCCGACATCATCTTGATGGACGAGCCCTGCTCCGCCCTCGACCCCATCTCCACCATCAAGGTCGAAGAAACCATGCAGCAGCTCAAGGAAGACTACACCATCATCATCGTTACCCACAACATGCAGCAGGCTTCGCGGGTGTCCGACCGCACCGCCTTCTTCAACGCCGAGGCCACCAACCAGGGCGGCAAAGTGGGCTTTCTGGTGGAATACGACAGAACCGAGGTGATCTTCAACCAGCCCCGTGAGCAATACACCCGCGACTACGTTTCCGGGCGGTTTGGCTAGGGCGGTTTGGCCACGCTTCCCATCAACCCCTAGGCCAAACCCGATAGGCCAATCCCTAGGCCGCCGTTAGGCGAATGAGGGTAACCTCTGGGGGACAACGCCACCGCCCTGGGGCATAGGTGCCTAGCCCTCGGTTGACGTAGATCCATCCGGGACTAGCCCGATTGTGGGGCACCGAGTGTAGCCCTGCCGCCCATTCCCAGTGGGCGATGGTCTTCCTTTTCCTGGTTTTGGAGTCAGCCCAGGGTAGCAACCGAGCCATCCCCTGGTACCAGCCCTTCAGGCGGGCGGGCACAATACCCAGCCCCGGCACCACAATTTGGCCCCCGTGGGTGTGGCCCGAAAGCTGAAGATCCACCCGCCAGGGCGTCAGGGCATCGGCGCTATCGGGCTGGTGGGCCAATACCAAGCGTGGCAGGTGGGACGCAAGAGTTCCGAACACAACCGAGGGATTAAAGTCTCGCGACCAATATTCCGCCAGCCCCACCACCGGAAAGTCTGGCCCCAGGGGATAGACCACCTGGTTCCACAACGCCTGAATGCCCACCCGCCGCAGTTCGCGTAGCACCGTAGCCCGGTTGCCGGGGCGATGGTTATCGTGGTTGCCCAACACCGCCACCACCCCACAGCGGCTCTGTAGTTGGCTCAGATGATCCGCCAGTTCGGCCATGGGGGCATGGCTATGGGTCATAAAATCCCCAGTCAGGGCAATGAGATCGGGCTGAAGCTGGTTCACCTGGGCAATGGCCGCCTGGAGCAGGGGCTTGGCCAATCGCTGACCGTCGTAGTGAAAGTCGGAAAGCTGGGCAATCCGGCATCCCTCCAGGGCGGGCGGCAAATCCCGCAGGGGAACGGTGACGGTTTCCAGGGTTAAGGGGCCAACCCACAGAGGACGCATAGGCCAGGAAGGGGGAGGGAATCAGAAGGGGAAGGGAATCAAGGGACGATTGGGACAACGCCCATTACCGTAACATCCACCCATCGTTGCGGCCACGTCAAGGGCTGGAGTGGATCCCCATCTGGGCAGTTCCTAGGCCGTGGCCTAAAATCGTGGACAGCCCTCTGCCCCCATCGAAAGGTATCCCTATGCCTGTCCCCATCACCCAGCGCCATGGCCTATTCAACGAAGCGGCCTTTACTCGTCCTGACCCTGGGGCCGAGTTGACCTGCTCCATTTTGGTGGTGGGCGGTTCCACGGCAGCCTACACCACGACCCTAATGGCCCTGCGGCTGAATTTGGATGTGTGCCTGGTGCAGCCCCAGACGGTGGTAGGCGGACAGTTTACGGCCCAGGCGCTGCCCGCTTCCGATGACGGCGATTTATTGCGGGCCAAGGCGACGCTTCAGACCGTGGAGGGGGAGCGGTTTGCCATTTCTAGAGCCCAGCGGGAATTTCGGGAACGGCAGCGGGAACTTCAGCCCGTGGCCCAGCGCAAGGTGGACAATCCGGGGGGCGGCTGGGTGAGCCCGTTGGCCACGACCCCGGTGGTGGCGGCGACGGCCCTAAATGAGGCACTAATTCCCTACCTGCGGGACGGGCGACTGACCCTGATTCCCTGGGCGGAACCTGTGGAGGTGGTCTTTGCGACCGATGGCCCCCGCCCCAAGGTGACGGGGGTGGTCTGCCGCGATACCCAAACGGGAAATACCTTCACGGTCAACGCCAAGGTGACGGTGGAGGCGACGGACTTGGGCGATCTGCTGGAGGTGGGGCAGATTCCCTCCCGCGTGGGGCAGGAGGCCCGCCACGAAACCGGAGAGGCGATTTTGCCGGAGGATGCCCGCCCCCAGTGTCAGCAGTCGATTACCTGGGATGCGGTGGTGGAATGTGCCAAGCCCGGTCAGGGAACGCCTATTCATGCACCGGAGGGCTACGGGCAAGCCAGTTGGCTGACTATCCAGGAATTTACCGCTAACTTTTGGACGAAAAACAGTAATACCTGGAAGAAGTGGGGCTTTTTTAGCGATTTTGGCATTTTTCGCTATCGTCGTCTGTATCGGGTGAAAAGCCACGACAAGACCGTGACCCCAGGGGATGTGGCGGTGATTAACTGGGGCACCTCCAGCGATCCGGATCGGGCCTTTCGCTGCGGCAACGACTATCGCCCCGGACGCCTGGTGGGGGTAAGCCGCGAAGAACGGCAGCAGCATCTCCAGCGGGCAAGGCAGCGCACCCAAGCCTACCTCCACTATTTGCACAGCCAGGACGGCATCGACCTCAAACCCAGGGGCGACCTCACCTGGACGACAGACGGCCTCGCCCTAGAGCCCTATATCCGCGAAGCCCGCCGGGGCATGGCCCTGACCACCATTCGCCATGAGGATGTGGCCGAGAGCTTTTTTCCCCATCGGGCCAGGGCGCGATGCTTTGATGATTCCGTCGGCATTGGCCAGTATCACTACCTCGACCTCCACGGCAACGATGCCCAGGGTCACATCACCCCCAAGGGTAAGGATGTGATTGCACTGCCCTTCACCCTGCCCCTGGGTGCCCTGGTGCCCGCAGAAACCGACGGCCTAATCCTCTCGGCCAAAAGCATTGGCACCACCCACATTACCAACGCCGCCTACCGTATGCATCCCGTAGAATGGGCCATTGGCGAAGCCAGCGGGGTGCTAGCGGCCTTTACCCTGTGGACGGGGCTGAATCCGAGAGATTTGGCCAGAGAAGAGCGTCATATCCGCAAAATTCAGGGACTGATGGCCCGCAACGGCATCCCCCTGTTTTGGTTCAACGACATTGACCACACCGACCCCGACTTTGAGGCGATTCAGGTGATGGCGACGGCAGGGATTATCCGCAGCGAAAATGCCAACAGTCTCAGCTTCCGGCCCTATGCCACCGTCAACCGAGCCGTGGTGGCCACCGCCTTGGTTAGCGTCCTGAAGCTGCCCAAATCTAGCCCCAATCAGCCCACCTTCCAGGACGTACCGCCCGACCACTGGGCCTACGACGCCATCGAAACCCTCTACGCCCACGGCATGGTGGCGGGGATCAGCCCCACCCGGTTTGATCCCCACAGCCCCATCACCCGTGAGCAGCTTGGCTTTTTGGTCAAACGCGCCATGCCCACCGCCTACGACCAAGCCTTTATGCGCACCCCAACGGATCGCCAATTTCTCCAGCGGCGGGAACTTTCGCGGGTACTGTATGAAGTCCTAAAAGGTCGATTGGGAATCTAGTGAAAATCTAGAAAAATGTTACTGCCTGAAAGGATTAGAAAAATCGATAGGCTCAGTGTGGGCAAGAAACCATTCTGCTTCAATCAAGCTCAATTTCTCCCAACTTTTTTCCATGTCATGAGGAAAGACCCGTGAGTAATCTGCGCCGAGCGCTATTTTTATCCCATGGGGGTGGCCCATTACCCCTTTTAGGAGATCCTGCCCATAGTGAAATGGTGGACTGTTTAAATACCATCATCACCACCATCGAGCAACCGTCGGCTATCATTGTCGTGAGCGCCCACTGGGAAGCCCCTTATCCCACCATTACATCAGGTTCCAACCCAGCACTCATCTACGATTACAACGGGTTTCCGAAGGAATCCTACGAGATTCAATATCCTTGCCCAGGGGCACCCGAACTGGCCAACACCATAGCTGAATGCCTTAATCAGGCTGGTTTTTCGGCCCATCTCAACGGCACTAGAGGCTTTGATCACGGGCTCTTTGTGCCCCTAAAAATGATGTATCCAGCGGCAGATATTCCCTGTGTTCAGGTGTCGTTGATAAAATCCTTAGACCCAGCAGAGCATATTCAGCTAGGACGAGCCCTTCAAGGCTTGGCTGATCCGTCCGTATTGGTGATTGGATCTGGGTTTTCATTTCATAATATGCAGGCTTTTTTCAGGTCGGGAACGAACGATGAAAAGGCCATGAACCAAGCCTTTGAAGATTGGTTGCTAGACACCTGTTCCAACCCAGACTTGACCGAAGAAGATCGCCATCAACGATTCATTCACTGGGATTCTGCCCCCTTTGCCCGCTATTGTCATCCCAGGGAAGAACATTTGTTGCCCCTGCATGTTTGCTATGGCTTTGCTGAATCGCCCTGTACCAAAACCTATGAATTAAATATTCTCAATCAACGAGCCAGTATGTATCTATGGGATACGGGTAGCTGATGGGCACCTCGATTAATTGCCTTATTGCGAGTTTCTGGAGCCTGAAACCGTTAGCCTCTCGTAGGCGTTCTCAATAGAATCCGTATTTTTCGAGGTGCCCTGATGGCCTGGGATGCCCGCGAGCGGTGACCATCGGCATCATCGCCCACGAAATTGTGCAAACCCATGAGCTAGGCAATCCCAACTACGCCAGCAACCCGGTCAACCGCTGTGACGTTTCACTTTTCTGGTGGTGGGCTTCTGCCAACGGTGGGCGGTGTCTCCCCGACTACTGAGGTGACTTTGGGTTGAGTTACGCCACGCCTTTACAATGATCAACCGTGGGGTAGGTCATACCCACCCGCCCACCCATCCCCTAGCGCCATGATTCTGTCTGTCACCGAGGCCCCTTGTTTAGGCCAAACTCCAGGGCCACACCTGGGAGATGCCTATGCTGCCGTGCGCCAACTGAGCGAAACCCTCTGTCAACCCCTGGTCATCGAAGACTATGGGGTGCAGAGCATGGCCGACGTTAGCCCGCCCAAGTGGCACCTAGCCCACACCACCTGGTTTTTTGAAACCTTTTTGCTGTCGGCCCACTTTAAGGACTACACCGTCTTTCATCCCGGCTATGGCTACCTGTTCAACTCCTACTACGAAGCCGTAGGAAGCCGTCATCCTCGGCCCCAGCGGGGGCTAATTTCCCGACCCACGGTAGCCGACATTTACCAATACCGCGCTTACGTGGATGAGGCCATGGATTGCCTGATTCGCCAGCGGGGAGAAGAACCGGATATCGCCGCCCTCGTCACCCTGGGCCTGCACCACGAACAGCAGCACCAGGAGTTGATCCTCACCGACCTGAAGTACAACCTGGCGGTGAATCCCCTCCATCCCGCCTATCGGGAAGACTTGGCGCAAGCTGACCGGAAAGCTCCGGCTTTGGACTTTGTGGACTTCGCGGGTGGGCTGCACGACATCGGCTATCAGGCATCCGGCACCGCTTTTGACCAGTTCTCCTTTGACAACGAAGGCCCCCGCCACCGGGTTTATTTAAATGACTTTGCCCTGGCCAACCGCCCCGTCACCAATGGCGAATACCTGGAATTTATCGTCAATGGCGGCTATCGGGCGGCGCAATATTGGCTCTCCGAGGGCTGGGCCACGGTGCAGCGGGAAGGCTGGCAAGCGCCCCTCTACTGGCAGCAACAAGGTGCTGACTGGTGGGTGATGACCCTCGGTGGCCTGCTCCCCCTCAATGCCAACGAACCCGTTACCCACATCAGCTACTTCGAGGCCGAGGCCTATGCCCAATGGCGCGGCTACCGTCTGCCCACCGAGGCTGAATGGGAAGTGGCCGCTGCAACGGTTCCCATCCAGGGCAATCTGCTGATGAGTGATGCCCTCCATCCCCAGCCTGCCCAAGGCGATGGCCCCCTACACCAACTCTATGGCGATACCTGGGAATGGACCCAAAGCGCCTACCTGCCCTATCCCGGCTTTCGCACCGCCCCCGGAGCCGTGGGCGAGTACAACGGCAAATTTATGTGCAATCAAATGGTGTTGCGCGGTGGATCCTGCGTCACGCCCCCCGGCCATATTCGGCCCAGCTATCGCAACTTTTTTCCGCCCAGTGCCCGCTGGCAGTTGAGCGGTATTCGTTTGGCGCGTTCAATGAGTTGAATCCGAAGGTTTTGGGCCAAGCCGTCCGAGGAACACCGCCAGAAGCTCGTGTGTGGGCTGGCGGTGTTCAACGAATATCGCGATACGTTGAACACCGCCAGCCAGAGTCGGCCCTATCGCATGACGGGGGGTTGCCAATCGCTGAAACCAGAGAGGTGGCTCCAGTAGGCCATATAGCCAATCAAGGCCCAAATCGCCGCTGCCAACAGCAGCACCACGGCCCCCACGGTGCGCCAAGTTTTGTTTCCCTGCAAATAGACCAGCGTCGGAGCGGCCAAAACCCCTCCCAAGCCCGTCAGGATAAATCCCAGTCCGGCAATCAGGGGCCGCTGGGTTTGGCCGAGGTTAATAATTCGCGCCCCCACCACCATAGAGGTTAGCCCCGCAAAAAAGGCATAGACCGTGAGGGTGAGCAAATCCCAGCCCTGGGCAAGGGCAATGGCCGTTGCAAGATACAACCCACCAAACAGCACCGTGGTTTCACCAAAGGAAATATTGAAGCTACCGGGAACGGGCCAAGTCCACATCATATGCAGCCCCGTCGCCAGGGCAACGCCCCCCACTAGGCCAAATCCCGGAATCCAACGCTTCAGGTTGGCTCCATCCAGGCCACGATAGACAAAATCGGCCAGCAGCACCAGCCCCGCCACCATATTGATCAGCATCAGGGTGATGTAGTCGATAAACATAGCGCGTTTCTCCCGCTTCCTACAACCATAGAGAACAGCGGGCCAAACTCCCGCAATCCGTCAGCATCCTAACAAACTCCCTCCCGTCTGGGCGCACCGCCCTAGGCTCCAACCCCGCCCAATCTTGCCTTGGTGGGGAGAATCGGAGTATGCTGCGGCCAAAAGCATTGTGCTGCCATGGCTGCGATTCACCCTTCCGTTGACTTCCGATCCGATACGGTCACCTGGCCCACCGAGGCCATGCGGGCGGCGATGGCCTCGGCGGTGGTCGGGGACGATGTGTATGGCGAAGATCCCACCGTATCCGCCTTGGAAGACCTGGCGGCGGCGATGTTGGGGAAGGAAGCGGGGCTATTCGTGACCAGTGGCACCCAGGGCAATTTGATCGCCGCCCTCAGCCATGCCCAGCGGGGGGACGAGGCGATTATGGGGGAAGATGCCCACACCTTTTGCTGGGAGGCCGGGGGGATGGCAGTGCTGGGTAGTCTGACTCCACGCCCCCTGCCCACCGATCACCGGGGACGGATGGATTTGACCCAAATCCGCCACGCCATTCGGGAGGACGATCCCCATCTGCCCACCAGCCGCTTGATCCTGTTAGAAAACAGCTCCGGCGGCAACCACGGGGCGGCCCTTGAGCCTGAGTATTTTGAGGCGGTTCACGCCATTGCCCAGACCCACGGTCTGCGGGTTCACCTCGATGGTGCCCGACTGTTCAACGCCGCCACCGCCCTAGGTTGTGCCCCCACCGCCATGACCCAATGGGTCGATTCCGTCAGCATTTGCCTCAGCAAAGGGCTCTGTGCCCCCGTGGGGTCGGTGCTGGTGGGCAGCCAAGACTTCATCCACATGGCCCGTCGTCAGCGCAAGCTTTTGGGAGGCGGGATGCGTCAGGCTGGGGTGCTTGCCGCCGCTGGCGTGATCGCCCTCAAAACCATGACCCAACGCCTCCAGGACGACCACACCACGGCTCAACAGTTGGCCCAAGGACTCGCGACCATTCCAGGCATTCTCATCAACCCCGCCCAAGTGGAAACCAATATGGTCTTTTTTGACCTAGCTGATACCCTGCCCCTTGCGCCCACCGACCTGGTGAACCGCCTCAAACAAGGCTACGACCTTCACATCGGGGGCTACCACCACCGCACCCTACGCGCCGTCACCCACTATTGGATCACGCCGGAACAGGTCAACCACCTCATTGCCGCCATCCGGGCCATTGTCCAAGGGGAATAATGGGGGGCCATCCGTGCTCCGCTTGCCCAGCCATGGATGCCTTCAACCTTTGGTGATTCCTCAGTCCGGCCTGGTGGATCCCCTCAATGGGCAAGCCGCCGCCATGGCCATTGACCACTACCTGCGCCCGTGGAGCATGGACACCCACCCGTTAGAATAGAAACGTTATTCCTGATCGCCTTGTCCTATGCCGCCCCGTTGGCCCCGTAAGCCCACCCGCGAAGATCCCGCCTACCGCCGCCTCGAAGACCGCATCAACTTTGCGGTACATGTGGCGGCCTTCATCGCCGTTAACTCTGGCCTGTGGTTCTTCCACACCCTCAATCCGGCCTGGGTGCCCTGGGTGCAGTGGTTTACCCTGGCCTGGGTGCCCTTGCTGATTGGCAACGGCGTCTATATCTTTGCCATTGCCGACTACTCCCCGGCTCCCCTATCCCCCGTAGAGTCCACCGATCAAGGAGAGGCTTAACCATGAGTGCTGGCACCAGTCGAGCCATTGAAGAACTTGCCGCTGCCATTGGCGACCGTGCCTACATAGATGTGGCTAAGTGGCATTTGTATCTGGGCGACGCCAAACTACACACCCCCCTCGCCGAAGCCCTCTATCCCCTGATTGACGACGGCACCTTCACCGAAGCAGCCCTCACCAAGGTTTTGGCCAACATTTCTGTGCCCCTAGGCGGCGGCAAAAAGACCCTGGCCCTAGCGGATCTCATTCCCACAGGCAGTCAGGCGGATTTGCTCAGCGCCATTGAGGACTACCAGCGGGGGCGGTAGTATGGCGGCTGATCCCGCCCATGAACAAAAGGCATGACCGTCCACCGACAGGCCATGCCTTTGTTCTGAAAGGGCGAAACCTAGCTGAGACTATCTAGACGCTCAGTTCGCTGAATTCCCGGCACATATAGTCGAAGGGGGCATCCACCACGCTGGGATCGGTCACGCCCGCTTCGGCCACCTTGGCCTTCACAAGATCCTTCATGATTTGAATGCCGACCACGGTGGGGCCAATGGGCACACCCAGGGAGTTGTAGGTTTCCCGCAGACCCGCCAGCACCCGCTCATCCAGCAGGTCAGAATCGCCAGCGACCAGGGCATAGCTACCGTAGCGCAGGTAGTAGTCCATATCGCGCAGGCAGGCGGCATAGCGACGGGTGGTGTAGGCGTTGCCACCGGGGCGGATGAGTTCGGGCACCTGGGCAAATAGGGCAGAACCAGCGGCTTTCACGATTTCCGAGGCGTTGGCACTGATGACGGCTACCGCTTTAATCCGGTCAAGGCCACTATCAAAATAGGACTTAATGGAGCTGAGGGCATCCCGGTCGAGGTAGCGCCCCGTGTCGTCGTAGGTCTTGATCAGCGTCGTTACGGCATCCCGCATGGATTGTATCTCCCAACTCTCACTGGACAAACAGCTTTTCTCAAACATGTTCAGACCTAGGGCAAGGGACATTCATCACACCCAGCCAAGTCTGATTCTCGTGAAAGTTTACCACGGGGGTTTATCCCCCAAGTGCCCCTAGCCCGTTCAGGCAGCCTCTTTATGAGGGAATTGTTACAAAAGCACATATTTCGCGATGAACGGGTTTACCGGGCAGGGCTAGGTGATCCCTGGAGTAAGGGCATAAACCAGATTCATGACTAACGTGGCTGCACATCGTAACGATTCATCCCAATTGTGGCCTTGGGGTCTGAATTCCTGGGATAAGGAAGGGTTTATTTGTTGTCATCCCCTGACAAAAGGTAGTTACTGATACAAAACGAGCGTACCCCTATCCATAGGATGGGTCAGATGAATCAATGCTGTGGCAGTAGCCCTGCTATGTGGTTTGCTTTGGCTCAGCCATAGGGGTTCCCGTTCTGGGGTGGGTTGAGCATAGCCCGTTGGTTGGCCATTCGGGACATCCAGCGATTCTATAGACCACCAAGCCTCCCTGAAGGGCGAAGGGCATTGATTTACTACACATTTCCACGCTTGTAGAGGTTAAGGAGTAGTTCATGGCGACCCCAGCAGACATCCTAAAGAAAATTGAGGATGAAGGGATTGAGTTAATTGATCTGAAATTCATCGACATGCCAGGGATTTGGCAGCACCTCACCCTGCACAAGAGCCAGATCGATGAGAGCAGCTTTACCGATGGCGTGGCATTCGATGGGTCTAGCATCCGGGGCTGGAAGGCCATTAACGAATCCGACATGATGATGGTGCCCGATCCCGACACCGCCTGGATCGATCCCTTCATGGCTCATCCCACCCTGAGCATGATCTGCACCATCAAAGAGCCTCGCACCGGGGAACTCTATTCCCGCTGCCCCCGCGCCATTGCCACCAAGGCCATCGAATACATGAAGTCCACGGGCATTGGCGACACTGCCTTCTTTGGCCCCGAAGCGGAATTCTTCATCTTTGATGACGTGCGCTTCGACCAAAACGAGCACTCCGCCTACTACTACGTAGACAGCGTGGAAGGCCGTTGGAACACAGGTAAGGAAGAAAAAGACGAGTTCGGCGTTAGCCGGAACCTGGGTTATAAGCCTCGCTACAAAGAGGGCTACTTCCCCGTTGCCCCCACCGATACCTCCCAAGACATGCGGAGCGAAATGCTGCTGACCATGGCCCAACTGGGGGTGCCCATCGAGAAGCACCACCACGAAGTGGCCACGGGCGGTCAGTGCGAACTGGGTATTCGCTTTGGTCGGCTGGTAGAAGCCGCTGACTGGCTGATGATCTACAAGTACTGCATCAAGAATGTGGCGAAGAAGTACGGGAAAACCGTCACCTTCATGCCCAAGCCCCTGTTCAACGACAACGGCTCTGGGATGCACACGCACCAGTCCATCTGGGGCAACGGCCAACCCCTATTCGCCGGAGATCGCTACGCTGGACTGAGCCAGATGGCCCTGTGGTACATCGGCGGCATCCTCAAGCACGCCCCCGCTCTGCTGGCGCTGACCAACCCCACCACCAACTCCTATAAGCGGCTGGTGCCCGGTTTCGAGGCTCCGGTGAACCTGGCCTACTCCCAGGGCAACCGTTCTGCCTCCGTGCGGATTCCCCTCTCCGGCGACAACCCCAAGGCCAAGCGCCTGGAGTTCCGCTGCCCCGATGCCACCTCCAACCCCTACCTGGCCTTCGCTGCCATGCTCTGTGCGGGGATTGACGGCATCAAGAACCAGATCGATCCCGGCGATCCTCTGGATGTGGACATCTACGACCTCAGCCCCGAAGAACTGGCCAAGATTCCTTCTACCCCCGGCTCTCTGCTGGATGCCCTGAAGGCTTTGGAAGCGGATCACGAGTTCCTCACCAGCACAGGTGTCTTCACTCCAGACTTCATCAGCAACTGGATCGAGTACAAGCTCGACAACGAAGTCAACCCCATGCGCCTGCGCCCCCACCCCTACGAACTGGCCCTCTACTACGATTGCTAGAGTTCCCTCACCCCCAACCCCTTTCCCACGGGGCGAGGGGAGCCGGAAAGGGCTAGGCCACCAACAGCGGACTGTGTTCTACGGAATGCAGTCCGCTGCTGCATTCTGGCGCTTTTTAAGCGCTATCTTCTAGGATCCATCATCCCTGCTGCTGGCGCGGCATCCCCCAAGATAGCCCTTGCGACACAACGGGACTTGCCTTCAGGTGGGGAGCCTAATTCCAGTTGCGCCAGCGAAATCCATGCCTATGTGAGTACGGACAAAATCTGGTAAGCACGGTGTAGGGCGCTATTCAGATCCGTCGGCACATTGACCAAGCTTACGGATGCTTCGATCAATCAATTGTAATCTGGCTGGAATTGAGAGCGATGGACTCAGTCCCTGCACTGCCGTCTACTCCGTGTCAGGCAAGCTTGTTTATATAACTGACTTGTGCCTACCCGTATTACCCCTCAAAAGAGTAATCCGTAGTCTCAGGCAGGCAACATAGCAAGAGAAGACATAATACGTAGGTGGTTCAATCCAAGATCTCCGTCTTTATGTGATATTTACCCTTAAATTCAATCATTTTTTATAGGATTCTTATAACTAAATATCCGTAAAAATCCAGAGAGACAATCGCGTCACATTATCCGTTAGACCTGAATCAGTAATAACATCACATTGACAAAAAGTTAAAGATTTTGCCATCTTAAATCTAGGTAATATCCATTGAGTGCCTCGATTAATTGTCCTATTGCGAACCTCAAGAGCTTAAACCATTAAAATATCGCAATCATTCTTAATGCCGTTTTCGTTCATAGCTCCATGGCTTCCTCTCCCTTTCGGCTTTGCTCTGTACCCCTTTCTAGCATTGTCCTATTGATTGCCTTGCTTCTAGGCTGTGGGGGAAGAGTCTACGCCAGTACGCCTAGCGTGACAGTCGTTCCCCTCGCGCAAGCAAGCCGATTGGCTCAGGCCGATGACGCCTTTGATGAAGGACTTCGATTGCTTGACAGGGGTCGAACCCAAGATTTACAGGCCGCTTTAACTCAATTTAACCAAGCTCTCAGGCTTTATCGAGAAATTGGTAGCCGAGAAGGAGAGGCTGATGCTCTTTTTGAAATTGGCTGGACGTATCATTTATTGGAAAATCATCAACAGTCCTTGGATTTCTATAATCAAGCCCTGCCTATTTATCGAAATCTCCGAAATCAGAGGAGTGAGGCCAATACGCTCAATAATATTGGCTGGGCTTACTACAACCTAGAGAACTATCAACGGGCGCTCAACTTTTATAGTCAATCCCTAGCTGTTTTTCGAGGACTTCGAGATCGCGAGGGAGAAGCGATGGTTCTTCGTAATACGGCCTGGGCACATCATGATGGAGAGAACTACCGACAAGCCCTAACATTATATAACCAAGTTCTGCCAATTTTTCGAGACATCGGGGATCGATGGGGGGAAGCGGTAGTTCTCTATAGTATTGGTCTAGCCTACGATGCCCTAGATGATTTAAGACAGGCGTTGACCTTTTACAACCAAGCCTTGCCCATCTATCAGGAGTTAGGAGATCAAGAAGGTGTCTCTGAGATACAACGCCACATCAATGAGGTCTACAACTATCTAGGAATATGATTTTTATAGCTCTAGGATGTTTTTTTGATTGCTGCTTAGCGTAATCATCTTGGGACGTTTTCAGTCTATCAAGTATTCAGTTCATTTCAGAGACAGGAGAGAGATTAACGGTTATGAAATCATGGGTATGTAAGGGCGTTGCAAAAGATGGTCAGCCCCGCTCGAATCAAAGTCCACCCGGTCCCCATGATGAGTTTGAAAACTTTGGGACTGATTGTGCCATCTGTGGGCTGACCCAAGAGCAGGTAGAAGGCGGTGGCGGCGGTGCTGGCTTACCCATCGCGAAAATCGCAGCGGCGGCAGCAGCCGTCTTGGTGATAGGGGGAATTGGCACTGGGGTTTTGAGTAGGATTAACCCTGACCCTTGTCAGGGTAATAATCCTCCGCCCAGTTGTAAAATAGACCCTGAACTTTATACTTGGGAGCCTGCCCGATTCTCCTGGGGACAGCAAACCCTCTTCCCTGGGAATGCCAGTGTACCCCGAACCGAGGGCATAAATGCCTTTAATCAAGGTGACTATGCATCTGCCATAGATAGCTTTCAGCGGGCCGTTGATGGCAATCGGAATGACCCAGAGGTTTTGATCTTTCTGAATAATGCCCGAGCTCGCCAGAAAGGCAGTCCTTTCAGGTTGGCGGCAGTCGTTCCGGTGGACAACGCTACAAATTCAGCCCAGGAAATGCTGAGGGGAATTGCCCAGGCTCAAGAGGACTTTAATAAGTCTCGTGGAGACAGTGAACCACTTCTAGAAATTATCATCGCGAATGATGGCAATGAACCAGAGGTGTCTAAACGTGTCGCTGAGGAATTAGTGAAGGATACCTCCGTTTTAGGTGTTGTCGGCCATAACTCCAGTGATGCTAGCAAAGCACCACTGGAAATCTATCAAGCGGCAGGTCTAGCCCTGATTTCTCCAACCAGTACCAGTACTGAGCTATCCTCCGATGTCTTTTTTAGAACGGTTCCTTCCGACACAATTTCTGCTGAAAGCCTAGCGCAATATGCCAAAGAGGAAATGGATATTTCCAATGTGGTTATTTTCTATAACCCCAACAGCAGCTTCAGTCGGAGTTTACAATCAGCCTTTGAGAACAAATTCAAGGATCTAGGGGGTACTTCTAGCAGTCAAGATATGACTGATTCAGAGTTTGATGCTGGCATTGCAGTTGCAACCGCCGCTTCCGATGATGGGGCAGAAGCTATTGTTCTTTTTCCCAACACCGACTATCGAAGTGTTGCGATAGAGATTGCTAAGGCCAATGCAAGACTCCAGAATCGAAAACTGCCACTTCTGGGTGGGGATTCGCTGTATAGCATTGATATTTTAAAGACCGGTGGGGCCAGTGTGGATGGTTTGATCCTAGCTGTTCCCTGGTTTTCGGGTTCGGGCCAGTTTGAAGCCTTTAGTCAGGCCAGCGAAAAACAATGGGGTGGTCTCGTCAGTTGGCGAACAGCCACCAGTTTTGACGCGACTCAGGCATTTATCAAGTCTCTCTCTAGTGGGGCCAGTCGATCCACCGTTTTAGACAGTTTGAAGCAAGTTTCTCTTCCAGCCAATGAAACCTCTGGTCAAGCGTTTGAGTTTACCCCCGACGGCGAAAGACAGAGCGATCCTGTCTTAGTTAAAGTCAGCCGTGAGCAAAGTGCCGCTTCCGGTGTTGAGTTTGGTTTTGAGTTACTGCTCGATTGATAGGAATAGATGGCATGAGCAAATAAATTGCCCTGTGACAGCACCTCAATAGATCCTCACCGTACAGCCCAGCCAATGGAGAAGTGACATGGCCGCTCAAGTTCAAGAAAAAAGCATGGTTCCCACCGTTTTAGTGGGTGTTGGGGGAACGGGTAAGGAAGTTTTGCTCCGGGCTCGCCGCTTAATTGAAGAGAGCTATGGCAGCTTAGATAAGCTACCCATTGTCAGTTTCCTATGGGTTGATACTGACCTAAACTATCAGATCAATGAACCCGATGCGGCAGGTTCACCCCTGAAGCCTAACGAGGAGTATTGGGCTAAGGTTACAGGCGAGCAGGTCAATAATATGATGGCCAATATGGGCCAGTACCCTTGGATCAACACCTGGTTTCCTGAGGAACTGGAAAAGAATATGGGAGCCCTAGAGGCTGGGGCAGGGCAAATTCGGGCTTGTGGCAGATTTGCCTTTTTCTATAACTATCATAATATTAGAACCAAGTTTAATGATGCCTGTCTGAAGGTAAAAGGCCATGATACCTACATGCAAGATACCTATGGCATTAAGGTACAAGGCGATGGCCTCAATGTTTTTATTACTGGATCCCTATCGGGGGGAACTGGGAGCGGTATGCTCCTCGATATGGGGTACTGTGTACGCCATTGGCTGAAAGGAGTGAGCAGTCCCTCCATTACGGCTATCATGCCCATGCCTAATGCCTTCGCCAATATTCAAGTGGGTGATAAAGTTCTGGCGAACGGATATGCGGCGCTCATGGAGTTGAGCTATTTTTCCGACCATCGCACGACCTATAAAGCCCAATTTAGTCAGGGGCTCGTGGATGAGGTGCAATCAACCCTGCCTCCCTTCGACTTTACCTATCTAGTGGGTACCCAAAATGGCAAGTTTGATCTCGATCAACTGCGAGAGATGATTGCCCAAAATATTTTTTTCGATCTCACCTCAGACTTTGCTCCCCACAAAAAATCCATCCGAGACAATATGAAGGGGAGTTGGAGTACGGCGGATCCAGGGGGACGCAGTTATCCCAGAAACTTTATGAGTTTTGGCTTGGCCACCTTTGAAATTCCCATGGCTCAGATTCGGACGAATCTGGTGAATCGGCTAGCGGCGGATCTTGTGAGGTGGTGGATCAATGATTCGGTTGAGCTGATGCCCAATATTATCGAGCATCTCCAAACCGGAACCCTCAAGTCTATGCGGTTGACCGAGGCGGAGTTACTTAGTGATCTAGCGTCATCTAACGGAAAATTGCTAATCACGGACATTGCTGCCTGGGTGAATAGTATTCGCAGTGAAATTGCCACGGGAAGTAAACTGCAATGCACTTTCCAGGGGGCTAATTTGCTGGGGCCGGAGAAAGGCAATATCTTAGGATTTGTCGATTATCTCAAGGCCAAAGTAGATGGCTATCGTGGTGATAATCTCCGAGACCTTGACCCGAATGAGAAAGTGCATGGAGCCTTTCTCCAGACCATGTATGGCAACCGCAACAAGATTATTCAGTTAGGACAACGGGAGCTAGAGAAGGAATTTTACAAAATTATCGAAGATCGTAATCGTGGGCCTAAGTTTGCAGCGGCGTTCATTACCAGTACACGACAGATCTTTTCCAATGCGGCTGAGAAGTTTCAGCGTGAGTCTGAAAGGGTTTATCAGCCAAATGAAACCAACCGGCAGCGGCAGTACAGTCAAGCCTTAATCGAAATTGCAGAAACACAAACAGCGTTTGGGATTACGAAACAAGCCCAAATGGAAAAGCTGAATGCTCAGGCTCTTAGTGGTCTTGAAGGTGAGTTGATTGCCTTTATTCAACGAAAAGCCCGCAACGAGGGGCTGAAAGTGATTGAGCGCTTACAAGATTGTCTCAACCAACTGGAGCAACGCCTAGCCCAACTGACAACAACCTTGATGCAGCTTCGAGATGGTTTCGCAGAGGCCGCTCAAAAAGAAGCGAATCGTGCTGATGCCCTAGAGATCAATGGTATTAAGCTCTTTGACCTTGGAGAGCTCAATCAGCTTTATGATGATTTGATCGAGCGTCAGGTGGGCGAAGATGTTGGTGCGCAGAGCCGGTTTGATGCGGGTCTCAATCAAATTTGTACCATCATGACCCCGGATATTTTGAAGGAAACCAGTCCGCTCTGGAAGAAAGAGCGCAAAGCCGATGAGGTGATGCAACTCCTGGATATTACGCAGTTACCCCAGGTCAATACCAATGACTTTAAAGACAAAATTCTAGATCGCGCTCGACGAGTGATCGCGATGGCTCCTGAAGCAAGCCGACTACAGCGAGATTTATCCGCCTGTGATCGCCTCTTCAGCCTAGCCAATAACAACGATACAGATGTTCGACAAAAAGTAGGCATCGTTTACGAAAAATCTAAGCCGCTGATTGATTTATCCCAGGCTGTTTTAATGGCGGCTGGGTTTAGTGCCCCACGGGATACCAGGGTCGCTCTCATCGGTGGAAGTAATACAGCTAATCCAGCGGCGATGAAGTTGATTCCCCATGTCCAGACGCAAGTTGGTCAATCGGATGCCATTTCACCCCTGGGAGCCCAAGAGCGCCACCGGATTATTTTTGTTCAGGAGATTGGTGGATTCTCGCTCCGTTCTATCGCGGGTATGGAGAATCTCAGAATCCATTATCAAAACTGGAAAGGCCAGATGATCGGAGCAAAGCGGGCTCAACTCCGTGGGGAGCCTGTCGGTTTGCCGATTCCAGTGCATACCGATAAAAGAATGCCGTTTTGGGATCTCCTGCCGGAAGATCCCAAGATCTATCAGCTTGTGGTGCTTGCCCGTGCCCTAGGAGTTTTGACGCTGGAGCAAAACCAAAAGACCAAGGAGGATACGATTCGGTACGTCCAAACGGGTGTCATCGGAGATCAAAAGATTGAGATTGCCTCAAGCTGGGTTGATGCTGTTCAGGTTTTAGCGGTTGCCGCTTGCCGACCGGATTGTGATGAAATTCAACGACAGGTTGACGATCTTCTGGATTCAGCCGATAGCCCAGAGAAGAAGGCTCAATGCTATCAACAGCTTATGACCTATCTGAAGCAGCGAGAAAATGAGTTAAAGCAGGATGGGGGTACGGATAGTCCAGACTACAAACGGGAGGCTGAAATCCTTAAGCAAACCATTGAAAAATATGGCCTAAAGGTAGATAGTCCTATCACAGTACCCAGTTCCTTAGATCAATCTAAGGTTGTGATTCTAAACCCGTCTTCATCACCAGAACGAGAGGATAGCTATGCTCAATTTGAGCAAGATCTCAAGAAACTTGCAGCTTTGAATATTCCGGTTCCTACGTTTATCGGTATGGCCAAAGAAAAAGCAACTACCCTGGGTCTAGATCAAGCTAGGGTTCAGATCATCTTGAGAAAGTTTGTGAAACAGACGGATCTCAATGAGGAAGCCTAATCAGAATGTTGAAGCAAGTTATTCAACCCAATTTCTTCAATTTATTTTGAAGATGTAATCAAGACTAAGACATTAGAAATGGGAGTGGACATAGAGCAAGCTAAATTATAGAGCGTATTTCTACAGTCTTAAAAGCTTGCTTTATAAGCATTCTAGTGAATTTCAATACATCATGATTTGAGTTTATCGGCAATATGGTTAAAAGAAAATTCTGGCATTATGGTCTATTTCAAATACCAGCGATACTGTTGCTCTTTTGCATCATCTTCATCGCAACAGTGAATATCCTGAAGCCAACTTGCTTAGCGTTCTGGATGACCTTAGCTATAGGGCTATTCATAATCGCCTTGTCTTGGACATTAGTTATGCCTTTAGATCTCTTTCTCAGAGCAGTGATGAAGTGGAGTATGTCTCTGGCTGGGAGAATTTCCGTCTTGCAAGCCATATTTACATCGACACTTATCAGCATCATTTTAATATCAGATTTACCTACACTTAAGAGAATATGTAGTATTCCAGAGTCGATGTGGCATCTTCGACTACTGCTGGATTTTCTATAATCTTAGACACTTCTATCATTCTTCTCGAGTTCTCTTTGGGTGGTTAGTCAATGCAGACGATTGCTATCTATCATAATAAAGGCGGAGTTGGAAAAACAACAACAGCTATCAATCTGGCTGCTGCCTTTCGTAAAATGGGTCAACGGGTTCTTCTCATTGATCTCGATTCTCAAGCCAATTCATCTTTTGGGACTGGACTCGTTAAATTTCAATTTGAGGAAGAAGACGATTTAGTTGGCCGTAATGTATATCAACTTCTTGAGTCTGTCGATTTTAACTTCATTCCCGACCTTGTCAGAAAATCTAGTGGATTCAACCAACCTGAAATTGATGTTATTCCTGCCCATATTTCATTGATCGAAAAACAAAGTAAATTATCTGCTTTTGTCAACACTCGATGGCGACTTGATAAAAAGATCCAACAGGTCAAGGATGATTATGACATCGTTATTCTTGATGCTCCTCCAGCTCGTGATCTCTATGCCGAGATTGCGTTAATTGCTGCCGACTATCTGATCATTCCCTCCGATATGAAGCCCTTCGCCAATCAAGGACTAAATAACGTAAAGTCTTTCATTTCTGAGGTAAACGAAACTCGATCTGCAATCGATAAATCACCTTTAGAAGTTCTAGGAGTGCTAGCCTCGAAAATTTTACCCAATACGCGTTATCTAACTCATACTTTCCCGAGACAAAGAGATAGTGTTATTAATCGCTATGGCTTTCCGATCTTAGAGACTATTATTTATGAACGAGTTTCTCTAGCCCACTGTGTTAATCAAACGATATCTGTTGGCATGTTCGATATTCCTAATCCAACATCTATCTTTGAGTTTGATGAAGCTTGCGAATCAGCGAAAGAGTTTCGCAGTCTTGCTCAGGAAGTCATGAATAAGCTTGGAGTATAGTCCATGATTGAATATTACTTGGTTGATGTTAGCAGCATTCATTCGACTGTACCTCGATCTCAATTCAGCGTTAATCAAATAGAGATGCTTGCCCAAAGTATCTTATCTGCTGGCAGACTTGTTTCTCCCTTGTTATTAAAGCAAATGGGGCATGACAAATACGAGGTTCTGAAAGGAGATCTAGAGTACTATTCAGCCCTTCGTGCCAAGGAAATTGATCCCCGAAAAGGTGAAGTTATCAGCGCTTTTATTATTCCTCCTAATTTAGAAGGTTCAGCTATCGATCAATTGCGCTATCTTTCTCAGATCTCTGATTCACCGCAATCAGTTTCTACAAACGAAATAGATTTACGTATTACTCAAATAGAATCTCGCTTAAATATGGTTCTTCATGATTTGGAGATCTCTCATAGGCGCGACATTAAACGACTAGATGACGATATCGAAGTTATCAAAACCAAGATTCCCCAACTCATAGAACCTCTAGAAGCCTTCAATAGCCTTAGCTTAGCCGTTTTAGCACAGAAGTTATCGGCTGCAAATGTACGGGGAAAAACTGCCAAACGAATCCTCGAGCAAATTGATTCTGAGCGACAGAAAGAATCATTTAAGTCCTTTACAGATATTGTTTCAAGGTTAGACGGAATCAGCGCCAATCGAATGTTAGGCATCCTTGATACATGGAGCAGTTTATACTGAAGTATCAGCCTAAAAACAAGTTTCTGGCACAGAAATAGGTATTTCAAGGCTCGCATATATGGTTTGCATTGCCCAAGGCTACTGCTGCATTAAATATTAAATTGCGCAATACTACCTAAGTTTAGAAACCATGAAAAGACCTTTTTGGCGATACGGCTTATTCCAAATCCCTGCAATATTCCTAGCAGCATTTGTGCTGGCGACAGGCATAGCCTATTTGCTCAATCTAGGCTGTGGTAACTTTTGGGTAGCGCTATTCTTTGGCTTGTCTTGGATAGCCTTAGCCTGGGTGCTGATTATACCCCTGGATATACTCTTGCGGTCGGTATTTAAATTTCCGATGTCTTTTGCAGGCAGGTTATCTATTCTACATGCAGTTTTCTGGACAGTTGCAATATCCACCATACTCGCGGCAACTCTACCGTCAATGTGGAATCAATGCATGGCTTTAGATTGGGCACAATGGCGTGCCAATATTTGGAATGAGATGTTTTATTACGATCAAAATACTTCTAGCGCCCCTGTGGGTTCCAGGGCTGAGTTTAGTTTTATCATCAGTGATGATGGCGAAATCTCAGACATTAATATCACTACCTCCACCTCAAACGAACTGGAAAGCTATGTGAGAGCACGTATTGAAAGTCTTCAAGGATCCGACGCCCTTGAATTCATTCCCGATACGCGTCGTAGTGAAGTTCTTTATGAAAGCTCTCTTACGATATGTGAGGCGGGCAGTCAGGGGTGTGGGAAACCAGCCGATGCGAAGGATTATCCGGATCGGGAGATCTTTTAATCACTCATCTAGGTTTACTAACCGGCATCTCGATTAATTGCCTGATAGTCCTATTTCGTACAGGCTAGAGAATAATCAGGCGACCTTAAAGACCTTACGTCAGTAGATTGCTGTTTCGGGCTGATTTTTCTCTGACCCGTAGATTAATACACTACCAATTGCCTTATTTATTGCGAATTCGAGGAGCCTGAAACCCCTGAGATATCCTAGTCATGCTCAATAAGGGTTGCATTTTTCGAGGTGCTCTAACTTCACAGAGGGTAGTACGCAAAATCCCTGCATCTAGCCCAAAACATTGAATCGCCCCTAGCCGAGAATCGCCCCCTTGGATTACTATGCCATCGAGTCCCATCAGCACCGCCCCAGGAGGACACCCCATTGGCCAAGGCCAAATCCCCAAAACGCACGATTATTCTGGTGGTTTTGAATGGCAAGGGAGGCGTGGGCAAAACCACCACCGCCGTTAACCTAGCGGCCATCTATGCCGAAACTCAGTCGGTGCTGTTGGTGGATGCCGATCCCCAAGGGTCTGCCCTGTGGTGGACGAACCGCAGCCCCAACGCTCTAGGGTTTGAGGTCACCCAGGCGAAGGATCCAAGCGACCTCAGCGAGTTGCCCAGCCTGCGCCAGCACGACCTGGTGATTGTGGATACGCCCCCCGCCTTGAATTCAGCGGCCTTGGCAGCGGTGATTCCGGTGGCCGACTATATTTTGCTGCCCACGCCCCCCGCCCCCATGGATTTGGCTGCCCTAATTACTACAGTCAATGAAGCAGTCACCCCTAGGGGGGTAGCCCATCGAGTATTGTTGACAAAAGTAGATTCCCGCAGCTTGGCCGAGGCCCTGGAGGCCCAAAACACACTGCTGGAACTGAATATCCCGGCCTGCAATGCCTTTATCCGCACCTACAAGGCCCACGAACGCGCCGCCCTAGACGGGGTGCCCGTGTTGCAGTGGCGGGGCAAAAACGCCCAAGAAGCCCGGTCAGACTACCACCGAGTGGCGGAAGAAATACAGCGAGACTGGAAGTAACCCTCTGGAAAAGACCATGACCAAGAAAAGCCTCTCCGACCTGTTAAAAGAAGAAGTCAGCAAGGCCGACACGCCGGAAGAGGCTCCTGCGCCATCGGATGCGTCTAGCGAAATCACGGCGACCCCTGAGGCCGAAACCGCCCGTCAGCCCATTCAGAGCCGCCGTAAGACCGCTAGCAGCCGCGCCAAAACTCCCAAAAGTACGCCTGCTAAAAGTGCTGGACGATCTACATCTCAATCTAAGGCTACTGTCCAACCTAGCGATCAACCCATTATTGCGGCCACCCCAGCGGCCACCCTAGCGGCAGGCAGCGCCGATGCGCCCCCTATCGCTATCACGCCTAACGAGACTGCTTCAGCAGAATTAGAGGCCACCCTAGCCGCCGTTCAGCAGGAAAAGGCCGACCTCGAAAAAATTGTGCAGGGGCTTCAGCAAGATCTTGCCGCCCAGCAAACCCGACTGTTTGAACTCACCGACAGCCTCGACCAAGCCCAGGCGGATCTCAAAGCCAAGACAGACGCCCTTCAGCAAACGGAGAAAGCGCTTGCAGAAGCTAAGGCCACCATCTTAAAGCTCTCTGCCCCCACCCCTGCCCCCGTTGCCCCAGCCGCCAGCCGCCCCGCCCCACTCCGTCGCTCTGGGGGAGACATTGTGCCCCGCCAGCCCATCACTAGGCCAGCCCAACCGGGTTACGTCCGTGGTGTTCCCACCTACACGTCCCAGTCTGAGCAACCCAACCCCATGCTTTCCGATGCGGATATTGGCTGGGTCGATTGAGGCCCAGAGAACCCATGGATCCACAACCTTAGCTAGCGTAGATTGAGCCTAAAAAACCCGCCTGTTTCGGTGAATCTCGACCGACGGGCGGGTTATTCATGGGCGGGCTTGAGGGGCCGTATCCATAGACTAGCTGGCGTAAGACTAGCTGGCGTAGTCGAAGAGGGAATCGAGGTAGATTCGATTCACCTCACGACCGCAGTGGCCATTCTGCATCAAAAACAGAGACAGGGCAGCGCAGAAGACCCGATGTTGGCTCCAGTTGGCATGGCTAGCGAGGTAGGTTTGAAGGGCGTCATGGAGTTCTTCAGGAATTTCGGCCAGTAGGCTAACGCGGGTTTCGGTGGTGGAGTTAGGCATCACAGTGGGGTTACCTCCTCAAGGCAAGGTTGATGGGCTGTGGCGAACGGGAAATAGGAAACAGGGTCTAGACTCTCAGGCCACACACGATTACACCTGTGCTGCGGCCCTAGAGTGTCTCTAGGTCAGGGTTTTTAGGCACCGCAAAGCAGCGCCACGCCAACATTGGAGCTTTGTTTTCGAGCCTAACCGACGAAGCGCATCGTCTGCGTATGGCTACCATGTTGGGGCGCATGGTGTTTCCAGTCGCATCATTCTGCCCAACTCCTTCGGGCCTGTCAATCTTGCACAGAAGCCAAACTTGCGCTAAGCCCTAACCCTGATGACGAGAGAATCAGGGTTTTACCCTCCCCCTGCCGTCTGAACCTGTCCCATCGGGTCAAATAGTTTCTCCGCAGCCCCTAACCTGAGGTTTTCCACAGGTTCTCCCCAAAGCCTGAGACGTCGTTTGTTTCTGTGGAAAACTCCAGTTTTTCTGTGGAAAATCTGGGGAAAGCCCTGGGGAAAGTCCTGGGGAATAAAAACTTTTGTAACAAAATCTAGCTCGACGACTTGACAGGTTGGGCGTAAGCTGAATCCATTGTTCTCTCGTGCGACCCTCATGCCTGGGTGAGGATCGCGTTAACCTTTCTTAGACTTCTTCGCGAGGCTGAGATCCACAATGCCATCCATGGGCAAGGCAGGATCGGGGGGCCAGCGCCAAAAGCCAAACCCCCAGGCGGTGAGGCTAAGCAACAGAGCAAGGCCGAAGGTGGTCAGATGGTCTAGTCCGGTTTGGGATTGGCTCCAGGCTAGGTCGCTATGGCCCTGTCCAGCCATAAAGCGGGTCAGTTGTTGGGTCACCCCGGCGGCGGGGAGGGGGGTGCGCAGTTCTGGCAAGGTCACCTGTCGATCCGTCCCCATCAGGGTGAGGCGGTGGCAAAATCGGACGCCCCCTCGCGGATCGTTGTCGCACAGGCTAGAGGTGAGGGAAAAGTCAATCCAGGTGAAGTTTGCTGTTTGCTTGGGAAGCCAGCCTAGCCTACGGCTCCGTTGCACCTGGCAGTGGGGGGCGAGATCCCCCGTTTGGGGAGCCTGACAAGACACGCGAATCCCAGGGCTGGGGCTGGCCCCATAGAGGACAAACACCAAGGCGCATAGCACCGCCACCACAGGAATTCGTCGCGCTGTCCAGGGTGGGAAGGGCATCGTTTAGGGGCTCCAGACCGTGGGGCTAGGGATCAGACCGATCTAGTAATCGAGTTCTTCTTCGTACTCGGTAACTTTTTTCTTCTGGGGAATATTGATGGGAGTGGGGGTGTAGGGTTCTGCGTCGGTTTCCTCAGACCAAGGTTCTTCGTTGACGACTTGGTAGTCGGCATCCTGCACGCCATAGGCGGGGGGGCTGACAGGTTCTTCCCCCCAATTGCTGTCTGGGGTCAGGCTGGCGGCTTGGTAAGTCTCGGCGGCTTGGGAGCGGGCTACGGCCTCCTCCACCATCTCTGGTTCGCCCCAATCGTCATCGCTCCAGCGCTCCTCGGCGGCGGGGGTACGGGCCTTGGAAAAGTCGGCGGGAGCTTGCACCCCGGAGGGCAGTTGGTTGGCCGTGGAAACGGGCATGATGTATTCGCTGTCGCTGGTGCGCTCCCAAGGGGCACTGCCAATGCCCAGGCGTTCCAGGAGACCAACGCTGAGTTGCACCATTTTTTCCTCAGCGCCCTCAAACACAATCAGTCGATCTGGGCCGCTGCTCACTACTTCATCGATGGAAAGCTCGTAGGTGCTGATCACCTGATCGGGAATTTGGGGCAAGCCAAAGGACGCCACCACGATGGTTTCCAGACGACCATTGGTGACATCAAACTTAAACCCCCGTACTCGCCCTAGGGGTTCCCCGGTTTCGGTAATCACTTCGCAGTTCACCAGCGTGCTATAGGGGGCAATGTTCACCTCATCATCGAGGGCGGTGTCGTCATCCACCAAGATGACATCGCCAATTTGGCGAATGCTGCTGAGGGGCATAATTTGCAGCGGAGCTGACACCAAGCTGGACATGATGTTTTCCCGCAGACCCACCGCCACCACTTCACGTTGATCTACATCGACCCAAACCTGACTAACAATGCCCAGCCGTTGGCCAGAACTGCGCGTGATCACTTGGGTACCCAGAAAGTCGGAGCGGAGACGATATTTGTCTAAGGTCATGTCGGGTTTATCTCGTGTGCCGAGAGGCTAGATCACTACGGGAACATTGGGCGCTTATCCAGCCAGCGACCGGTGAAATCCATGCCGTGATGGCGCATTCATTGCACAGATTAGCTTGACTGACCAGCTTGAATCACCAGCTTGACTTACCAGCTTGAATGACTATCTTAAACAGAATCGCCCCATTTTACAGGACGGAAGACCGAACCGCTAGCCAGTTGTTGGGTTGTCTTCCCGGTGGGAGTTGGTTAATGTGTCAGAATGATGGAGACCTCACTGTCCTCTTCCTGAGCCGAGGTTTAGGGTATCGTGCGCACCTACAAGAGCCAGAAGATTGACCACCAGGCTGACTATCCCTGCCCCTGCCGTCGCAGTGGTCGCCTCAACCCCATCACCCTGACCGAAGCCTTTGGCTGTGATCGCTGCCAGCAAATTTTTGTCGTCCAGGAGGATGGCTACGTGATGGAGCAACTCTCCACCCACTATCCCTACAAGCGGGCTTGGCGCTGGACAGGGCAGCAATGGCGGCTAGACCAATCATCCCTGAACTTCAGCTATCCCTCACTGATTGTGATGACGGCCTTTGTCCTCATGGCCTTTTTCCTGCTGTTGGCCGCTATCCAGTCTCCCCAGGGTGTCCAGGCCATTGCCCAGATCCTGATCACCGTGGGGGTGTTCGTCTTTCTGGGGCTGGTGTTTTGGCTAGCCGCTCGACGTTAGTGCCATGGTAACTTTAGGATCCCAGGAAGAACTCAGTGCGGTTGTCGGAGACGTGGCCCAGGCGGGCTATGGGTTGCGTTTGGCGGGTGTGGAAACCCAGAGCCGTCTGCTAGAGGCCATGGCGGATCAGCTTGAAGCCGCCCAAAACGAAATTTTAGAGGCGAATACCCTAGACCTAGAGGCCAGCCTGGAGATGGCTGTACCCGATCTGGTGCTGGACTGGCTGAAGCTCACCCCTGAGCGCCTCCACATCGCCAGTAAAATTCTCAGGCGGTTGGCGTTCCTGGGGGATCCCCGCTGGCTCAATGCCCTGCCCATCAATCGCTGGGCGAAGGCCGCGACGGGCTACAGCCAGGTGGTTCCCCTGGGGGTGGTGGCCTTGGTCTATGAGGCGTTCCCCGAACTGGCGGCCATCATGGCAGGGTTCTGTGTGCGGACGGGCAATGGGCTCATCCTCAAGGGGGGCAACGAAGCCAGCCAAACCAATCAGGCGATTATGGAGGCTCTGCACCGTGCCCTCACCCGCCAGGATCTTCCCGAAGCGACGGTGGTTTCCCTTGCGGACGATTCGGGGGATGCGGCTCGATCTTGGCTACTGCAAGATCCCGGTGTTAACTTGGTGATTCCCTACGGACGGCCCAGCCTCGTGAAGCAGGTGATGCGTCAGGCGGCGGTGCCCGTGCTGCCCACCGCCATGGGCAACTGTTATCTCTACTGGGCGGCCTCTGGCACCTCGTCCACCGTCACTCAAATTGTGCTCGATAGCCACCGGGGCGAACCCGACGCCGTGAATGCGCTGGAGAAGGTGTTGATCCATGCTGGCTGTAGTACCGCCGCTGTCGTCCAACTCTGCCGCGCCCTGTGGGATCATGGTTTCACCGTGCTGGGTGATGAGGCCATGCAAGTAGACATCCCTGATCTATCGCTGGCCACCCCCAAGGATTGGCAGCAGCCCTTTTTGGCCAAGCGGGTTGCCCTGAGTCGGGTAGAGGGTTTAGCCGCCGCCGCCACCTGGATCAACCGCCACAGCAGCGGCCATGCCAACGTCCTCGTCAGTGATACCTACTCCGAAACGGTGCAGTTTCCTCGCCTGGTGAACAGCGCCGTAGTTTACATCAACACCTCTCCCCGGTTTGTGCGCAATCCCTCCCAGGCCGCCGCCATGGCCCTGGGCATGACCACCCAGCAGGGACGGTGTCAGGGGTTTGTGGGGCTCAATGCCTTGCTCACCACCCAGCACGTCCTCCAGGGGCTCGACTAAGGGAAAGCAGATCACCACACTGGTTTGTGGGCGAAGGCCTTCGCCCCATCGGCTAGGGCTCCAGCGCTACCTACAGGCGTCGGTTAAGAGAAAGGAGGGATGCTGGGCCAGTGGATCTGTTCAGAGCGTCGAATCGGTAGGTAAACTCAAACAGGGCTCGTTTTCCCGAACGCTCGGTCTATCTCGATCCACCGCATCTTGTCTTCCCCTCATTATTGAGAAACTTAGGTTATGGCAGTTTCCTCAGGCCCCATTTCAGCGACCCCGAAGCCCATCAAGTTTGGCACCGATGGCTGGCGCGGCATCATCGCCGCCGATTTTACCTTCGAGCGGGTGGCCCAGGTGGCCGCTGTGTCGGCCCACGTTCTCCAGCAGCGCTTTGGGGAAACCACGGGTAGCCGTACCCTTGCCGTAGGCTACGACCGTCGATTCCTGTCTGCCGAATTTGCCCGCACCGCCGCCGAAGCGATTGCCAGCCAGGGGTTTGATGTCATCCTTTCCCAGGACTATGCCCCTACCCCAGCCTTCAGCTTTGCGGCCAAGCACCGCAACCTGCTAGGAGCCATCGTCATCACCGCCAGCCACAACCCGTCCGCCTACTCCGGGCTCAAAATTAAAGGAGCCTTTGGTGGATCGGTTTCCCCAGAGGTGACCCAACAGGTGGAATCTCTGCTGCCCCATCCTCCAGCCCCCCTTGGCCCCAAGGGGCAAATCAGCAGCTTTGATCCCTGGCCCGACTACTGCACAACCCTTCAGGCAGAAGTCGATATTGCCGCTATCCAGGGAGCGATCTCCAGCGGTAAGCTCACGGTCTTTGCGGACGTTATGTACGGATCCGCCTCTGGGGGATTACCCCGGCTGCTCGGATCCGAAAGCGTCCACGAACTCCATCGCCACGCCGACCCGCTGTTTGGGGGCAATCCCCCCGAACCCCTGCCTAAGTACCTAGGCGAACTCCTCAACACGGTGAAAGAGGCGCAAGTCCCCCAGGGTAGCCTGAAGGTGGGGCTGGTGTTTGATGGCGACAGTGACCGTATCGCCGCCGTGGATGGCAACGGCCAGTTTCTCAGTTCTCAAATCCTCATCCCTATCCTTATCGACCACCTCAAATCCCGCCGCAACTACAGTGGCGAAATTGTCAAAACCATCAGCGGGTCGAACCTAATCCCCGCCGTGGCCAAACTCCATGGGTTAGCCCTCCACCAAACCCCCGTAGGCTACAAGTACATCGCCGACCGCATGCAGGAGGCCCAAGTCCTCCTAGGCGGCGAAGAGTCCGGCGGCATTGGCTACGGCTACCACATCCCCGAACGCGATGCCCTGATGTCGGCCCTTTACGTCCTAGAAGCCGTTGTGATGTCAGGACTAGATCTCAGCGACTACTATTGCCAGATCCAGGAAAAAACAGGTTATTTTTCCGAATACGACCGCATCGATCTGCCTCTGGCCAGCATGGAAGTCCAGGCTAAGCTGCTGCACCAACTCGCTACGGATCCCCCCAAGGAAGTCGCGGGCAAAGCCGTGAAAGATATCCTATCCATCGACGGCTATAAGCTCACCCTGGCGGATGATAGCTGGCTACTGATTCGCTTTAGCGGCACCGAGCCTGTCCTACGCCTCTACAGCGAAGCCCAGACCCTAGAGGAGGTGCACAGACATCTGCACTGGGCTAAGGACTGGGCCAACAGCATCTCAGCGTCCTAGGACGTGGCAGCAGATTCCCGACTTCCGGCGCAACCGCTGGTCTCTAGGCAAACAGCTAGGCATGGCCGAGGTGATTGCCGACAGATCTGGAAGATCGGGACGCTGGTCTTTTAATAGCCGATCCTGGCTCCGTTAGCGATTTCGTCAGGCTGCTGAGCTAGACACCAACCGGGCGGTCTTTGACGCCGTTTCGAGTTCCTCGGGGCGTTGGGGACTCTAGATCTGGAATCACGGTGTCTGTAAACCTGAGCGTTGCTAGACCACCCAGATCCAGAATTTGAGGAATCAAATCTTCCCGCCGCACCGCCATCAGGTGTACCCCTTGGCAAATCTGGCGAGCCGCCTGTACCTGCTCTGCGGCAATGTTAACGCCTTCTTGCAGGGGATCCTTCGCTTCGTGAAGCCGCTGAACAATGGTGTCTGGAATTTTTGCCCCTGGCACATTGCGGTTAATGAACTGGGCATTTTTGGCCGACTTCAATAGAAAAATACCCGCTAATACAGGGCGACCGGATCCTGCTGCAATTTCATCCATGAACTTGTGCAGTCGGTCAAAGTCGGTGATGAGCTGGCTTTGAAAGAACGCCGCCCCCGCGTTGACCTTGGCCTCAAATCGACGCTGCAAGCCCGACCAACTGGAGGATTGGGGATCTACCGCTGCCCCAGCAAACAGGTTAAGCGCCCCGTCGGTGAGGGGTTTGCCGTGGCTATCCTCGCCGCTATTCAGTTGGTGAATCAGCCGCAGCAGTCGCACCGATTCTAAATCAAACACAGGCCGAGCATCGGGATGATCCCCTGCTTTTACGGGATCTCCGGTCAGGGCCAGTACGTTACGCAAACCCAGCGCCTGAGCACCCAACAAATCTGCTTGGAGAGCAATGCGGTTGCGATCCCGGCAGGCCACCTGATAGACCGCTTCAACCCCTTCCCGCTGAAGCAGCACCGACGCGGCGAGGGAGGACATCCGCATCACAGCACGGCTGCCATCGGTCACATTCACCGCGTGAACCCGACCCTTCAGGAGTCGCGCCATCTCCAGCATGTGGCTGGGATCACCTCCCTTGGGTGGCATGACTTCAGCCGTCACTAAAAAATCCCCCGCCTGGGCAGCGGATTGAAGACGATAACCTAAGGGTGCAGCAGTCAACCCGATTTCCTCAGTAGCAGTGTCAACATACGTTTGGCTAGTATAGCCTGCGGGTTGTCCCCACAGGAAAGCCGCGATTCACACTGATCCCCGGCCTAGGGGGCAACGGAAAAGCCGAGCGCCTGTTTCACCTTGGACAGGGTGGGGTTTGCCACCGCAGCCGCTTTCTCTTCCCCAGCCTTGAGGATGGATTCTAGGTAGCCCCGATCCGCCATCAGTTCGTTGAATTTTTCCTGAATGGGAGCCAATGCCGCCACAGCGGTTTCGGCTAACAAAGGCTTAAACTGCCCCCAGCCCATCTCCCGACATTCAGCGGCAACTGCTTCTTTGGTTTGGCCTGACAGGATCATGTACAGGCTCAGCAAATTGTGGCATTCCGGGCGATTTGGATCATCAAACCAAAGACCCCGTTCGGGATCCGTTTTAGCCCGCTTGATTTTTTTGGTCATGACGTCTGGTGAATCGGTCAAATCAATCCGGCTCTGTTCAGACGGATCCGACTTCGACATTTTCTTCGTGCCATCGGTGAGGCTCATCACCCTAGCGCCCGCTTCTCGAATCAGCGGTTCTGGCACCTTCAGCACGGGATTTTCTTCGCTGCCGTACTGAAAATTCAGGCGATTGGCAATGTCGCGAGTTAGCTCGAGGTGTTGCTTTTGGTCTTCGCCCACGGGCACCAAATCCGGCTCGTACAGCAAAATATCCGCCGCTTGCAGAACGGGATAATCGAGCAAACCAATACTGACGTTTTCCCCTTGCTTGACAGCCTTTTCCTTGAACTGAATCATCCGCTCTAGCCAGTTTAGGGGCGTAATGCAGTTGAATAACCAGGCCAGTTCCGCGTGGGCCGACAGGTGAGACTGCACGAAAATGGTGGATTTTTCAGGATCAATACCGCAGGCGATGTAGGTTGCGGCCACTTTGTAGGTATTCTCAGCCAACTGCGCCGGATCGTGGGGCACCGTGATCGCGTGAAGATCGGCCATAAACAGAAACGCATCGTACTCATCCTGGAGGTCAACCCAGTTGCGAATCGCCCCGAGATAGTTGCCCAGATGCAAATTACCCGTGGGTTGAATGCCCGAAAGGATGCGCTGTTTGGCCATAGCAATAAAGACGGAGAGCAATGTAAAGACGACCGGGATAGAGCCTTTCTCAGCTAGGCCCTTTACGAATCTACACTACTCCTTGGCCCCCGCCTTGCTGAATCTCCGCAAATTATTTAGATTTATGACAGCAAGAGCATTCCCATCGCAGTCCTTGGGGCTAGGTTTCGCTCCTGTGTGCCCACCCTGCCCAGGTTTTGCCATGACTTCTGCGGATGACGCTTCAACGACTGACTTCGCTACTCGCCTCCAAGCGGCCTTAGATTTAGCCCAATCCGTCGAAACCCACGGCGAAGCCAGCCAAATCATCCAGACCATCATGGCGGATCTACAAGGCCAAAGTCCCGAAGCCATCGCCCTTTTTGCTCAACTGTGGCAAGCCTACATTTCTTCCCAGCGGTCTTCCCAGTTCTGGCAACAAATCTCCGAAGCCGAGAAGAACCTATCGGATCGCCTGAGTGCCAGCCATGTTCAGCTTAAGCAAAACTACCTCCGCCTCATGCAGGAGCAGTAACTTATTCCGCAGTGGATACCGCATCTCAGTTCATCACCATCACCATCACCATCCCAACCAGAACAGCAATTCTCAGTATGACTAGGTTGGCAAATAAAACACCGCTCAGGCTGAGCCTGTCGAAGCCTTTTCACCCTTCGACAGGCTCAGGGTGAACGGCCAATTTGCCAAAATGAGAATTGCTGCAACCAGAATGACCACCTTGACGGTTGCTTGGGGGACTAAAACATCCTGAACCCTGACTGACAAAAGATTCTGCATCGGGCGCGAAAACCGCGCCCCTACAGTGTTGGTTTCATGTAGGGGTCAGGTCTCCTACCCCTCATGTCGGCATCCTGGGGATATTGGTAGGTGTCGCAGTGTTGGTTCCATGTAGGGGTCAGGTCTCCTGACACTTTGACAGACTATGGGTTCCAGCGAGTTTTGTCAGTCAACCAGCCCTGAACCTAAGACATCTCAGCGGCTAAGGCCCTCAACCAATCAATAAAGGCGCTGACATCAGTTTTCATATTCACCCAAACCGCAGGATAGTTTGCCACTAAAGCGGCGACTCGATTGGGGTCAAGTTCAAAGCCGTACAGATTTCTGACAATGTGTCGAAAGCCCAGAAACTCCCTCAAACGAGTGGCGGTTTCTGGCGTTAGGACGGCTGGTCTACCTTCTCGCCGCTCGCTCATGCGATCTAGCAAGCGTTTGTGCCAGTCTGCGCCTGATGGCAGTCCTCCATTGAGCTCTACAGCCACCAACTGCAATATCTTTTCGCAGCCGGTATAGAAATTATGGAGCTTCAGAGCCAGGTTTTCGTAGAATAAATCGCGTCTACTCGGATCCTGATCAATTTCATGCTGCACACGCTGAATGGCCTGCTCTAGCTGGCCTAGACGAGCTAGCTCTCCTTCGATATCCGCCGCCAGCTCACGTATCGCCACGGCATTAATGGCTTTCATCGATATCCACCCCCGTCGCTAGCACTCTGTCGCGGAAATGGGGCGTTAACGCTTCCAGCGGCTTCAGATCAACCCAGCGAGCACTGAAATCATTGACCCTGGCCACGGCCTCAAAATATCGAGCGGGGGGAAGATGGTCTACCGCTAAATCAATATCAGAATCTGGGGTGAAACGACCGCGCACTAACGAGCCAAACACCAGAATGCGCTGCGCCCCAAAGGTTTGCCGCAAGCATTGCGCTATCTGTCGCACCTCCTGCCACGCCTGATCCATCGCCTGCTGTTGTTGTTCTAATTGACTAGCAGACCGTTGCCGCCAGTAGTCGATGTCGCGTTGATCGACCAAGGGTGGTTGAGCGGAATCTTGCCCAGATAACTTTGACCTGGATAAATCGGAGTTCGATAAATCCGTCATCGGATCCTCCTTTTCAGGCTTCAGCGTACAGGCTAATAGTATGCAAGGACGATGGACAGACCTTTTCGACACAGAACCCTTCGGCTAGGCTCCATCATCCATGGGCTACCGAAGGGTTTAAGGTTTGGGTGACAGAACGTTTCCGGCGAACCCAATGACCAAGCGTAACGTTCCAAGGAACGAAAGGCGTTGGTCTACAGCAGGCCCGTGTTGGTGCCTTGGCGACCCGTGGCCAATTCAACTTTAACGATTTTGCCGCCCATTTTTTGGATGCGCTGCTGCTCACGAAACCAGTTTTCGTAGGGCACTAGCTTGGTAAAAAAGGTGTTTTGCAGTTCGCGCTGGGTGCGAATGCGGCTTTGGCTGGGCACGCAGGCCGTAATCTTAAACATGCGCATGGTAAAACGCTCTCCTACTATCTCACTGGACTACAGAATGGACGGTTGGGCTAACCCTACTGAAAAGCCAGAGTCGAAAGCCAATGCTAGGGACACCAGGAAGACAGCACAGCCTAGCCCATTGTCCAAACACTCGCTCCTGACTCTGGCCTGTGACTACCCTATCACCGCATGGGAGAAAGGGATTTGCACCGGGATTGAGGCTTAGCTCAAGCCAGAGCTGATGTAGTCGAAGTACACGCCCATTTCCTTACCAGCGTCAGCGCCCACCAGGCTGGCGGTCACTTCTTTCATGGCTTGGATGGCGTTCACGGTAGCGCCGATGGGCACGCCCAGGGAGTTGTAGGTTTCTTTCAGGCCGTTCAGCACGCGCTCATCCAGGATGGAGGGATCCCCAGCCAGCATGGCGTAGGTGGCGTAACGGAGGTAGTAGTCAAGGTCGCGGATGCAAGCGGCATAGCGACGGGTGGTGTACATGTTGCCACCGGGACGGGTGATGTCGGAGTACAGCAGGGACTTGGCCACAGCTTCCTTCACGATTTCAGCGGCGTTGGCGCTGATGGTGGAGGCGGCACGAACCCGCAGTTCCCCGGTTTGGAAGTAAGCCTTCAGTTTATCCAGGGCGGAGCTGTCCAGGTACTTACCCTGAACGTCGGAGGAATTGATAACAGCGGTAATTGCGTCTTGCATGGGTGAAGCTTCCTTAGAACTGATGTTTTTTCAACAACGAATCGACAATGGGGTGCTAATGCAACTACTGCATTGCGCCGACAACATAGTCGAAGTAGGAGGCGGCTTCAGCAGCATCGTCGCTGGACAGCAGACCAGTTGCCACAGCCTTCATGGAGCGCACGGCTTCAGCCACAGCGGGGATGGGGGTGCCCAGGGAGTTGTACATTTCGCGCACGCCCACCAGACCGATTTCTTCGATGGGGGTCACATCACCAGCGACCACGCCGTAGGTGATTAGACGCAGGTAGTAGTCCATGTCGCGCAGGCAGGTGGCGGTCATTTCTTCGCCGTAGGCGTTGCCACCGGGGGAAACCACGTCAGGACGCTTTTGGAAGAGCTGGTTGCCAGCTTCTTTCACGATGCGCTCGCGGGACTCGGTCAGCACTTGAGCAATGCGCAGACGACGCTCACCAGAGGTCACAAAACCCTTGATGCGATCCAGTTCGCCGGGGCTGAGGTAACGGGCCTCAGCGTCAGCATTCACGATTGACTTCGTGACAATACTCATTGATGGATTCCTCCGAAAGATATAACCAGATGTCTATAAAACTGGCATTGACGGGCCAATGGACTGAGCAAGCGAGGGCACCACCGCAGCACTGTCAAGTTCAGCGAGAATCCTCAAAGGCTCAGTATCCTTCCCGAATCATTGTCAGGGATTGTGATCCCCTTCTTAAAGACAACGCAATATTTTGTAATAGTCTTCCTCAGGTTTCTAAATGCCTGTCCCACTAGGGTTTCAGGCAGGACGATGGAAAATATCACAGACATAACCGCCTAGATTAAGACAATCCGGCGGTCATGCTTAATATTCCGTTGTAAAGCAGGCAGGGATTGGATCCCGAAAGTCCGGTTGATACCCAAGCAAGTCTCAGTAGACTGCAAACTTGCGTTGTAGCCATGTTCTTTGCCCTCACCCCCAGCCCCTCTCCCAGGGGGGAGAGGGGAGCCGGAAGTTTCTCAAAGTCCCTCTCCCCCCTGGGAGAGGGATTTAGGGTGAGGGCCAACTCTAGGGCAAATTATCAGGTTGGGCCTTTAGGGCGCTCTAGCGACGGTAGGGCACGCCCTGTTCGCCAAAGTAGCGCTGGTATTCTGCCGAAGACAGCATCGCTTGGGCAACGGCCAACCGCCCTTGGGCATCAGCCATGGCTTGATACTGCTGGGTTTCCTCACCCTGGGCTAGGTTACGGCCCAGAATTTGCCGCGCCATGATTTCCACCAGTTTGCTTTGGGGGTAGGTATCCACAAAGCGCTGTTGGTAGGCCTCGGAGGTGAGCAGCTCAGCCACGAACCCGCGAACAGTCAGACTGCCCTGGCGTAGAGCCTGTTCAGCTTCAGACAGACGCCAAGCGGTCGGGATTTCGCCGTCGTAGGCCATCATCACCTGGCGATAGATCGCCGTGATCACGTCTTCTGCTTGAGCTACGTCCATATCTGCCGACCAGCGGTATAGGCGGGTCGCAGGCTGCACCGTGGGCAGTTCCAGGGTGGCCGACTGAGTGGCCCGTCCGACCGAAGCGGCGAGGGCCGCTTCTTGGCTGGCTTGGGCGGCCACGGCGTCGGCCATCAGGGGCATATCCGTCACCGGAATCGTAGATTTGGCAGGCTCAAAACTGGGCACCACCAGGTCACGGTTTTGCTTGGTGAGACGGTTGTACAGCCGCTCGGTGTTGGGGAAGTTGGCCGCAGGCAGGGTGGGATAGCGGCGATAGGGCACCGTATCTTCCCCGAAGTTCTCGGCATATTCCGGGGTGTTCAGCATGGCTTTGATAAAGCCACGGATCCCTTCGCTGGCCAGCACCTGGTTGTACTTGCGGATTTCCGCCTGATCTAGGGGAGCCCGACCCAGGAAGTGCTTGGTACCAAACTCAATCACCTGGGTGTTGGGGTAGGGCGCGTAGAACTCCTTGATGTAAAGGCTCGAACAGCCTAGCCCTTCGATAAATTCCTTCAGGGTGATTTCGCCGTTGCCCAGTTTGCTTTCTAGGGCGGTGAATTCGCTCTTGACGATGTAGGGGGCGATGTCCCGCTCGAAGATTTGGCGATAGGCGGCGGCGGTCACCAGCTTCAGATTGGGCTTGTCGGCCAGGGAGGTGAGCTTGAACGCCTTGTTTTGCTGGCGCTGACGGTTCACCCCTTGGCTAATGCGGCGCTGCACATCGGGGATGGAGCGCTCGTCGCCCACAGAACCCAGTTCCACAAAGCGGGGCACGGTGGTGTCGGGAATCGGCATCATGCCCTTCTCGGCCAGGGTGCCCACCCGCATGCTGCGCAGAGCCAAGCCCTTGGGCGTCAGGTAGCGCTCGTAGGGAACGGTGTCTTCACCGAAGGCTTCGGTGTATTCCTGGCTGTCGATGATGGCGTCAACCAAGGCGTAGAAGCCTTTCTTGGCGCAGATATCGAAGTAGGCGTTGGTTTCCTTTCGGCCATAGGTAGGACGACCCAACAGACGACGGTGGATGTATTCCACAGCCTTCATGATGTACAGGGACGACCAGTAGGTCTTACGGAAAGCTTCAGATTTGGCGATGATCCGGATGAATTCCTTCACGGTAATTTCGCCGTTCTCCAGCTTGATTTCCGCCACGTTGGAGCGCTGGCCAGAGTACACCTCGCGACCAAACACCTGACGGTAGGCGGCACTGATCACCGCTTGGGTGGAGCTTTCCGAGAACCGAACGCTGGCCTGGGTATTGCCCGTGCGGGGCACCTGATCCAGCTTGAACACCTTGGCACCCAGGGAACCAGGGTTAAGGCCGCGAGCGGCGGGGTTGCTCAACTGGTTGTTGATGCCAGCCCCACGGTGAATCAAAATCCGGCGAGTATCTTTGTTGAAGAAGGCCGGGGTGGCGCTGACGTTGCGGGTTTCCTTGGGGAAAATCGCCCCAAACTGAATTTCCAGCGGATCGTTGCCGGAACCGTAGGGGTGCTGGTCGGGGAGGGGCTGCTCGTAGGCGGCAAACAGGGTGATGAACTGAGGCTTCTTGCGGAAGGGCGCACTGAAGTTAAACAGTTCAAACTGCGGCCCCCAGTTGCGGCATTCCTGAGCCTCTTGACCCAGACCGCGCAGGTAGGGAACGGTTTCTTCCCCGAAGTAGTCGCCGTATTCCTTGGAGTCCACCAGGGCATCCACCAGGGCGGCTAGGCCACCGCTAGACACGATGGAGAAGTACTTCTGCACCTCTTCGCGAGAGCTGGGCGCACGACCGAGGATATGGCGGAAAGCCAGTTCGAGGGCGCGGCTGTTGATGTAAGGCTCGTAGAAGTTCTTGCGGTACAGAGGAGACTTGGCCAAGCGACGAATGAACTCCTTCATGGAGATTTCGCCGTTCTTCACCTTAGATTCGAGATCGGAGATCGACAGGGAGTAGGCGCGGGTAATGTCGCGCTCAAACACCTGACGATAGGCCGCTTTCACCACGTCATTCTTTTCGATGGCGGAGAGACCGGGCTTCATGGCGTACTTGGGCCGCCGTTCCGCCGCATTGAAGTAAATCTGGGGCAGTTGCAAGCCTTGCAGGTCGCCGGAGGGACGCTGGCGCAGCTTGTCCGAAGGGGTAGGAGCCTTGAACTCGGTCAGCAGCACCTCGAAGTACTGGGACACAATCTCCTTGGCTTCCGCATCGCCGCTGACGTAGCGAATCGAGGCCGCCTTCATGGTCTGAATCGCCACGATGGTCGCCGCCGTGGAGCAGGCATTCTCGATGATTTCCCGCAGACCGCGCACGTTGACGGAAATGATGTTGGGATCCCCCGCCACGATGGCGTAGGTGACATAGCGCAGGAACCAGCTCAGGTCACGCAGAGACTTCTGCATGTTGCTGGGGCCATAGCGAGACACGTTGATGGGCCGGAACCCAGGGGGAATGGGGCCAGAGGGCGTGGTGCTGAACAGGCCGCTGAAGAAACCGCCGCCACCGCTGCTTTCAATAAAGGTTGCGGTGCCGAGCTTGGCCGCTTCCTGGGCATCCAACACGGTACCCGCCCGCGTTTTTTCCAGGGGTTGATCGGCGTCGGGCCGTTCCAGGTAGGCCAACGGTGACCCCCCGGTAAAGATGCGATTGGCCGCCTGGGACACGATCAACTCGGAATAGCGAGTCAGCGTCTCAGCAATCAGCACTCGTTTCAGGCCGGAATTAAAAAAGCCGGACAAATCCTCCAGCTCACCCTTGGCCATGTAGCGGTCTTGTTGCTCAGCTTGGGCAATCGTTGCGACCGGAAGGGTTTGGTAGAGCTGGGGCCGCGCCACGGCACTTCCACCACTTGCTTTAACACTCATGCGTATTCAAAGGCTCCCTATGCGGACAATCACTGCATTTATAAGACTAAGGCGTCCCGGACGCAGGCTTGGAGGCTTGGCCCTAGGGGGGCAAAGAAACTTAACCTACTGGGGGCAAATCCGTTATCGACTGTTTCTAATCAATCTCAACTGATCGACATCAAGCCGAAACAGGTTCGTAACCTAACCTGGATTCAGGTTAAACCGTTTCAGAACCGCAACACAGCTTGTTAAGAACTGTGTAACATCCTGTTCGTGAAAGGTCTTCGGTCATCATAGAGGATGGCCATACCCCCCTGAGAAGACCTCTAAGTTTTGTAACGTTTCGTGATGAATAGCCCTTCCTCCAGCCCGGTTCAATCCGTCAGCGATGCCGTCGCCCGTCTTTACAATACCTACCCCTTCCCCCCTGAACCGATTCTGGATGAACCGCCTCCTGGGTATAACTGGCGCTGGTATTGGCCCACGGTTCACAGCTTTTGTACGGGATTTGCGCCTGCCCAGTCCAAGGTCAGAGTCCTAGACGCAGGCTGCGGTACCGGGGTCAGCACGGAATACCTGGGCCACCTCAACCCCCAGGCCGATGTGTTGGGGATTGACCTCAGCGAAGGCGCATTAGCCACTGCCCAAGAACGATGTCGGCGATCTGGGGCCACCAACGTCCAATTCCGGCACCTCAGTATTTACGACGCCGATCAATTAGAAGGCACCTTTGACTGGATCAACTGCGTCGGCGTGCTACACCACATGCCGGATCCCATTCGCGGCATCCAATCCCTCGCGGCCAAACTGGCCCCCGGTGGGTTTCTCCATGTCTTTGTCTATGCCGCCATTGGTCGCTGGGAGATTTCCCTCATGCAGCGGGCCATTGCGCTGGTGCAGGGGGAACAGCGGGGCGATTACCGAGATGGCGTCAGCGTTGGACGACAGCTTTTCGCCAGCCTACCCGAAGGAAACCGCCTCAAGCAGCGCGAAAAGGATCGCTGGTCGCTGGAAAATCAGCGGGACGAATGCTTTGCCGATATGTACGTCCATCCCCAGGAGGTGGACTACACCCTCGACACCCTGTTTGACCTAATCAGCGCCTCTGGCCTAGAGTTCGTCGGCTTTTCCAATCCCCACATCTGGCAGTTGGATCGACTACTAGGAAGCAACCCCGAACTGCTCCAGCGGGCAAAACAACTTTCCGAGCGAGATCAGTACCGCCTTGTAGAACTTCTGGATCCAGAAATCACCCACTTTGAATGGTTCCTCGCCAAACCGCTGCTGGCCAAGCAGGACTGGCACCAGGACGACGCCCTCCTTGCCGCCCAGGTTCTCCGCAACCCTTGCATGGAGGGCTGGCCCAGCCAAAGCATCTTTGACCACAACTACCAGTTCATCACCCTCTCCCCAGTCGAGTTCGAGGTGTTGTCCGCCTGTGATCGAGCCAGCGACCCGACCGCGACCGATTCGCCGGAGACCAATGCACCGTTGACCGTGGCGGATCTGCTCAGCCGCACCGCTGCCAGCCTAGACGACCTGCGGCAAATGCAGCAAAAACAGCTCATCCTGTTACAGCCGTCACAGCTTTCCCCCTAGCTTTGCCTAAGAATCATGGATTTCCTCGGCGGAGCGTCTATATAAGTATTATTGCCGTGATATGATCTCCCATGGCCTGAAACAACGGGCCAAACCCCTTGACGGCTAAGGATTAGTGCTTTCGTGGCCTCCACTTCCTCCGAGCAAACCAGTGATGCGGTTCCGGTGACAGACAGCTCAGCCGAGGAGTCGATGCTTCCCCCTCCGGTCGATGCCGCGATGGGAGAATATTACCGACTCCAGCAAAATCTGCTGATTTGTACTGTTGCCTTTAGTGCCGTCATCTTTTTCTGTGTCTGGCTCGCCTACTCCTTGCCCATTGCTCTGAATTATTTAATTGGAGCGTGCGGTGGTGTGGTTTACTTGAGGATGTTGGCAAAAAACGTTGCCAACCTTGGGCGTGGGCAGGCAAAAATCGGTAGCGGTCGCCTCGCGATTGTCATCGGGTTAATTCTCGTCGCGTCGCAGTGGCAACAGCTTCAGATTGTTCCGGTTTTTCTAGGTTTTTTGACCTATAAAGCCGCCCTCATTGCCTACACACTTTGGACAGCGGTTTTACCGAATCAGTCTTAAGCATGGGGCCGCCTAGGCTTTCAAAATTTTCCGAATTCTCGGAAAGTACGAATCAGTTTGGTAAAGATGGCGCTGGGTATGGTTATGTTTTATCCCTCAACTCTGGCAGAGTTAGAAGTTGGTCAGCATCTTTACTGGCAAATTGGTAATCTCAAACTCCATGGTCAGGTCTTCCTAACCTCATGGTTTGTGATTGGTTTGTTGGTACTGGTGTCAGTGTTAGCCACTCGCAATGTTCAGCGGGTACCTTCCGGGCTACAAAACCTGATGGAATACGCCCTAGAGTTCATCCGAGATTTGGCCAAAAACCAAATTGGAGAAAAGGAGTATCGCCCTTGGGTTCCTTTCGTTGGTACGCTGTTCCTGTTCATTTTTGTCTCGAACTGGTCAGGGGCGCTGGTGCCTTGGAAGCTCATCCATTTGCCCTCCGGTGAATTGGCCGCTCCCACCAACGACATCAACACCACCGTTGCCCTAGCCCTACTCACTTCTCTGGCCTATTTCTACGCCGGATTTAGCAATCGTGGTCTGGGATACTTTGCCAAATACATTGAGCCGACCCCGATCCTTTTGCCCATCAACATTTTAGAAGATTTCACCAAGCCCCTTTCCCTAAGCTTCCGTCTATTTGGGAACATCCTCGCTGACGAATTGGTGGTGGCTGTGCTGGTTCTCCTGGTACCTCTCTTCGTACCGTTGCCAGTGATGATCCTTGGGTTGTTTACTAGTGCCATTCAGGCGCTGATCTTTGCAACCCTAGCGGCAGCCTACATCGGTGAGGCCATTGAGGGGCACGGTGGCGAAGAGCATGAGTGACCTTGAAAGAGGCATTCAGAATCCGCTGGCTGATGGGTCAGGTGCCATCATCAGCAGAGTGGCTTAGAGGGCCGCAAGACAAAAGACGCTAAGTCAGCGTTCTTTATACCTGATTCGCTTGTTGTAGATTGTCAAAATCGAGGTAACGACATGGATCCTATTATCGCAGGCGCTTCCGTAATCGCTGCTGCTCTAGCGGTTGGTCTGGCAGCCATTGGCCCTGGTATCGGTCAAGGTAATGCTGCTGGTCAAGCTGTGGAAGGTATTGCCCGTCAGCCCGAAGCTGAAGGCAAAATTCGCGGTACCCTTCTGCTCAGCTTGGCTTTCATGGAAGCACTGACCATCTACGGTCTGGTGGTGGCGCTCGTGCTGCTCTTTGCTAACCCCTTCAGCTAAATCAAAGGGCCGGGGTGGGGATTGCTTCCCTTCCCCCCCCTTTGATTCGGAGGATCACTCTAGAGAATTAGTTAGTGTAGTCGGGTTGTCAGGCTCGACATAATGCAGGGGATGAAGAGGCATGATTCATTCAGTTTGGTTTTTGGCTGTGGAAGCCGCCGAAGAAGCAAGTGGGGGTCTGTTTGATCTAGATGCCACTCTGCCTCTTATGGCCGTGCAGTTTGTGCTGTTAGCGGTCATTCTCAATGCCTTGTTCTACAAGCCGTTAGGGAAAGCCATCGACGAGCGTGATGGCTACATTCGCAGCAACAAAGTGGATGCTGCTGAGCGCCTTGCTAAGGCCGAGCAGATTGCCAAGGCCTACCAGCAAGAACTCGCCGAAACCCGTCGCCAGTCTCAAGCGGTTATTGCGACGGCCCAAGAGGAAGCTCAGAAGTTAGCGGCTCAGAGCATGGCGGAAGCTCAGCAGGAAGCCCAGGCTCAGCGGGAGCAAGTTCAGCGGGAGTTGGACGAGCAAAAGCACCAAGCCTTAACCTCCTTAGAGCAGCAGGTAGACGGCCTTAGCCGTCAAATTTTGGATAAATTACTCAGTTCTGCATCCTAGGACGATCTGGGGCTGATCTGGGGCAATGGTAAGCACGATGCCAGCGTCGTTGACGGAAAGAGAAATATGACTATTGGTTGGTTTCTAGCCGCAGAAGAGGGAGGGTTGGGTCTTAATTTCGATATCCTTGAGACCAACCTGATAAATTTAGCCATCATTATTGGCGTTCTGTTTTATTTTGGCAGCAAGTTTCTGGGTAAAACCCTTTCCACCCGCCAAACTGCCATCGCCGAGGCTATCGCCGAGGCCGAGCAGCGTAAGCAGGAAGCCGCCATGGCCCTAGCCGAGCAGCAGCAAAAGCTGGCCCAGGCCAAGGAAGAGGCCCAGAAAATTCTCGCCGATGCCGAGCAGGCCGCCACCCGCACCAAGGAGGCTATTTTGGCCCAGGCCCAGGTGGATGTCGAGCGGATGCGGGCTAGTGCCGCTCAAGACTTGAGTTCCCAGGAAACCAAGGTGATGCGGGAGTTGCAGCAGCGCATTGCCGCCCTGGCCCTGGAAAAAGCGGAGAGCGAACTACCCCATCGCCTCAATGATGATATTCAACGACGTCTGGTAGATGCCAGCATTGCCATGCTAGGAGGAGGTCAGTCATGAAAGACGGTACAGCAACGTCCGAGATCGCGCTGCCCTACGCTAAGGCGCTGATGGATATTGCCAAGAATAATGGTGTTGTCGATCCCGTAGGGGCTGAGGTCGCCAGCTTGCTAGAGATGCTACGCAGTTCCGAGGAATTGGTTCAGTTTTTAGGCAGTCCCCTGATTGATCCAGAGGCCAAGAAGGGTACCCTGCGTCAGTTGGCAGAAGGCCAAGTCAATCCTGCGGTGCTGACGGTGCTACTCCTGCTGGTGGATCGCAACCGCATCATGTATCTGGAAAGCGTCCTGGAACAGTACCAGGTTCTGTTGCGTGAACTGAAGCAGACGGTGCTGGCGGATGTGGTGTCGGCGGTGCCCCTGTCCGAGGATCAAACGGCCACCATTCGAGATCGGGTGGCGGCCATGTCCGGCGCTCAAAATGTGGAGCTGTCGGTTCAGGTAGATCCTAGCCTCCTCGGTGGGCTGATCGTGAAGGTGGGGTCTCAGGTGATTGACGCTAGCCTGCGCGGACAGCTTCGTCGGATTGGAATGCAGTTGGCAACAGCGGCCTAGTAGTGGCCATCCCTTGTTTTTTCATGTTTGTGTAGGTTTAGCAGAGCAGATCCTATGGTTAGCATCAGACCTGACGAAATTAGCAGCATCATTAAGCAGCAGATCGAGCAGTACAACCAGGAGGTCAAGGTATCCAATGTGGGTACTGTGCTCCAGGTGGGTGACGGGATTGCTCGCATCTATGGCCTGGAAAACGTCATGGCCAGCGAGCTGCTGGAGTTTGAAGACGGCACCGTGGGCATCGCCCTTAATCTGGAGGAGGACAATGTCGGTGCGGTGCTGATGGGCGACGGCATCAATATCCGGGAGGGGAGCCCGGTATCCGCAACGGGCAAAATTGCTTCGGTGCCCGTGGGTGACGCCATGCTGGGTCGGGTGGTGGATGCCCTAGCCCGTCCCATCGACGGCAAGGGTGACATTCAAGCCAGCGAAACCCGCCTGATTGAGTCTCCGGCCCCTGGTATCATCGCTCGGAAGTCGGTGTATGAGCCGATGCAGACCGGGATTACCGCCATCGACGCCATGATTCCCATCGGTCGCGGCCAGCGTGAGCTGATCATCGGCGACCGTCAGACCGGGAAAACTGCTATCGCCATCGACACCATCCTGAACCAGAAGTCTGAGGACGTGGTGTGCGTCTACGTGGCTGTGGGTCAGAAAGCGGCCTCTGTGGCTCAGGTGGTTGATGTGCTGCGGGAACGCGGTGCTCTGGACTACACCATCGTGGTTGCGGCTAACGCCAACGACCCCGCGCCGCTGCAATACCTGGCTCCCTATACCGGGGCCGCCCTAGCCGAGTACTTCATGTACCAAGGCAAGGCCACCCTGGTGGTGTACGACGATTTGACTAAGCAGGCCCAAGCCTACCGTCAAATGTCTCTGCTGCTGCGTCGTCCCCCCGGTCGTGAAGCTTACCCCGGTGACGTGTTCTACCTGCACTCTCGTTTGCTGGAGCGCGCTGCTAAGCTCAGCCCCGAATTGGGCGAAGGCAGCATGACCGCTCTGCCCATCATCGAAACCCAGGCTGGCGACGTGTCCGCCTACATTCCCACCAACGTGATTTCCATCACCGACGGTCAGATTTTCCTGTCCTCCGACTTGTTCAACTCCGGTCTGCGTCCCGCCATCAACGCGGGTATTTCCGTGTCCCGGGTGGGTTCTGCGGCCCAAATCAAGGCCATGAAGCAGGTGGCGGGTAAGGTGAAGCTGGAACTGGCCCAGTTCGACGAACTGCAAGCCTTCTCCCAGTTTGCCTCTGACCTAGATGCTTCGACCCAGAAGCAACTGGCCCGGGGTCAGCGTCTGCGGGAACTGCTGAAGCAGCCCCAATACTCTCCTCTGCCCGTGGAAGAGCAGGTCGCCATCATCTACGCCGGGATTAACGGCTACATGGATGAAATTCCTGCCGATAAAGTGGTGGACTTTGCTAAGTCTATGCGGGACTACATCCGCAACAACAAGCCCAAGTTCGCTGAACTGGTTCGCAGCGAGAAGAAACTGGGCGACGAGAGCGAAGCCCTGCTGAAGGCGGGGATTAACGAGGCTAAGGAAGCCTTCATGGCCGCCGCCTAGGCTCGACTTAAACCCGTTCTCCCAACCGAGGGATCACACCTTAAGTTGGGAGAACGCTCCCGCAATAACGGCTGAGGATAGATTATGCCTAACCTAAAAGCAATTCGAGATCGCATTAAATCCGTTAAAAATACTCGCAAAATCACCGAAGCCATGCGACTGGTTGCCGCTGCTAAGGTGCGCCGTGCCCAAGAACAGGTGATTGCGACTCGTCCCTTTGCGGATCGACTAGCCCAGGTGCTCTATGGCCTGCAAAGTCGGCTTAAGTTTGAAGATGTGGATCTGCCCCTGCTGAAGCAGCGGGAAGTCAACAACGTCGCTATTCTGGTCATCTCTGGAGATCGGGGTCTGTGCGGCGGTTACAACACCAACGTCATCCGTCGAGCAGAAATCCGGGCGAAGGAACTGGCGGCAGAGGGCATCAACTACCAGTATGTGCTGGTGGGTCGCAAGGCTAGTACCTACTTTAAGCGGCGGGAACAGCCCATTGAAGCCAGCTTTACCGGACTAGAGCAAATTCCCAATGCTGAGGAAGCCTCTCGCATTGCTGATGAGCTTTTGGCGCTGTTCTTGTCGGGCAAGGTGGATCGGGTTGAACTGATCTACACTCGGTTTGTCTCCCTAGTGAGCTCTCGTCCTGTGGTTCAAACGCTGCTGCCGCTGGATGCCCAAGGATTAGAGGCCGCAGACGACGAGATTTTCCGACTCACCACTCGGGGTGGCAACTTTGAAGTTCAGCGGGAAAAAGTGGCTTCTCAAGTCACCATGAACTTCCCTCAGGACATGATCTTCGAGCAAGATCCTGTGCAAATCCTCGATGCCCTGCTGCCCTTGTACCTAAATAACCAGATTCTTCGGGCGCTCCAGGAATCGGCGGCTAGCGAATTGGCCGCTCGGATGACGGCCATGAATAACGCTAGCGACAACGCTAAGGAACTGGCTAAGACCCTAAACCTGACCTACAACAAGGCTCGTCAAGCGGCCATTACCCAAGAAATTCTTGAGGTAGTCTCTGGTGCGAATGCGCTTGGCTAGGATTCGCGAATCTTAGCGTTAAAGGTAACGGGTTGGCATTGTAATTTTGCTAATCTTCCTCTAAAAGCGGGCTATTTTGCCCGCTTTTTTATTATTGCAGGTGGGGATTTTGCTAATCGTCGGTAGCATTGACCTAGGTCGAGGGGCCTTAGGTTGCCTTCAGCTTAACGATGGCCGCTATTCCCCCAGACAGCAGCTTCTTTACGTGGGGGGTATCGGTGTTTTAGGGTTGCTTCTCGGCACGGCCCTAGGCCAAGGGTAAATCCGAGCTTGGCTAGTGCCTTCCTAGGGGGTGTCATCAACTGGATAATACGGACTATGCCTAAGCGTTGCCGCGACGCTTGAGGGCCGCGACCATTTGCTGGCGAACGGCCTTGGCCCATTGGTCAAATTCGGCCTCGGGGCGCTGGGAATTTTGCACAGGGGTGGTGAGGCCGGAACTGGTGGCGGAACGTTGCATGATTAAAATCCTCTAAACGGCGTCTATGGCGTTGTTGGGGGAGGTCGGGAATGATCGTGGGCGATCCCAATCGGCTGTCCGATTCACACCCGGTTGCCCGCAATAACGCAAAATAGGCATTTCTAATAGATCTTATTATCACTGAAGTTGATCCCCGGCGGCAATCCGTCTAAAGAATGACGTGGGTTGTTTGGGATGGCCCGGTACCAGGGATCCTTGTAGACAGGGAAACCTGGCCTGGGATGGGGGACGGCGCTACGGTCATTCACTGGTTTCGATTCCTAGGCGACCGATTCGCACCGTCAATGTCACCCCTGCTCTGCCCTAGCGGTTGTAGGCGTTGCGTCATAAGCCCTTCCCATCACTCACAATCGCGCAGTGCCTCCAGATCTGCGGATACGATCTTGTCTAGGTGGCGCGTGATTTTGCCAATCTCCCAATCCCACCAGGCAATGTCTAGCAGGGCTTGAATGACGGTATCCTCAAAGCGCTGACGGAGGCATTGGGCCGGGTTGCCGCCGTAAACAGTGTAGGGTGGCACATCCCTGACCACCACGGATTTAGCCGCAATAATGGCCCCATCGCCAATGGTTACCCCCGGCATGATCACCGCTTCATAGCCAATCCACACATCATTACCCACGATGGTGTTGCCTCTGTGGGGTTGGCCATCGGCTAAGGGGGCAATGGTTTCCCAGCCGTTGCCAAAAATCTGAAAGGGATAGGTAGAAAATCCGTCCAGCTTATGATTGGCACCATTCATAATGAAGGTCACCCCTCTGGCCAAGGCGCAAAATTTTCCAATCACGAGCTGATCACCAACAAAGGGAAAGTGATACAGCACATTGCGCTCAAAATTTTCTGAGTCCTCCGGGTCATCGTAGTACGTATAGTCACCAATGATGATGTTCGGGTTGGATACGGTATTTTGAATGAAGCAGATTTGAGGAAATCCCTTCATCGGATGCTTGTCTTTTGGATCTGCGCCATACATCATCGCTGACTCTAGTCCGTAGTAAACGTCCTACTTTAGCCGCCCAAGGCCGAGGCTATTTCCTGGAAAAAAGTTTGCCTATTACCGGGCCATTGTCCCCACGGATGGACGCACCAATGGACGGTTTAGTAGAGGGCTACAGGTGGGAGCTTTGGGCGGCGGTAAACACTTGGTTCATCAAAAATGGTGCGATGGCTTGCAGGGGCAATACCTGTTGAGCGGCACCGAGGGCAATGGCTTCCTTGGGCATCCCAAACACGACGCAGGAGGCTTCGTCTTGGGCGATGGTGAGACTTCCGGCCTGGGCCATGGCCTGGAGTCCGTCGGATCCATCTCGGCCCATGCCCGTGAGCAGCACCCCCACGGCGGAACGACGATAGTAGCTAGCGACGGATTTAAACATCACCGTCACCGAAGGGCAGTGCCCCGCCACGGGAGCCCCCTGATGCAGGGCAAGCTGCCCACGGGGGCTAATTTCTAAGTGGTGCCGTTCGGGGGGGAAGTAGACGATCCCAGGCTGGGGATTTTCGCCCGGACTGGCAATTTTGACCTGAAGGCTGCAACTGCTGTTGAGCCAGTCGATTAGCCCCTGTAAAAAGCCTTCGCTGATGTGCTGCACGCAGAGGATGGGCACCGGAAAGGTTTTAGGTAGCTGCTGAAAAATCGCCAGTAGCGCCTGGGGGCCACCCGTAGACGCGCCAATGGCCAGCACCCTGGGGGCACGAATATCCATCGGTGTCGAGGCCACCGGGGGCCGTTGGATCAGGGGTTGGCGGACAGGGGGAGCCCCCTGTCGCCGCTGGGTAAACACCGAAACCCCGGATAGAACACGGATTTTGGCCAGTAGTTCGTTTTTGGATTTTTCGTACTCGGAGGCCAGCCCGGTGCGGGGTTTGGGGAAAATATCCAGCGCTCCGGCTTCCAAAATGCGGAACACATTCTGGGTGTCCTCCTCCTGCACCGAGGCGCTGACCACCAGGATGGGGCAGGGGTGACGGGCCATCACCTCCTGGGTGAGTTCGAGGCCGTTCATTTTGGGCATGTGCAGGTCGGTGCAGATCATGGTGGGGTTCACCATGGGAAACATAGCCAGGGCTTCTTGGCCGTTGCGGGCCACGCCCACCACCTCAATATCGGACGCTTCTCGAAAAATCCGCTGCAAAATGGCCAGGGCAACGGGAGAATCCTCCACAATCAACAGTCGAATACGACCAGGCATCTAGCGTCTCACTTCGATTAGGGATCAGACCCCAGGATTACGCGCCACCAGCCAGGATGAACCCGTAGAACAGTCCGGCCCCCATCACCGGGAGGCAGGGCGAGGGGCAGGCGGCGAGGGAATGGCAAAACCTGGATGGGGCTATATCAATCGTTCCAAGGTTTCGAGAAGCACTTCCTGATTAAAGCTACCCTTTGTAATGTAGGCATTGGCTCCGGCTTCGGCCCCCCGCTGGCGATCCGCATCGCTGGCCAGGGTTGTCACCAACACCACTGGTAACTCATTGTATTCTCGATGCTGCCGGATGCGCTCGGTGAGTTGCAGTCCGTCTAGGTTGGGCATTTGGATGTCGGAAATGACGGCATCGAAGGCGCGGGATTGCAGTTTGTTAAAGCCGTCCACCCCGTCCACCGCCGTGACCACCTCGTAGCCTGCCGATTCTAGGATGCGCTTCTCCTGGGTGCGGGTGGCGATGGAGTCTTCCACCAGCAGAATGCACCGAGGTCGCTGTTCCGCCAGCCCCATTTCGATGGCTCCATCCCCGCCAATGCCCAGGGCGGCCTGGTTGATGCGGTGGCGCACGGCGGCAATCAAATCCGGCGGATTCAGCACCATGCATACTTCGCCCGTACCCAAAATGGTGGCCCCCGAAATATAGCGCACCCGCTTGAGCAACTGACTCTGGGGCTTCAGCACCACATCCTGCTCGTCAATGAGGGCATCCACAAAAATGCCCAGCTTGTCGTGCCCGGTCTGCAAAATGATGCAGGACAGCCGCTGATCGGCGGATTTTACCCGCCCATTGCTACCCCCCGGTAGGCTTAGCAAGTCGGCCAACCACGCCACGGAGACGGGCTGGTTGTCAAAGACAATGGTGCTGTGGCCCTCCAGGGTAAAGATGTCGCTGGCCTGGACGAGGCAGGCAGTTTGGACAAACTCCACGGGTAGGGCGTAGGTGTGGCCGTTGGCCGTCACCAGCAGCACATGGGCGGTGGCCAAGGTGGTGCCGAGTTGGATGCGAATGGTGCAGCCTTGGCCAGGGGTGGAATGTACCTCAATACTGCCCTTGAGTCGTTCCACGTTCGTCCGCAGCACATCCAGACCCACCCCTCGGCCCGAAATTTCCGTCACCATGGTGCGGGTGGAAAAGCCCGGACTGAGGATCAGCGCCTGAATTTGCCCTGGAGTGAGCATTTCCAACTCTTCGGGCCGATACAGCCCCCGCCGCACCGCCGTTTGCTTGATGGACTCTACATCTAGCCCCCGGCCATCGTCGCAAATTTCTAGCACGATGCTGGTGGGGGTTTGGTAGCCGCGCAGGGTGATGGTGGCGGTTTCGGGCTTGCCCTTGCGCTTACGTTCCGCCGGAGATTCGATCCCGTGGTCGATGGCGTTGCGGATCATATGCAGCAGCGGATCCTTCATTTCCTCCAGGATGCGCTTGTCGGCACGGGTTTCGCCCCCTTCGATCACCAGTTCCACCTGTTTATTCTCCTGGCGGGCCAGGTCGCGCACCAGCCGGGGGAACAGGTTAAAAATGGTGGACAGGGGCAACAGCCGCAGGGTACGAATGCCCTCCTCCAGCCCGTCGGTGATCATCTCTAGGCGGGTGGTATCTTCGTAGAGGGCGCTGCTGAGCTGCCCCACCAGGCGACCCAGCAAATCCAAATGCTGCTCGGTGCGGCCATGGAAGCCCTCCAACTGCCGCCACACCTGTTTGCCCTGCTGGGCCTCGTGGAATAGGAAGCGATTCATGAACAAATCGCGACTCCATTCCTCCCACAGGTTGGTGATGGCGTCGATTTCCGCGAGGCGATGGGCCACCCGAATTTTCGTCACCGTCAACTCGCCGCTCTGGGTCATCAGCGAATCTAGGCTGGTGGTTGGCACCCGAATGGTCTCGATTTTGTACTTCGAGGCTTGGTCGAGGGCGTTGGTGGAGTCGTCAACGGCGGGGCCAGCGGAGGATGGGGATGGGGATGGCGGGGGCGGACTGTTGGGGGGCGGGGGCGTATCCGAGGACGCGCCCATCAGTTCTGCCAAGACGTAGAATACGTTGACCCCGGTGGGTTCGCCCGTGCTGGCTTCATGAACCAACTGTTTCATCGCCACCATGCCGTGGGCCAAACGGTCGCACACGTCGGCGGTGAGGGGCGTTTCTCCTCGCTTCACCGCTCCGAGGATGTTTTCGACCTGGTGGGCCACCTTGCCCAAATCCGCCACCCCCAGCATATTGCTGTCGCCTTTCAGGGAATGGGCCTCCCGCATGATGTTCTCCACCACGGAAAGATCCTGGGGATTTTTCTCTAGGTGCAAAATGCCCTCATCCAGGGCTTGCAGGCGTTCTTCGCTGGAGGTTTTGAACAGCGCCCGCATTTCGTCGTCGGCAATGTAGAGCGGGCTACGTTCTCCCGGTAGCGTCGGTGCTGGGGGAGCCTGGGTGCCGTTGGTGGGGGCTGGGCTGGGAGGCCGGGGCGGAGTCGCAGGAGCAGGGCTTGGCCCTAGGCCAAACAAATCTTCGTCCTCTGCCGTCGTCTGAGCCAAATCGGGGTTAACCGACGTTAGATCCGCCGTGTCCTCCGCTGGCACATCCAAGGAACTGTCGAAAATGGCACCGGGGGGAATGTCGTCATCGGGCGTGGGTTGCGACTTCTCTACGGGAGCGACGGATTCAACCTCCGAGAACAAATCCAGGGGCGATTCCGGTTCCTGGGTCGCCGCCGGGGGCACATCCACCGAGGGCGACGGAAACAGAAATTCCGCCAGATCATCATCCCCATCGTCCGCTGCAACTAGCGGGGTTGCCGTACGTGCGGCAGCTTCGGATTGCTGGGGTGCGGGTGGTTCCTCGTCGGCCATTTCCGCCGCCATCAGATCCGCCAGCACGTAGAACACCTTCATCTGGGCGGGTTCCCCGGTCACGGCTTCCTGGGCCATCTGGCGCATGGCCTCCATGGCCCGACCCAATCGGTCAAACAGGGTGGGGGTGAGCTTTCGTTCGCCCCGCTTAATCGCCCCAAAGATGTGCTCAATTTGGTGGGCCACCTTGCCCAGGTCTTCCACCCCCAGCATGTTGCTATCCCCTTTGAGGGAGTGGGCCTCCCGCATCAGGGCGGTGATGGTCTCCAGGTCTTCCGGGTGCTTTTCTAAATGCAGCAAGCCTTCATCCAGCACCTGGAAGCGCTCTTCGCTGGAGGTCTTAAAAATCTCTCGGAGTTCAATATCTTCAATCATTTCGGTAGGGTGCTCCCCTCCAACGTCTGCATTCGTTCCCAAACTGGGCCTAGCTGTCCTTGATTACTTTCTGATCTTTGGAATGGTGGGCCGTGCCCACCTTACGGTCTTTTCTGGCTCCCCTCTTCTCCCTGGGAGAGGGGTTGGGGGTGAGGGCTTCCGGCGATCCCCCTAAATCCCCCTTAGGAAGGGGGACTTTGACTCCAGTTCCCCCCTTCCTAAGGGGGGCTAGGGGGGATCAACGCCCCAAGGCCAAGCCCTTAAATCGCGGTCTTCAGCACGAGGGCGCTTTCATTGAGCTGGTGGGTGCCAATTTTGATTTGGCTGATGCCGTTGGCGGTTTCCTGGGCACCCGTATTCAGGCTATTCATGGCACTCACCACCTGCTGAATGGCCACCGCCTGCTGTTTCACATTGAGGGAAATTTGCTGACTATTCAGCACCACATTGTTCACGGCATCGGCCACCCCAGCGAAGGCGTCGGAGGTTTCCTCGGCGATTTTCACCCCCTCTTCTACGGTCTTGGTGCCCTCGTCAGTGACCATCACCGTGGAGTTAATGGCGGTTTGAATATCGGCCACCAGGGCATTGATTTTCTCGGCGGATTTCTTGCTTTGGTCGGCCAGTTTCCGAATTTCGCCGGAGACCACCGCAAAGCCCTTGCCGTGTTCCCCCGCCCGCACCGCTTCCACCGCCGCATTCAGGGCAAGCATGTTGGTTTGGTTGGCCAAATCGCTCACCAGGCCAGAAATGCCGCCAATTTGGCTGGTTTGCTCACTCAGGCGCAGGATTTGATCGGCAATGGCTTCCACTTTTTCCCTCAGGGTGGTCATGCCATCCAGGCTGCGTTCCACCGCACGGGTGCCGCCCTCGGCCAATTTGAGTGCCTGCTGGGCTCCGGCAGCCGCCGCTTCCGCCTGTTCGGAAGATTGCCGGGAGGAAGCCCCCAATTCATCCATTGTCGTGGTGGTTTCGCTGACGCTGGCGGCCTGCTGACTGCTGGTGCGTTCCTGCTGTTCTACACTGGCGGCAATTTCGCTGGCCGAACTGGCAATATCCCCCGCCGCTTCGTTCATCATTCGAGCCGTTTTGGTAATAATCCAGGTGCCGATCATGGCCGATAACACCAGGGACGAAACCACAGCCACAATCAGGGTAAATTGCAACCGTTCCAGCGCATCAGACTGAAGATCCTGACTTTCCCGGACGACCTCACTTTGTAGCTCTACAATTTTAGTCAAAGCCTCCTTTAAATCATTAGAAACCGTACGGGCATCATCGACTTTCCATAGCTCAACAGCCTCTTCCCTACGGCCTGAGCTAATCATATTAGCCAGAGTATCATTCACCTCCACAAACTTGTCTAGGTTGATTTTTACCTCTGAAAAGACCTCAATGACCTCTGGAACCGTCAGGGATTGATCTAACTCATCTACCGTGGAAAATGCAGAGCTTCTTGCCCTGGTTAGCGCATCCCTAGAGGCGGTCTCTCCATCCAGCAGATAGGCTCGGATTTCTCGTGACATATCGTGGAGATCAATGGATAAGCCCATGATTCGATTTTGGTTTTGCCAAGTTTTATCCAAAATGCCATCTAACGCCTTTAATTGACGCACATTGATGACTGTAACCCCAGCAGATACTATGAGGGCCGCAATCGGTACTGAGTAGCCCAAAATAATCCAGTGACGTAGTTTCCAACCTTTGCGGCCTTCCATGACGGTTCTCCTTTAGGTTCTCCGTTAAATCGCAGTCTTGAGTAACAGGGCACTTTCATTCAGTTGATGGGTGCCGATTTTGATTTGGCTAATACCGTTGGCAGTTTCCTGGGCACCTGTATTGAGGCTATTCATGGCACTCACCACCTGTTGAATGGCCACCGCCTGTTGTTTTACGTTGAGGGAAATTTGCTGACTATTCAGCACCACATTGTTGACGGCATCGGCTACTCCAGCAAAAGCATCGGAGGTTTCTTCAGCAGTTTTCACCCCTTCTTCTACGGTTTTAGTGCCCTCATCCGTCACCATCACCGTGGAGTTAATGGCGGTTTGGATATCTGCGACGAGGGCATTGATTTTCTCAGCGGATTTTTTGCTTTGGTCAGCTAGTTTGCGAATTTCTCCAGAAACCACCGCAAAGCCCTTGCCATGTTCCCCCGCTCGTACCGCTTCCACGGCAGCATTCAGGGCCAGCATGTTGGTTTGGTTAGCCAGGTCGCTCACCAGCCCAGAAATTCCGCCAATTTGGCTGGTTTGTTCGCTCAACCGCAAAATTTGGTCGGCAATAGCTTCCACCTTCTCTCGCAGGGTAGTCATGCCATCCAGGCTGCGTTCTACCGCCCTGGCCCCGCCCTCTGCCAGTTTGAGCGCCTGCTGTGCCCCCGCCGCTGCCGCTTCCGCCTGTTCCGACGACTGCCGAGAGGATGCCCCCAATTCATCCATGGTGGTTGTGGTTTCGCTAACACTGGCTGCCTGCTGGCTGCTCGTGCGTTCCTGCTGCTCCACACTGGCAGCAATTTCGCTGGCCGAACTGGCAATGTCCCCAGCGGCCTGGTTCATCATTTTGGCGGTCTTGGTGATAATCCAGGTGCCAATAATGGCGGATAAAATCACAGACAAGGTTGCTGCCGTAATCAACGTAAATTGTAGCCGTGCTAGAGCCGCTTCCTGGAGTTCCTGATCCGCCATGACAATTTCATTCTCAAGCTCTTCCATTGCCATTAAAAGATCAGAGACATCGTTGGACAAAGCTCTGCCGTCCTGGACTTTCCAAGCTTCAATAGCCGCCGCTGTACCCTGGCCCTTGGCCACATCGACCAGCCGTTGATTCGTATCAACAAGCTGTTGCAACAGCCCAGAAATATCCGATAGATACTCCCGCTGCCGCTCATCTTTTATCAACCCATCTAGAGATTCTAGTGTGCTAGAAATTTCTTCCCTTGAGGCGTTGAAATTCTCAATGGAGACCTGGCTTTGATCCATAATGTAGCCACGGGTTGTCCGAGATACGGTTTGAACCTCGGTATCTAGGCCGCTAATCAGGTCTTTCACTTCCCAAGTTCTAACTAGCTCCTCAGAAACCTTAGTGAGTTGACGCACATTAACCACCGTCACCCCAGCGGAAATGATCAGGGCAATGACCGGAACCGAATACCCAAAAATGATCCAGTGACGTAGCTTCCAAACTTTGCGGCCTTCCATGGCGATTCTCCTTAGAACAGGTAAATGCAAAACGAATTAGTGAGAAAAGGATGTGAGGTTAGTTGAGGTGTTATTCAAGGCCGTACATCTCCTTGATATGGGTCATAGCATCACTCCTTTCCCTAACCCGATTGATTCACTACAAGCTCGCCCTGGGTTAGCAATTTGGGCAAGTCTAAGAGACTCATCATTGAGTCTTGATACCGGGCGATGCCCTTCAGGTATTCGTTGTCACTGGAATGAATGGCAGCAGGAATCGAGGCAATTTCCGAGGGCTGTACATAGACCACATCGTAGACCTCATCCACTACCACCCCCGCCACCAGGGAACCGAGGCGCATCACTACCGCCTTATCCGGCTTGCGCTCGGCACTGGGGGCCAGGTTCAAAAAGCGGCGAATATCCACCAAGGTCAAAATTTCGCCCCGCAGGTTCATATTGCCGACAATGTGGGACGGACAGCAGGGAATCGGCGTAATTTGGGGCACCTCGGTAAACTCATGCACCGACTCCAGCCCAAGGGCAAACTGTTCCCCCTCCAAACTCACCACCGCCAGGGCCGACAGCCCAGCAAAATTCTCATCCTCCGCCACCTGGGCCAACCCCGCCGCCCGATCCTGCAACACCATCTGGGCCTCTGGGCTAAACTGCGCCATAAAGGTGTTGTGTAGCTGGCCCAGCGCCTCTGGTTCGGCCTCTTCATGGATCGCCGCGTAGCCCTCCACCAGGGTTTCTGGGTTCAACAGAATGATGATTTGACTGCCAAACTTCGCTAACCCCGTGGTCATCGACCGCTCCGCTTTGCCGATGTAGGGCGTATCCAGGCGGCTGGAAATATCGGCGGTAGCAATGTCCTCCACATTTTGAATATCATCCACCACCAGCCCCAGGCGATGATCCCCGTATTTGACCAAAATCACCGCTTGGTTGAGGGTATTGGGTTGTCGTGGCTTGCCCAGGCAGACCTTGAGGTTGAGCACGGGCAGCAGTTGCCCCCGCAGGTTCAACACCCCCGCCACCTCCGGCCCCGACTCGGGCACCGAGGTCAGCCCTGGAAGAAAGAAAATTTCCTGCACCACCCCCGCCGCTAGGCCATAGTGGAGGCCATCGAGGGTGAACAAAAGATAGGATTCATGGTTCATTGTCGTTGTCCCCAGGGGAAAGCGTGCCGCCCCTTGGCTGCTGTCGATGAAGGGTCAGGGACAGAAAGCCAGCCGACGGGCTACCGTCACGATTTTAGGCTTCGATTTCATCATGCCCTTTCTATTTTTGACAATCACCATCGCACACAAAAATCCACGCTTTAGCAAATAACTTCGCAAACAACCGCGTAGTTTTTTCTAGGGATGTTACAGCCCAGTCTTTATCCTAGGGAAATACCCGTAAAATCTAAAGAAAATCTAAAGGCGAAAATCGTTGACTGAGGCCATCAGCCCTAATGCTTGCACCGATGGAAGTCTACAGCATAAGCCATAGTTCAATCATGACAAATTGAGGCTAGGGTGCTAATGACCAACCCTGATTAGCCCCCCGAACGCCCCAATGCCGCTGGCCGACGCACGATTAATTGAGCCGTTAGGAGGCCGCCGAACGTTTTTGTAAATGGTCTCGCCACTGACCAGCTGTAGTGCCATTGTGGGCATCTAGCACCGTATCAGGGGGCAGTTTAGACAACAAATCGAGGGCATGGCTCCGCATTTTTTGGGCTTTTTCGGGCTGTCGCTCTCGTTCATAAATGATGGCAAGATCGAGATAGGCGTTCACAAAACCATGATCAAGATAGGTAATTTTTCGTAGATGGTTCTTGGCAATCTCAAGTTCGTTTTGGTCTTCTGCAATTTGGGCCAACAAATAGTAAATTTCTACATTCATGGGCTGGCGCTGAAGCACCTGCTGACAAAGTTGTTTCGCCTGATCGTAGTGGCCCATATTGGCGTAGGCCTGGGCGGCAATGGCGTAGGCTCTGTCGCAGTGGGGATGGGTACTAAAAATTGCCTTGGCCCGTTCAATGGCGCTTGTGTAGGATTCCTTCCTGAGTAGGGTTTCGGCCTCTTTTAAGGCGGTTTCTAGGTTGGGGTCGAGGCCGGGTTGGGGCGGGTTGTAGGGGCGGAGAGACGATGGGGTGGCGGCGGGTTTAGATCGTGCCGTGGAGCGATTGGATGGCCGGATGGACGAGTGAGGGGAAGCGGATCGGCGGTTGGCGGCTGGGGAAGCGGCGGCGGTTGGCGAAGTCGAGGTTGGGAACACCGACAACGGATCTGAACTGATGGCGTTAGGCGCAGGGGGCAGACCCAGACCCTTGGATCGTCGATGGGCCTGTTTTTGATACACGATGGACTCTGGGAAGCTAATTAAGTGGAATTGAGTAGTGTCTTGGGCATAGAGTTCGGTGTGCCCGGTGATCAAATAGCCATCGGGGATCAAACTTTGGTGAAACTTATGAATGATTTGACTAATCGCCCATTCATCTAGATAAATAAAGACGTTGCGACATAGAATTAAATCTAGGTCATAGAGCCGACTAGCCTGATTTGGAAAGGGGTCTTTTAGCAGGTTACCGTACTGAAAGGTGACGTATTGTCGTAGAGTATCGTTGATTTGAAAAAGTTGTTGTCGGGCATGAAAATATTTTTGTTGGATATTAGGGGGCACTTGCCGAAATGACCAACTGCTGTAGATTCCTTTACGGGCATAGTTCACTGCCGATTGGCTAATGTCAGACCCGATTAACATGACATCCCACTGATGCCACGGAAACTGCATTTCGTCCAGCACAATGGCAATGGAATAGAGTTCTTCTCCGGTGGAACAGCCCGCACTCCACACTCGCAACCGGGGACGACTTCCCTGAACCTCAGCTTCCTGGCGCTTACGCTGAATGATCCTAGGCAATAGGTTTTCCTGAAGCAGGCGGTACTGATTTTTATCTCGAAAGAAATAGCTTTCGTTGATGGTCAAAATCGAGTAAAGTTCCTGCCATTCTGAGAGTCCCTCTTGGCCGATTGATCCCTGAAGTTCCCTAGCCGGATTATTTAGCTCTTGCACCAACCGTTGATAGTAGCCGTTCAGGGTCGATAGGCCCAGCGTTCTGGCCCGCTGCCACAGTTTCTCCGACAGGGTTTTGTAGTCCTGGGGACGGACATGAATCCCGGAATGGGTGGCAATGAGTCGGCTGATTTGCTGTAGTGTCGAAGTCTCGTCCATGGCCAAAACCCATCTCATCAAGGGCAATATCTAGGGCATGAAGGCACGGGGGATTCCGGCGATTCATTAGACCTAGTTTAGGGTACTGGAATCAAAGGTGATGGCATCACGGTCGTGGGCGGGGTTGGTGAGGATAAGCTGGCCCAAATTGACGTGCCACAGGTTGGTTTTCTTGAAGTTGGCCCCCGCCAGTTGGGCGAAGTCTAGGCAAGCTTCCGACAGATTGGCCCGGAACAGGTTGGCATTTTCCAAAGAGGCATGGCTGAGATCGGCGAGCCTCAGCACCGCTTCCCGCAGGTCGGCCTCGCTGAGGTTAGTGCCCTGGAGGGTGGCCCGGAATAGGTTGGTGCCCACACAACTGGCGCGGTGCAGGTTGGCCCTCGACATATTGGCCCCCATCAGACTGGCGCTACTGAGGTTGGCCCTGGACAGATCCGCATTGCAGAGGTTGGAGTAGTAGAAGGTGGTTCTGACCAGGTTAGCGGAATGCATAATCGCCTCCCGCATGTCCACCTCGTAGAAGTTCGACTCCCCCAGGTCTGCCGAAGCCATCAGGGTTTCCTGCATATCTGCCTTGTAGAAGTGGGAGTAGCGCAGGTTGGCATCCGTGAGGTTGGCGGTGTAAAGATTTGTCTTGTAAAAGTCCACCATGCTGAGGTTAGCCCCCGTTAGGTCGGCCATGCAGAGGTCGCAGCGGTAGAGGGTAGAGGACTCGAAGTTGGCATGGGCGAAGACACTTTCCCGTAGGTTGGCCTCATAGAAGTTGGCATGGCGGAAGTCAATGCTGGGTAAATTGCGCTTGGCCAAATCCGCCCCCTGGAAGTCGGGCCGGATATCGGGATTTTGCACCCGCCAGCTATTCCAGGCTTCAACCCCCTTGTCGAGGATGTTCAGATGCTCAGTGTTAGCCATTCGCCAATACTCCTTTTGCAACACATGGCTGGCCTTAGGCGACCCATGCGTGGGTGACGGTGCTTAATCGCACGATAGTTTCCAGGACACGAACCTTTCAGGACAGGAACTTATAACAGACTCATAACGGACTTACAGACGTTGGTGTTGCGGCACAGGCTACCAATTCAGCCGCATCACCCCAGACCGGGGGCATGGCTAACGATTCAACCCGACTTCCCCGCCAAAGGGGCGTCTCGGCGGTTCCCACAACTCCCTAGAGTTGCTCAACGCAGCTACCTTACCGCCGATGGTATCTCGCTTCACCTATTCCCAAGTTTCCCCCCAGAGCCTAGGGAGGCAACACGACAGTCACATAACTATGCAATTCGAGGCCATCTTGCTGCAATGGGATCTGTACAAGGGCATGATCGGCCCTGGGGTGGGTGTGGCAATGGAGGAAAACTGTCATAGCATCGCCATGCCGTCGCCATTGGGTCGCCATATCATCTCTCTACATTAAAAGACAATCCACCCTACGACTGTCTTGAGGTAATCACTATGTCCAAATCTGAATCAGACCGATCCGCCCGCCCCATGGGCACCCTAACCAAATCTGTGGCGCTCGTGTTGTTGGGGGCCGGATTGGTCACCGTTGGCCCAGATGCCGTCGCGGTCGTTGGGTCTCTGGTTCAGCGGCCCGCCGTGGCCTTCCCCGACCAAGCCGAAGCCCCGTCGATGGCCCAACGCAGCAACGCCCCGATCCCCGCCCTGTCTAACCCTAACTTAATTGCCGACATTGTTCGGGAAGTGGGGCCATCGGTGGTGCGCATTGACGCCTCTCGCACCGTGCAGAGCAGCCTGCCACCCCAGTTTCAAGATCCCATGTTCCGGCAGTTCTTTGGCAATGCCATGCCCCCCTCCGAGCAACTTCAGGAAGGGGTTGGGTCGGGCTTCATCACCACGGCGGATGGTCAAATTATCACCAATGCCCACGTCGTTGCCGGGGCCGACCGAGTCCAGGTCACCCTCAAGGATGGCCGCAGTTTCACCGGAGAAGTGATGGGGGCCGACACGGTAACCGATATCGCCGTGATTAAAATCGACGCCCAGGACTTGCCCACGGTAAGGCTCAGCGATTCCGACCAAATTCAGCCCGGTGAATGGGCCATTGCCATCGGCAACCCCCTTGGCCTAGATAGCACCGTCACGGCGGGCATCATCAGCGCCACGGGCCGCACCAGCCGAGAAGTGGGCGTCCCCGATAAACGGGTGGACTTCATCCAAACCGACGCCGCCATCAACCCCGGCAACTCCGGTGGCCCCCTGCTCAACCTCAATGGCGAGGTGATTGGGGTGAACACGGCCATCATCCAGGGTGCCCAGGGTCTGGGGTTCTCCATCCCCATCAACACTGTGCAGCGGATCAGCAGCCAGCTCATCCAAACCGGGCGGGTGGAACATGCCTACCTGGGCATCCAAATGGTCTCCCTGTCCCCAGAGGTGAAGGAGAACATCAATCGCGACCCCAATCGTCCCTTCACCGTCCAAGACGAAGAAGGCGTGTTGATCGCACGGGTGATGCCCAACTCCCCCGCCGCCCAGGCTGGCCTGCGGGATGGCGATGTGATCGTCGCCATTGAGGGCCAATCGGTGAAGGACGGATCCGAAGTGCAGCGGGTGGTCGAACAGTCCACCGTGGGCCAAAACCTTTCCCTCACCCTGCGCCGCAACGGTCAGGAAGAAACCCTCAACGTCCGCCCCGGCAACATGCCCAGCCAGTCCTAAGGGGGGAATACAAATCCATATCCAATCCGAGCCCCAGCTTGAATAGTGATCGGCTAGACCTCACGCCCTTGGCCTCCCCCCATTACGCTCTCCCTCTTCCTTCGGTAGGATAGGTCAGAATCCTGATGATCTTGCAGCCCTGATCCTCTCGCAATCCTTCTCAACGCCCTCCGCCCATGGATGATCATGCCCATCGTTGGATAGCCCTAAAGGGTGTCCTGGCCCTGGGGGGCACGGTGGGGATCGGCCTTTTGGCGCGGCGCATGGCGTTGCCCATCGTGGGAGATTCGACCCCAGCAGTAGCCCCAACCTCCCTGGGGCTACTGCTGGGGTTGTCGGCCCTGGGGCTTGTGCTGTGGATAGCCTGTTTTGGCCTGGAGTGGTGGTTTGTCCGTCGAAAGAGCCTCTTCTCTCGGCTCAATTCGCTGGTTCTGGTTTTCATTGGCCTTGTCTACGTGATCTATGGCTTTTTGCTGATTCCCTTTCTGCAAGAAGCCGCCATTAGCCAATGGGGGCAGGCCACCCCAGCCACGGTGACGGAAAAACGCACCGCCCTCCGCTACGACTCGGATACGGGCATCACCCACACCGACTATTTTCTGCGGTATCGCTACACCTTGCCCCAGCGGCCCGCCCCCTACGATGGGCAATCTGGGGTGAAAAAAAGCTACTTCGACCGCACCACCGAAGACGATACCATCACCATCTACTACTGGCCCTGGCTCCCCGCCTGGTCAGAGCTGGAGGCCGCCCAATCGGCCCAGGCTCGTTTCCCCTTTCTGCTGACGGCCAGTTTTACCCTAATCGGCTGGACGGTTGCCGTTGGCATTGTGGTGCTAGTGCTGGGGCCAATCTAGCAGCAATTCTCATTTTGGCAAATTGGCCGTTCGCCCTGAGCCTGTCGAAGGGTGAAAAGGCTTCGACAGGCTCAGCCTGAGCGGTATTTTATTCACCAGCCTAGTCATACTGAGAATTGCTGCCAATCTAGCCACCACCTATGCCTTGATCCCACCGTCTGATAGACTGAGAAACTGAGATAGGGAACGCGAAAACCTACTAGATATAGGCACTTGGAGGATTAATCCCGTGGAAAGTACCCTCGGTCTTGAGATTATTGAGGTGGTCGAACAGGCGGCGGTCGCCTCGGCCCGTTGGATGGGCAAAGGCGAAAAGAACATCGCTGACCAAGTGGCCGTGGAAGCCATGCGGGAGCGCATGAACAAGATTCACATGCGCGGTCGCATCGTGATTGGTGAGGGTGAACGGGACGATGCCCCCATGCTCTACATCGGTGAAGAAGTGGGGATTTGCACCCAGCCCGATGCCAAAGCCTACTGCAACCCCGACGAACTGGTGGAAATTGACATCGCCGTTGACCCCTGTGAAGGCACCAACCTGGTGGCCTACGGTCAGAATGGCTCCATGGCGGTGCTGGCCATCTCCGAGAAGGGTGGTCTGTTCGCAGCCCCCGACTTCTACATGAAGAAGCTGGCCGCTCCCCCCCAGGCCAAGGGCCATGTGGACATCAACAAGTCTGCCACCGAAAACCTGAAAATCCTGGCCGAGTGCCTAGATCGGGCCATCGACGAACTGGTGGTGGTGGTGATGAAGCGGGATCGCCACAACGAGCTGATTAAGGAAATCCGCGATGCGGGCGCTCGCGTCAAGCTGATCGCCGACGGTGACGTGGGTGCGGCCATTTCCTGCGCCTTCTCTGGTACCAACACCCACGCTCTGATGGGCATCGGTGCTGCTCCCGAAGGGGTGATTAGCGCTGCCGCCATGCGCTGCCTGGGGGGTCACTTCCAGGGCCAACTGATCTACGACCCTGAAGTCGTGAAGACCGGGCTGATTGGCGAAAGCAAGGAAGCTAACATCGCCCGCCTCAACGAAATGGGCATCACCGACATCGACAAAGTCTACGACGCTCACGAACTGGCCTCTGGCGAAACCGTGCTGTTTGCCGCCACGGGGATCACCGCTGGCGAGCTGATGAACGGCGTCCGCTTCTTCCATGGCGGTGCCCGGACTCAGTCCCTGATTATCTCCAGCCAGTCCAAGACCGCCCGTTTTGTGGACACCATCCACATGTTCGAGGCTCCCAAGACCCTGCAAATCCGCTAGGTTATTGGTCTAAAGATCCCGTAGGGGTCAGGTCTCCTAACCCACGGGTGCGACAACCGCGCCCCTACGGCGCTAGGAAAACGTAGGGGGCAGGTCTCCTGACCCTTCTAAGGGCAAAACCAATAACCAGAAAAGCGTGAGGCTGGAGACAGCTTCATGCTCTTCTTCCTAGAGATGTGGCTTGCCGCATCTCTTTTTTTCGGCCTTTACATTTTTTGATGGACTTTTGTTGAGTTTCCTTGAGTCAGCGCCGATTTATCTCTAAGTTCAAACATATTGGCTTTTGTGGGCCTGTTTGCCCTGGCTCGTTTCTCGCCCTACCCCCCTTGGAGAGTCGTGACGGAGTCTAGGGTGACCATCAAAGGCCACCATAAAATAAGGTGAATCACTAAACGCGTGGAGGAAGAATGAATATCGCCGTAATTGGTCTGAGCCACAAAACCGCACCCGTTCAAATTCGAGAAAAACTTAGCATTCCCACGGCTCAGACGGGAGACGCGATTGCCCATCTCACCCACTGTCCCCACATTGACGAAGTCTCTATCCTCAGTACCTGCAACCGCCTAGAGATTCACATCGTTACCGAAGAGACCGAACAGGGCATCCGGGAAGTAACCCAGTTTCTCTCCGAACACAGCGGCCTGCCCCTGCCGGAACTGCGCCAACACCTGTTCATTCTGCTGCACCAAGATGCCATCAACCACCTGATGCGGGTGGCGGCGGGGCTGGATAGCCTCGTCCTCGGCGAGGGGCAAATTCTGGCCCAGGTGAAGCACGCCCACCAACTGGCCCAACAGCACAAGAGCATTGGCCGGGTGCTGGATCGGCTGCTGAAGCAGTCCCTCACCGCCGGAAAGCGGGTGCGCAGCGAAACTAGCATTGGCACCGGGGCCGTATCCATCAGCTCGGCGGCGGTGGAACTGGCTAAGCTCAAGGTGCCCAACCTCGATGGTTGCAACATCAGCATCCTCGGTGCTGGCAAAATGGCCCGCCTGCTGGTGCAGCACCTCAATGCCAAGGACTCCTGCCCGATCACCATCCTCAACCGCACCATCAACCGCGCCAACGAACTGGCCAAGCAGTTCCCAGACGCTAACCTGCGTACTGGCACCCTAGAGGCCATGCTAGAGACCGTGCAGGCGTCAGATGTGGTGTTTACCTGTACCTCCGCTACCGAACCGATTCTGCACCGGGAAAACCTGGAGCCGATTTTGGACAGCAACCGCACCCTGATGCTATTCGACATTTCGGTGCCCCTTAACGTCCACGCCAACGTTAACGAACTGCCCAACGTCCACGCCTTTAATGTGGATGACCTGAAGGCTGTGGTGGCCCAAAACCAGGCCAGCCGCCGCCGCATGGCCATGGAGGCCCAAGTCTTACTCGACGAAGAGGTGGAGAGTTTCATGGACTGGTGGCGTTCCCTGGATACCGTGGGCACCATCAGCAGCCTCCGCAACAAGGTGGAAACCATCCGCGAGCAGGAACTCGAAAAAGCCCTCTCCCGCCTAGGCAGCGAATTCGCTGAAAAACACCAAGAAGTGATCGAAGCCCTCACCCGTGGCATCGTCAACAAAATTCTCCACGACCCCATGGTGCAACTTCGCGCCCAGCGAGATATCGAAGCCCGCAAACGCGCCATGCAAACTCTCCATGTGCTGTTTGACCTAGAGCCCACCTCGAACCAAAAGTACAGCTAGCCCAAACCCTAAATCCTGTAGGTTGGGGGATGCGAGAGCCAACCCCAACCTGTTTCAATAGGGTTAGATTACGTTCTGCTCAGCCTACAGGACTTACCCATCGTCAGCCCTTGAGTTTGAGGGTTACTCCGTGAAGTAATCCAGATCAATCTTCTTGATTTCGTAGATTTCCTTGGTGCTGACGCCTACGCCGAACTCAATCATATATTGGGCTAAGGCTTGGCCATCGATCAGGATAATTTTACTTTCGATGCGAGAGACAAAATCCCTGGCTTCAGCGGTAAAGCTGGAGGCGGTGATAAAGATACCTTTCTTGGCCCGGAAGCCTTGCAACGCCCCAGCAAACTTCTGTGCTTCAGGCCGCCCCACCGGATTTTCCCAGCGTTTAGCTTGCACGTAAATAATATCCAGTCCTAGGCGATCTTCGTTAATGGTACCGTCAATACCACCATCGCCACTGCGGCCTACAATTTTACTGGCATCTTTGCGGGTACCGCCGTATCCCATTTTCACCAGAACATCCACCACCAGGGTTTCAAAAAAACTGGGAGAACAGACTTTAATATTCTCCAAAAGCTCTGATGCCAAGTCCTGGGTGAGCCCTTGCACAATAAGCTCTAGGTTTTCCTCTGGGGTCTTTTCTTGGCTGGCGGAATCTACAACGTTAGGGCTAACCTGATCCCGGTTCAGCGTCCTAAAGGCAATGTATTCAGGAAATTGCTCTAAGAGCTTTCCATCAATTTTGTCAGTCTTGCTATCAAGAACAGTTTGACCTCTGGGGGTAATTTGGAAATATCCCCGTCGAGTGGTTTGCAGAAGACCCGCTTTCTTCAGATGTGTCTTCGCCCATCCCACACGGTTGTCAAAGGTGGCCTGACGACCGCTCGGCAACATTTCTTGGCGTTCCTGATCGCTCAAATGGAAGTGATGCGACAGTTGCTCAATCGCCTCGCGCAGGGAATACTCTTGCCCATCGGAGGCCATTTGCATCAGGGGCAGCATAATCGTTTGAAAATCGGGGATAGCCACGGTCACAAGGTCTTGAAGTGTCTATCTGCATCCAAGGCTAGCTGTGGCGGTTTACCTGGGGTAAGACGCTAGACTTCACGCCGAACGGGGTGCATTATCCATTAGGGTACCCATCTCTACCCGGAACCTACCATGGCGGTGGCGGGGGGGTAAGTCAGGAAATAGTGACAAGGGAAGGTGGGCAGGGTGACGATCTGGGGCAGGGGCAGGTCGTGTCTGGGGGCTTATACCTAGGTGGATTTGGGGATTCTTGACAGGCAGCAGAGCGGAGCATGGGCTTTAGAGATTGCCAATATCGGCCTTGCACTGTCAAAACAGGGGTCTAAAATATAATGTTGGCCTTTGCTTTGGGTCATCTGAATACCCTTCGGTTTTCGGTATTGGCGGTGGCTGCGTCCTTGGCCCGTGAAGATCCGTAGCCGTCTGTTCCCCGTTCTAGTTCAGCATCACCCCTATGACTTCTGATTTGCGCTTTCTGATGTGTTCGCCTCAGTTTTACGAAGTGGACTATGTAATTAACCCCTGGATGGAGGGCAACGTTCACAAGTCCTCCCTAGAACGCGCCCAGGAGCAGTGGCATGGTCTGTACCAAAAAATTTCCGAGCGGGCCAATGTGGATTTGGTGAAACCGCAACCGGGCTGGCCGGATATGGTGTTCACCGCCAATGCCGGGTTGATTTTGGGCGATCAGGTGGTGCTGAGCCGCTTCCTTCACCCCGAACGCCAGGGCGAGGAGCCGTTCTTTAAGGAGTGGTTCGAGGCCCAGGGTCACACCGTCCACGTTCTTCCCCCCGACCTACCCTTTGAAGGCGCTGGTGATGCCCTGCTAGATCGGGAAGGACGCTGGCTGTGGGCGGGCTACGGCTTCCGTACCGAGCTCGATTCCCATGCTCTAGTGGCAGAATGGCTGGGGATTGAAGTCCTGTCGCTACACCTGATGGATGAGCGCTTCTACCATTTGGATACCTGCTTCTGTCCCCTCACGGGCGGGTATTTGCTGTACTATCCCCCCGCCTTCGATTCCTACTCCAACCGTCTGATTGAAATGCGGGTGCCCGCCGAAAAGCGCATCGCCATTGATGAACCCGACGCCGTGACATTTGCCTGCAACGCCGTCAACATTGGCCAGACGGTGATCATGAACCAGGCCAGCGACGACCTGAAGGCCCAACTGGCGGCGGTGGGCTTTGAGGTGGTGGAAACGCCCCTCACCGAGTTCCTGAAAGCGGGCGGTGCGGCCAAATGCCTCACCCTGCGCGTCAACGAACCCGTCCACCCGGAACCCACCGGGGAAAGCGGCATCATCTCCCGCACCGTTACCATGACCGGACATCTGCTGGATTCTGGCCTGGTGAACCGGGCGCTGGATTTGGTGGTGGAAGGGGGTGGCAGCTTCCAAGTGCTGAAGTTTGACCTGGGCACCCAGCGCCAAAGCACCTCCACGGCGGATATTCGCGTCTCCGCCCCCAGCCAGGAGGTGATGGACGAGATCATGGCCCAGCTCATCGACCTCGGTGCCGTGGCTCCACCAGAAGAAGAAACCGACGCTCGCCTAGTGGCCATCACCCAGGCCGGAGTCGCCCCCGACGATTTCTATAGCTCCACCATCTATCCCACCGAAGTCCGTATCTGCGGCCAGTGGGTGCGGGTGCAGAACCAGCGCATGGATGGGGTGATTGTGGTTCACTGCGTGCCCGAACCCAGCGCTGTGTGTAAGCTGCTGCGGGATTTGGAAGTGGACGACCAGGTGATCGTCGGCTACGACGGCATTCGCAGTGTACGCAGTGCTGCCGACCGCAGCCGCACCGCCCACCAGCAGGAGGAATTCAGCTTTATGGGTTCCGGTGTCTCCAGCGAACGCCGTGTGGAACTGATCGTAGAACAGGTGGCCTGGGAACTGCGCCGCCTGCGGGATCAGGGCGGTAAGGCCGTCGTTGTTGCTGGGCCTGTGGTGATTCATACGGGCGGCGGCGAACACCTGTCTCGCCTCATCCGCGAAGGCTACATCCAGGGTCTCCTCGGTGGCAACGCCATCGCCGTCCACGACATTGAGCAAGCCATGCTGGGTACCTCCCTCGGTGTCGATATGAAACAGGGAACATCGGTGCGGGGGGGGCACCGTCACCACCTGCGGGCAATCAACAGCATCCGCCGCTGCGGCAGCATTGCCAACGCCGTGGAGCAGGGAGTCCTCACCAAGGGCGTGTTCTACGAATGCGTCAAGCACGGTGTTCCCTTCTCCCTGGCGGGCTCCATCCGCGATGACGGCCCCCTGCCCGACACCAAAATGGACTTAATCGAAGCCCAGGCCGACTACGCCCGCCTCATCGAAGGCTGCGACATGATTCTGATGTTCTCCACCATGCTCCACTCCATCGGCGTCGGTAATATGACCCCCGCTGGCGTCAAGATGGTCTGCGTAGACATCAATCCCGCCGTGGTCACCAAACTGGCCGACCGGGGTTCCCTAGAATCCACCGGGGTGGTTACCGATGTGGGTCTGTTCCTCAGTCTACTGGTGAAGCAACTGGATCGCCTGACCCAGCCCCACGTGGTGGCGTAACACCGCACCTAAGCGCATCTAGCTGAAAACCGCTGCTAATTCTCCCTGGGCCTAACTTGTTAGGCATTACTAGGGGGATAGTGGCGGTTATTTGTATGGGTTTTCTATAGATGTACTCAATTTGCCCTAGGCACGCAGCAGCAGGGCAACACCTATCAATTTAGGGAATAGAGTACCTCAACAGCCTCAATGGCTTGGGCTTTACCCTTCAGTTTTAAAGACCCGATGGCGCGGCAGGAAACCTGATCGTGAATCACACGGTAGGTCTCTGGGCCAAGGAGGATTTGCCCAGGCTGAGCTGCACTTTCTAGCCGAGCTGCCGTATTGACCACATCCCCAATTACAGTGTAGTCCATTCGACGATGGCTACCTAAACACCCCGCGATCACCTCCCCAGAGTTAATGCCAATACCCACTTGAATGGGCTGTTGAAGGTTGTTCTGGTTGAGACCCGCCACCTTTTGCTGAATGGCAATGGCACACTGGGCCGCTCGCAATTCTTGATCCACCTGAGCCAGCGGAGCTCCAAATACAACCATGACCGAATCGCCAATGAATTTATCGATAGTACCCTCATAGCGAAACACGATGTCAATAATGTCCCGGAAGTAGCGATTTAGCATCATAAAGACATCCGCAGGGGAGTTTATTTCCGACCATGTGGTGAATCCTCGCACATCACAGAAGAGGCAAGTAATTCGTCGTCGTTCACCTTCAATAATGGCATTAAAGTTTGGCTGATCGATCAGTTTTTCTACTAATTGCTGAGTCACAAATCGACCGAACAAGTCCTGAATTAAGGTAGCTCTAGCCGTTTCTTGCTCCCACAGATTATGCAGCCTGAGCAGAGGATTATGTCCAATCTGTTGGCGATAGGTTTGAATGCCCACCCACCCCTGTTGAACCAAGTTTTGTGCGCTCTCCCGCATCGTTAAGTGAGAGTCCTGTGGTAGATGATGTGGCACATCCCCTTGGTCTAAATAAGTTTCAATTTCAGGCTTGATTGTGGGAATATTCTGAAGCACCTCAAAGGCAGCACAGCGACCATAGCTGGGATTATCCCCAATACCCCGGTGGTGGCAAGCTGGACATCCCACCTCCTGCCAAAGGGGCTGCGGTTCATAACTGCCGGGATAAATCAGTCGGGTTTCCTCCAAACTAGCCAAGGTCAACTGTCCACATTGACTACAGAGACGGGGCAATAAAGTTAAGGAAATAATCCCTGCTACGTGATTCAAGATGGCTTGGGTTTTTAGTCCCCAAGTTTGAAGAGTATAGAGAACGTCTAGCCCAACAAAGGGGGTATCTAGCCCAATAATCACCCATCGTCCAGCCTGGGTAGCGGTGAAAACAGCCTCAGCATTAGCCGAGCTTAATTGATCAATCACAATCACCACATTAGGATTTTCCAAATAGGGCTGAAGTGCCGCTATCCAAGCTTGATTGATGGGCAAAATCGTCTGTATCAACCAGTCCTTGGGCAGGTCAAACTGGCACCTCTGGCTCCAGTTCTCTTCCTCACTAGAAAACACGATGGTATGTCCAGCTTGAAACAAAAGATAAGCCACCATCATCAATATCGTACTTTTGCCTGTGCCCACTTGCCCAGTAACTGGAAGGAGTCCAGGTTTGTCCTGGAGAATTTTTTGTACTCGATTCTGGACATCAAGGGGCCAAATATTTGAATTATTCACAAAATTGGACAAACTAGAGCGCTTTTCCATGGCCATAGTTCTACTGGTTAGGGGTAAGGAGAGGGAATGATACTTACTGGAGGGAAATCTGGCAAATAAAGGCTGGTGTTGATACTATGCGACGTCCTGAGAAGATTGGCCTTAATGTTGGACACAATCTAATATGACGCTTATCACCCTTTCCTGTGACAAACTTGGCAAAGGCAGTCCCGGAACGGGTGGGAGCCTGTGACAGCAACCGCCCATCCGGCCCGGTGAGGGGATGGGTGAGAAGCCCTCAGGCTTTACCTGGGTTCCCAATTCGAGGCTCTGGCTCCGTTCCACATACGGCCCGTCGATGAGTTTTGTCAGTCATCGTTTCGTTGGTCAAGCGGGGACAGACATCCTGGATGATCCAAACATGGCGATGATGCGGTTTAATCTAATACGCAACTCGAATCTTCGCTAATTCACTGATCTTTAATTTTTCTTAAGCAAAAGGATGTCACCATGACTACCAACTTACTGCCACCGATGGAAGTTAAAAAAGCGACCAACTGGGTCATTGCCCTGAGTATCCTGTTGATTCTGCTAGGGGCACTGGCTATTTTTTCCCCCCTCTTTGCCTCGGCCTTCTTCGTGGTGATGCTGGGATGGATCGCCCTCTTCACTGGCATCGCTATGATTGTTCAGTCTTTCCGTGCCCAGCCCGTGCGGGGATTTTGGATGACGCTCATTGTCGGTATTTTCTACAGCATAGCAGGGCTATTCATCATCTTTAATACCCTGAAAAGCGTTGCCCTACTTACCCTAAGTTTTGGCATTTTGTTCATCGCCGAGGGCATCACCACTATCGTCATGGGATTCACCAATCGAGTGGGAAAATCCATGTCTTGGTTGGTGGTGCTTAACGGCATTATTACCCTGATTCTGGGAATCTTAGTCATCAACGGCTGGCCCTCTACCGCGCTGTGGTTCATTGGGCTTTATGTGGGTATCAGTATTTTGTTTAGCGGCATTTCTCTGCTGGCGGCGGCCCTTGCGGCTCGTAAAGTCATGGGCGATGTGGTTGATGGCGATAGTTCAACGACCTAGCGAACGTCTGTAGATTGTTTAGCTACAGTTCATAGCAAATTCGAGTTAGAAAATCCGATCTCCACCTCAGCCAACGGTAGGGGCGAGGTTTCTTTACCCGTAAATACCGGAGGCCAACATCTAATTGACGGACGAAATTTGCTAGAATCCAAATTCATCAAAGGTTCAGGAAACCTGACCCCTACAGCGTTTGAATAATGTAGGGGCGAGGTTTCCTCGCCTGGTGCAGAATCTTTGGTCAGTCAACCAGCCTAGCCCCTTAATTCTGCCGACTCAGCGCCTCAATATGGCGCTTGCTGAGGCTGGGTTCTGGTCGGGTAAGGCTGGCTTTAATGGACTCTAAGCAGGCAAAAACTGGGGGAGAATGCATGATGCTTTCTGCCATGCCCACGGCAATGGTGCGGGACATGGGAACGGGCAGTTTCCGAATTTGAATGGAGGCAGGAATGGGCTGGGCGGCTAACCGGGCCATGATGGTAAAACCGATACCGTGGCGCACCATATTAACCGCTGTGCTGTCTTCTGAAATCTCGTGGGTGGGCACTAAGGGACAGTTGACCCGTGCAAAGTAGTCCTCTAGGGCTTTGCGGCAGGGGCTCTTTGCGGCGGGAACAATTAAGGGATAGGGGGCTAAATCATCCCAACTCAAAACGGAAGGTAGCTGTAGATCCTCTGACAGCAAAACTAAATACTCATCCTGGAGTAAATTCCAGGTCTGAATATCTTCGGCAACGGGCAGAGGCATAATACCAATATCCGCTGTTCCTTGGCGCAAACTGTTCTCAATAGCTTCAGTATAGGGAGCTTCTTGAACCAGTACTTTGATCTCTGGAAAAGCTTGATTAAATTGCTTAATCGCTAGGGGCAATAAATGCGTAGCTACGGAGCGAAAGGTGGCGATACGAACGGTGCCTGTTTGCAGCCGATTAATTTGATGGGCCGTGGTGTGAATTAATTTTGTTTTTTCCAAAATCTCCTGGGCTAGGGGGAGCAATTGTTCGCCCGAAGCGGTGAGGCTGGTGCCCGCAGAAGTGCGTTGTACCAAGGCCAATCCAAGCTGTTTTTCAAGGAGAGCTAGGGAACGACTGGCGGCGGCTTGGGACACCTGAAGCTCAAGGGCAGCGGCACTGAAGCTACCACATTCGGCAACGGCCACGAAAACCTCTAGCTGCGATAGCTTAATGGATTCTGAGTCCATGGCGGCATTAACCTCTCAAACTTCTGGGCCATCTTTCTCGATTGTAGGCGACGGTGGTAAGGGACGGCAGTGCTGGGCGAAACAGGTTGAGCAGGTGCGCCAACCGAATTTATCTCAACCGACTCCCTAATTTCAGCGACAACTAGCGACAACTAGCGACAACTAAAGTGCATAGCCTGTATACGTCTAGGTCATAGCGTGGTTTTGCGTCGAAGGCCATAATCGATTCTATGCAACACTCCGGACAGTTTTTTGGGGTTGGGTTGGAAAAAAGCTATCCACCGCATAGAGTGCAGGTGCAAGTAAAACACGGTGCACCGATGGATAGCCTCAACAGCAT
>NZ_JACJRS010000040.1 GCF_014697375.1 Phormidium sp. FACHB-1136
GAAAGGCTTTACATCAGCCAGTTTCGGACATGATGGGTCGATTGACTCAGCTCATGTCCGTTTTTCTTGGCGTCCCGCTACCGGATACAGAACTTCCCACTGTCCAGTATTGGATGATTAGCAAATATTTCAGGAGTCTAGATTTCGGCGTGAGTCTCATTGTGAGACAGTGCCTTCAGTATTTTTCGAGGTGCCCAATTCCGATTAAGTCTATTTTCGCTTTGGTTTCTTGGCTCGCTCGAAAGCCGCTCCCATACTGGTTTGTCCACCTTGACTAGATGAAGATTGTCTTCTTTCAGATTTCTCCTTAGAAGAATTAACTTTTTTCTGGGATTTGGAAGGCTTAGGAGTAGAGAGATCGCTCCCTTCTGAACCACTGGAACTAGGATTGTTATTGCTGGGAACCCGGCGTTGATCTGAGATTCCTCTGATATCTAAGGGGTTAGGAAGTACCTTTCGATCTTGGAATCTTTCGAGATCCATATATTCAATACCTTCGTCAGGAGGGTCACATTGCAACATAGCCAAAAGCATTTCAATTCGTGGAATTTCTCTCAGCTTGGTTGCTGTTCGGTCTTCAGGATGATCACTGTCACTAATGCCATCCTTAGGATGAAGGATAGAGAACTCAAAAGCATCGATACATTTTTGTTGCTCGTTAATAGTAGCAATATGCTCTATTTTCTCCCAATCTGAACCACTGAATAATTTCTGGTAGCGTAGGGGGCGATCACTTAAATACAATTTATGATTAATCTTCACCGCGCCCATGCCTAGCGGTTTACCCATACCCAGAGAAAAGCAATAGTGCTCACCTGCTTTTCCAGTCTGTAGTTCTTCCAATTTGTCACTGCTGAGGCTCAACACCCAAAGCAATAAACCTAGTTCAGCATCACTCAAGTTTTCAAAATGAATATCAAAAGTGAACTTTATCCCTATGTCAAGGGGCTTAATCAAGGTTGTCTGAGAGTCTGAGTTTTCAGATACAGATAAACCTTTGTATTCTTTATGCCAATACAATTTATGACCACGAATAGCAGTTTTTCCTGGCTCATTTTCTTTTGGCGAGCTGCTAGCGTAATGTTTTAGAGTTTTCTGTTTGGCTTGAGGCTGAACCAGATAGTGCTGAAATGTAGTTGGTTTCGGACTGGATAAAAGAATCTCTTGTGATTCCTTATCTAAACTAGCTTGAATATTTGCTTCTTGTTCAGGTTGTGGAATTGCATCGCTAATGAAGATACGACCACTCCGAGCCTGTTGATCTTGATTAGTTTGTTTATCACGTCGCACAAAACCAAACATAGCCTCAGCCATATCTAAAATTATGGGTTGATCTTTAGTATCTTTCAGATGGGGAGGAATGAAGTCTCGTGCTGTTGCAGCTTTGCCATTATGATCAGGAAAGAAAGGAATCCGAAAATTTGGACTCTGCCCGAATAGGATTACATCTTTTCCTGTTTCTTGAGGTTCACAGTAAAAAATGCATCGTCCGTTTACCAAAACCCCTTCTTGTTCGGTAAAATTTGGTGATTGTTTTTGAAAAGCGGTTAAAGAACTACAATAATCGCGAATAGTATCATTACTAATTTTAAGTAGTTGAGCTTGTGAATCAGGTTCACAGACTAGACAGTCATTCTTACGTTTTGTTTGATCAGCTTTTCCAGTTTCTGCCATGTTTCCACTAGTGACTAATACTCCTACATACTTATACTGATTCGGCTTGACGCTAATCTTCCTTGCAAAACGTCTCCCATTTTTTAGAGCAGTGTCTTCAAAACTAATATTAATTTTGTACTGTGGGTAGTATTCTTCGCTGTTTAAAGGAATGAAATCATTAATTACTTTTTTAACCAATTCATCCTTAATCCACACAAAGGATAAGTTATCTACTTTCTTTGCTGGACGAATAAACCACTCATCTCCTTTTTTCACGAGGTAGCCAGCCTGTACCTTTTTTAGAGTCTTCTTGTAAGGCTCTGCTAAAGGATCTTCTTTCTCAGCCGCTACAGCCCGAAAGAAGAATTTCTGAGCATCAGAAACTTGGTTGATTTTGCTAAAGCTAATAATCTCAACTAAAGTGCGGAGCATTCCTCGGATACTACTTCCTGGAATTACTGGTTTTTGAGTAATGGGATCGGAAAGAAAGTTAGCACGCCTTTGTTTTATTTCTGGCGGAAGTTCATGAAAAGGAATATCACCATATTTAGCAAAATCATCTGGTGTCCAACCACAGCGAGTGTAGAGGGGAGATTCAGTGGTGAGAGTACATTTGATTGTTCCTGTGTGGCGTCCGGGATGGTAAAGATCGCCATCTGGTAAAGAATCAGGATCAACAGTCACAACTTTATCTGGCAGCTCCACAAAATTATAAGGAGCAACTGCTTTACGATCTTCTGGTACACACTTAATATGTTTTGGAAAAGTCATGATCAACTCCTTGCTAACCTTCTGTGGTCAAATCTACAAGACGACTTAGAGTAACTCGAGCTAAGCCGTCATCGTCATAATCAATGAATTGATGAACAACTAATCGAACAGGTTGTACTAGCTTCCCATCATTTTCTAATTCAATTTCAGTGAAGGGAACAGCGTGTTTGAGCCCCTGAGAGCCGTCCTTCAAGCAAGTAAAACCTTCTGGCTCTCGTTTCTTGCCATGGGTGCCCCAGAGCAACTGCCGTTCTTCGATAATGTGCTTCTTATCTGGTGGATCAAATAAAAGGCGGGCATTCCAAGTATTGTTTGTATTCCAGAGTAAAACTTCTCCAGCCTTGCCGAAAATACGACATTGCTGAAGTGTCATTATTCGTAAAGGCGGAGATTGTTCAAGTACAGCATTAGATGTCGAGAGTTTGCCTGTTCTGAAATGCCCCCAGATCACACCATCATCAGCATGGGCCAGTAAGTATTTAAGATTATATTCCTTAAACTGAGCTTCAATCCAATCTGTTAAATCATCATTTGTCCTCAGGGATAGCTCCTTAATGGGTTCACAGATGTTTAGAATATTCATGCAGCCACCTCCTCAGAAACTTCATCCACAAGAGCTTTTACAAAGGATTCAAGTTCGTCTGGATTTTCAATCTCTAAATGCTGATCACCTTGAGTAATCTTCCATGACTTGTTTTGCGGTCCTGGTTGGTAATGAGTCACGGTTGCTTCTTTCCCTTTAAGTCGTCCCCGACCAATACTGCTCTCACCCCCAACAGGTAAGTCTCCTGTCCAGAGGTCTTTGAGTAAGAGTAGGAGTAGACCGATTTCGTATGCTTTGGGGTTATGAAGCTCTAGCTCAATAGTCAGTTTTGTGTTTTCGCCACCCCATACAGGTTGTTCGTTGAATAAGGCTCCGTGGTAAGCGCCGCCTGTAAAGCGATCGATCGCAATACGGTTTTGCACCATGTCATGTGATTCATTAATTTCAGCCTCATGAACTATCAGACGACTTGCTTGAGCAGTTTTACTCTTCTCATCAACATCCCCAAATAAAGTCTTCACTAAATTTGGCTCACCGTTTGATGGTGTTCCTTGTAAGGTTTTGACAATCCGCTCGGCTCGATGCCGTAACACTCCAGCGAGGCTAGTACCTGAGACTATAGGCTTGCCATTGGATTTGAGATGTACCACATCAGGAGCTTTGTCTGTGCTAGCTTGACCAGAACGAATGAGGAGCGAGCCATCTAGACTAAAGGTAGCTTTTAAGGTGAGGCGATCGCGCTTATCGTCCACCTTAGATAAATCAACTCCTAATGCGTTGGCAATTGATTCTGTTTTTGAGTAATTCTCTAGAAAACCTGGTGTCCAATGGTCAAATTTAAGCCATTCTCGACATTTCTGAGGATTAGTTAGGTCGAAATCCCACACTTGCCATTCAGTAACTTTGCATCGACCAAACCCACGGCGCTTTTTCATGCCTAAGCTAATTTCGCCTTTTTCAAGTCCTTGGAGGGCGATCGCCAGTCCTTGCAGCAGCTTATTTTGATTTGCCTGCTGATTAATTAACAACTCAAGTTGAAGGGAAAACTTCGTACCCGCTACCAGCACCTCCAGGTCATACTTTGCTTTGTCGCTGGCGGTGCCTGTTTTGCTCTCAATCTTTACCCCATCTCGTAATTCAATAGCTGGAACCGTGCTGCTAATCGCATCATAAACAATCAGCGGACTTTGATCGCCGTCATCATCTCGCCGGATTGCGCCAAAAAGGTAAGCTGCCATATCATCTCTGGTTTCCCTGGCACCGTAGTTATGCTCGTAGTCCCACAGGTAATTCCGCAGTGCCCCTGCGATTGAACTGCCAGTCAACAGCGCGTGTTGAGAAATGCTGTCTCGCAGTAGAGGCATATCCGTGGGACTATCGGCATCCCCACTGCCCAAACAGGTTGGTGACTCCAGCTTCAAGCAACCCCGGACAATCACCCGACGGATAATTTCACGCTGATTACGTTCGATGCGTTGAATGCTGGATGTTGGTTCAGCTTGTATCATCGTTGCTTCTCCTTGGTTGCCTGCTTCGCCACTGCCATAATCAGCTTGAGGGTGTACTCAACAGCTAATGAGTCATCGACGGTTGCTTTGACTTCTGTACTCAATTGAATTTCTGGTGGTTGAGCGATCCAACTTTGAGGATTTTTCAGTCGTTCTTGCAACCAACTATAAAAAGACTCATTAGTTTGCTTAAATCTTGTCTTCTGAAACTGCTCTAGAGCCGTTTTTGTGAGGTTGTCGCGATTCAGAAACTCACAAATATCTTGCAAGTTTACTGGTTCAGAACTTATTCCTCCACGAGCAACAAGTTGCAATCTGGAAAGTTGGCTGTTGGAAATATTCCCGATTTCCAGTTTTCTGTGATCGACTTCCGTTTTTAGAAGCTGGTCTAGTTTTTGACGCAGAAGCTGCGCTGCCATTCTCTGAGCCAAGGGCAATGATGCTGGATTGATCGAAGGTTGCTGAGATGCAGATTGAGATTTAGGGGGCTTCTTGACTTGAAGTTTTGCTTGTCGATGCCAGTTGATAGCCACGCGTCCAAAGCCTTCATTGCGGCGATCGCCAATCCCCTGCCAGTGCAACTGCTGGATTTGTTCATCGGTAAGGGTGGCATTCTCGAAAACAACTACTGTTCCAGCGGCAAGGGCTGCTACTTGGGGCAAGGGCAGTCCCCACTTGCGATTAAAGCCACCAATATAGGTCTGGCTGCAGAAGATATGATTTCGTTCAGGAATGGGTAGCTCACTACCGCAGGTTGCTTTGATAGCATCAACAATTAGGTTCGGATCAGCGCTGGGTTGGCCGTTGGTATCTCGTAGCAAAGTATCGCTAAGCAAGGTAATTGTGAGATGTTCTGCATCAATATTCTCCTCATCTCCTAATGGTTCAAACTCTTGCCATGAGTCCTTGATTTCATGAGAAATTTGAGTATGACCGTAGCCCGCGCTTCGCGATCCCCCTAGCCATAAATCGGATTGACTTAAGAGTTGTTTGAAAAACTCAATATCCTGGTTTTCACAAAGAATGACAGCCTGAAAAATTTGTCCTGCATCTAGCGCATCATATCGAAAAATTGCACCTTCACTGCTAGGTTGATCTTCTCGTTTGCTGGAGCGACCTTTGCGGCGATCACGGGTATTGTGGATGTTAATACGTCGCGCAGGCGTGTATAGTCGGACGCAGCCATCTTCAAAAATACAGAACTGATCTCGAATGACTTTCAGAGACTCTTGTTCGTCATCCTGTTCTAAGCTCAGATCGGAAACATCGATTACCTTGTCTTCTGCAATTTCATAATCCTTTGGTTTGTACCAGGAGCGAGGTATAGGTAATGTGCGATGCTGTTCTTGCTTAGTGACTAAATAGGCATTGAGATAGCGCGTGTTATTGGATTGAAAAAAGAGCCGTTGTGTTTCCGGATCGGCTAAATCTAGTTCTCTAAGTCCCTGGTGGTGCAAATAACGACCAATCAAAGCACCTCGAATCATGCTGCCCGGAATATAGTCATAGGAGACGTCACTGTTGGGATCGCCCTGAAACGAAGTTGCCAGGATGGGTTGTAGAGTTTTAATAGTGACTAAAATGACTGGCATTGTTTATGCCTCCGAAACAGCAAAGAAATGATCGAGGTGATTCTGGGGTAGAGATTCCCCATTAAGACTACAGCGCACATGACCACGCCCCCGATTACGTCCACTGCCCAGATAGCGGAGGGCTTTGGCTCCGATCATTAGCAAGCAAAGTTGATCATCTGTCGGTTGCTGCTCAAAAGAGATGTCAGCCGTAAAGATCAAGTCTCTCAATACAACACGAGCAGATCGTAAACTGCCCCGGTCTGGCACTCCTGTTTCAGGATGAATAGCAGTTTGACGACGAACTGTGGTGAGAGAATCCAGAATTTCAGCTCTGGTTAACTTTTCTTGGCTAATTTGGTAGGCAACTGCCTGACGTAAATCCTCTTCTGGTAAGCGGGCATCTCCAACATGAATCGCCCCCATCGTGTCCAGGGTGCTACCGGGTTTGCCAAACAATTCCCCAGCAACTTGTTGCCAGTCAGGTTTTTGATTGCTGGGCAACGCATGAATTAAATTATCGCACTCTTCACTTAATAAGCCTTTGAGTGTCCGTCCGCGCAAATAGGGAAATCCGTAGGGATCGTGTTCAACTTCCTGATCAATCAAACCAGCGACACCATCTCCTCTGCCAAAGGTGGTGTCACTGAGCAAGTGAATCTGAAGCTGGTAGAAACTCATGACTCACCTCCCAAAGAAATATAAAAATCCATTACTTCGATCGCATCAAAATAACCACAGGTATCATCCAGCCATCCCTGTTCCGCCAACGGAGATTTCAGTCTGTGATCGCTGCCAGGCATGATAGGAAGTGTCTCTAGCTGATAAGCCGTTAGAAACTCTTTGGTTGCCGCTGGTCCTCGTCGCAGCACTTCTCGTAAAGCTTTAACTTTATTACGCTTCTCTTGCCAGACTTCTCCCGCAAATGCTTTAATGATGGTTTCAAAACTTGCCCAGTTTTGCCAATCATCAGAGTCAGCATCTAACAGAAGCGGTCGCATTTCTAGGTCCTTACCATCTTGACTGCGGTATTCCCGCTCCCGAATTTCTGTCAGGTCGCCGAGTAAGCCACTAGCTGCAATATGCCAGTCAATAGCAGAAACTGCTTCTGAACGTTCACCTTCCATTAAAGAAAATCCTCGTTTACACTTGGCAACTTTTTTGGCAGATTGACACAGGGCTTCGCTGAGTTCATAGGCTCTAGCGAAGGGGTAGTGTGCCTTAACGATACAAACTCCGGCACAGGCAGTCAGTGATTTACCATCTGCGATTGGTTGCGATTCAAATAACTGAAGGGCGCGGACAGCTAGCGTTAAACCCAGACGACCATCGCAGACAAAGGTGATATCATCCCCACCATAAACCAGCGGACGGAAGGGTAATTTTTGTGCTGCCAGATCTAGTGTGTCTTGAAGAACTTCCCAGTTAGCAATGAGTTCTTGAGTCAACTGCTGGAGGACAGCTTTTCCAGCATTTTCAACACTCTGGGAGAGATCGCGCATGGCAGTGATGTAGTCGCGATCGCTCTTACCTTCAGCAAATGCTTGAAATCTTTTTCCCATGCTGTTGCCATCAAGATGCACGACGGCAAGGTAACTCATTTCATCCCTAGAACGCCCGAAATCGTCGAAGTCTAGAGGAATATCCCATCCATCGGGCAATTGCAGCGTCTGCTTCAATTGCGTATTGGCAGGTTGCTTATTCTTAGGGTTGACGGCATCTAGCTTCGCTACAATTTCCCTAGAAACTGGATAGTCCGTAGGCGAACCATGATTCTTGCTTTGATCGACCGCCACCAATCGGGTTGAGTTGCAGTCTTGAGTCACCCCTAAACCTAAGAGAGGAGAAGAGGGAATGCGCGATCGCTTTTTCACGTCTAGGTCATCTTTCATCATCTCCTGGACTGTATCATAGAGCTGATTTTGACCCCACTTAAAATCATGGCGATGGGCAACGATCAGGTTAATCCCTGGCGCTTCACTCAGAATCTTAAGACTGAGTTTTTCAGTGAAGCCTATGGCCAGGTCAGCAGACTTAAACAGTAAGACGGTGTTACCACCTCCGGCATAAACTAGTTCCACATTCTGAGTTTCAACCGAGTCTTCAGGGTTTGTAATCTCAAACTCATTGTGCAAAATTTGCCTGACCCAGGCATCCGTCACCTGTCCAACAATATAGGACGCACCAATATTTTCCCGCAGGCGGTTGCTGCCAAAAATATAGGACTGAATTCCAGTGGTATCAAGAACCGTCACAGTTAATTTCATCGGCCCACCTCCGCATCACTCTCTCGAATCCAACCAATGACTTCATCGGCAAAGTTAGCCAGATGCTTACGCCCAAAGAGTCTAATTTGCTTTTGTGACAGAAGGTTACCCATTTCAGAGGCTAATCCGCCTAAGTCGTCATTGAAACAAAATAGGGCTACTCTTGCTTCACTGCCGCCAAGTTGCTGCGATCGCAGGTAGGCTTCAAATAGTTTTGATTTGCATAAACTGCGATCTGATGTTGTCGTACAGGAAATTGCGAACAGTTGATAGCCGTAGGTAAACGCTACATCAAATTCAAATCCCTCCTGAGTGCCTTCTAATGGAACTTCAAAGTTCAGTCCATAGTCAGAAATACCAGCTTGATTGACAATTGACTGAATATCGCCAAGAAGATAGTGTTCTAGCCATATACCGTCTAGCCATTTGCAAAAGTGCTGAAGATCTTGAAAGCTTGGATGCTTGTGAACAAGTTCGAGGGAGAGGTCGTCATCTTGATTCAGAAAACCCTCTTGCTGAAATCCTCCTAAAATTTCCTTCGGCAAACAAGTCGTTGGAAACGATAGTCCCCTGAGATCAGTTTTTGATTTCCAATTGCCTAGTTTTCCACCTGTCTTTTTAGGTTTTCTTGCCGCCTGGCTAGAATCACCATCTCCCTCACAGAAGATTGAGTAGAACCAATGAAACCAAGCTCTTCCTTTCGTTGCATCTTTATGAACTTCAGCTAGTCGAGTTGCCAGATTGAGTAGAAGTGGATCTTTAGCGGGTTGCTTATTGTCTTTCCACTTGAGTCCATGAAGCTCAAAAAGTGTGCTAAGGCTAATCGTGACATCTTTTGAGTAAATAGGAATTCTGAGACTTTCGCCCCCTTCGTTATCAATGCATATCTCTAGCCGTCGCGGGTCAAGATAGCTAAAAACTGCTTGCTGCCCCTTCTCCTTTATCTCTCTGAAGACAGCGCGATAGGAATGGACTGCCATGGCTTTCGTTCCACCCGTATAATTCAGCCCGACTTGATCATTCAAATTCTTTAGAACTTGCTGAATTCTTGCTTGAATTTGATAAGCGTCAGACTCGTATTTTTCAATAGAAACTAATTGGGCTAACTGAAAATCAGCTAACTCGTTCTTCAAAATCTTTGCCAGACGATTAGCTGATCTTTCAGTTCCAGTGGTATAGACCAGATAGGGAGTGCCACCTTGTTTGAGCAGTAGTCTGGCTGCCACGTAGTTGGGCAAAGGATTTTCGCCGATTAGTAGAAAAAGATGATCAACTTGGTACGGACTAAATTTCGAGGCACTCACATTTTTTCTCCTTAATGTTTTCTGATCTATGCTTTTCCTGCTAACAATGTCTCGACCTGTTCTAGGAGGACGCCGGGAATGCCGTCGGTGGCCCCGCGCAGCCAGGGGCCGCAGGTCATGTCTAGGAAAGGCTGGCGGCGATGGACTTGGAGGGAGCGTTCTAGGGTGCTGTGGATCACGGCGACGGGTTTGAGGTTGGCGCGGTCGCGGCAGAACTCGTGCCAGGGTTCGATGGCGTCGGGGTTGGCGCTGATGACGAGGTAGTGGGAGCAGGCATCCAGCAGGGGCAGTTTGGTGTCTTGCACCTTGCCGCCCACATCGACCAACACCAGGGGCTTTTGGCGGCGCAGCTCAAGGATGCCCTGGGCCTGCCAGGAAAAGAAGCGTTCGCTGGGGCCACCCTTGAAGGCGCGTTTGAAGGCTTCCTGCTGGTCGGCGGTGGCGTTATCGGGCAGTTCTAGCAGCCAGTTACCTTCGCCGTCCCAGTTGGCCCGCTGCAAAAAGACATCGGGGTGGCGGGGCAGCAGGGCTTGGAAGAGGGCATGGCTTAGGACGGATTTGCCGCTGTCGGGGGGGCCAACGATCAGCAGGGCCGCCCCCAGTCGCGGGGGCAGGGGCATTTTGGGCAGGGGCACCACTTGGCCCACATTGGTTTGGTGGGAGTGGGTGGCGACGACCACACCGCCCCCCAGGCGCGGATCGTAGCAGGCGACCCAGGCGGTGGGGTGCAGTTCGTGGACGAGGTGGGCATAGAGCCAGATGGGGGCGCGTCCGGTGATGACCACACCGCCCGTGGTGTCGATGCCCGCTGGCAGGGTGAGATTTCCCAGGTCACGGGGTTCGATCAGGCGGTCGGGGCTCGTGAGATCGATGGTGAGGATTTGGTAGGTGGCGTCTTGGTGGGTTTGGGGTACGCTCAGGCTGAGGTGAATAGAAGACGGAACGGTGAAGGTCATAGCTACCTCGTCAACGGACAGCAGCCAACGATCCATAGATGGCTCTGTAGTGGTGTTGCCGTGATTATGGCATTCCCTTGGAATGGGTATCTTCCAAGATATTGAGGTGGCATGGATAAATGAACAGGAACGATCAAGGGAAGCTGAGGCAGGCCAGGAGCCAATATGGAGGGAAACGTGGGGGGCCTTTCCGCTCATCCTGTCCCAGGGCTAACCCTAAGAATGCCTGAGTTATCTCCGATAAACAACGGTTTTCCTGCATCGTTTTCCATCGTTTTGTTGGCTTTTTTAGCGTGATGTTACCCCTACTTAACAATGATTCAGTTTCGTTATGATTCAAACCCTCGGTTGCTTCAGTGGCTGAGTGGGAGCAGTCTGGCCCTGCGGTTACGGCGTACCCTACGGATCTGGGTATGGCTACGGCTGATCTATGGCGATGGGGCATCACCCCTAGCGGATTTGCCGCCCATCTTTCGCTATGGGGAGGTGCGGGATCGGGTGTTTGCGCCCAGTCATCCCCGGGACGATAGGGCCACGGTGGCCGATATGCAGCACCGCTGCGGCGGTAGCCAATGCCTCTGCCAAACCCCCACCGATACCCTGTTGTTTCAGCACCATCCCCTGTCCTCTGCCCAGCGAGATCAGGCGGACTGGGTGGCGGAAATGGCGGCGCTTAGCGGGCTGACGACGGAGGCGGTGGCGGCGGAACTGCGGGCCTGTGCCTTTGCGACGGTGCATCGCACCCTACGGGACGACCTGACTTGGCTCACCAAACTGGGCTGGCTGGAGTCGGCGGGGCGGGGGCTATGGCGTAAAAAAGCCCCCCAGGATTGGCCCACCTTGCCGGAACAGGTCGCGATGGGCTATGGGTCGTCGGACTGGTCGCCCCAGGAGCAGCAACAGGTTTTGGGGGTGCTGGAGGAAATCGCCTTTTTGCGCCCCCAGTTGGCGGTGGTGGTGGAGACCCTGTGGCAGCAGATTACCGTCCAGCCCCAGCCCTCATTACCGCTGGATCGCCCTCGGCGCTTGTTTGTGCATTTGGACTATGTGTTGTCCCAGGAGGCCCAGGATCAGGTGGATCAACACCAGCACGATCTAGAGCAGCTTTGGCACAGCCCGGAGGGGGGCGTGGTGCAGTTCGACTATTTCAGTGCGCGGCGACAGCGGCAAACCCAGGTAACCGCCTACCCCGTGTGTTTGCACTATGCCCGTCGGGCCAAGTACCTGACGGTCTATGGCCCCACCCCCCAGGGGAATCTGGGCTGGTGGAACTATCGCCTCGACCGGATTACCTCCCCCCGGCTAAAGGTGCTCCCCTGGGGCGATCCGGCGATTCCTGAAGACCTGAAGCACCTGCGCCAACGGGGCCAACTGCCTACGCCCACCGTGGTGGAAGGTCACCTAGAGGAGGCCTGGGGGTTTAATTTCTATCTGCCGAAGCAATGGTTACTGATGCGCTTTTCCCCCGATTTTGCCCGTTGCTATGTGGATGGCACCGACCGTCACCCCACCTTTGCCCCCGTGGACTATGGCGATCTGCCCCGGCTGATGGCCGCCCACGCCCCAACTGCCGCCCACGCCCAACTCCTGGCCCTGGTGGCGGATCGTTCGCCCCACGACCGCTACTACCAGGGCTGGATTCGGGTGGGGGATACCAACGTCACCATGCGCCTGCGCGACTGGCGACCCCAGGGCGAGGTGATCGCTCCTTGGGTGGTGCGCCAACAGATGATTGCCGAGGCGGAACAGGAACTGCGGCAATACCGAGGTGAGGACGGATAGCCCCTGCCTCATTCCTCATCCCGGCGGGGTAAGGATTGGCGGGGAGGATGCCCCTCAGAAATCCGGTTCCAGAAGTTGCCATCGTCCGCCATCTCCCCCCGTTGGGCCTGACCTGGGTAGCGAGGATCGTCTGGACGAGGAGATCGGGGGTCGTTATTCATGTCGTTGAGCAAGGCGTTGAGGGCCAGATCGCCCATGAAGCCCGTGACCAAGCTGGCCAAAAACACCATCACGGTACAGTTGATCACCGCAAACAACCCCAGGGGCGCAATGATCAAAATTCCCCAGGTAATCGCCGCATTCGCCAAGGCCACCAACAGATTGCGGTAGCGCACCAATTTTCGAGCCAGTGATCGAGACATCGTGAAACCTCCCTAGAACATTGCCTCAAGACCAATCGCCTCAAGAGCCCCCACTATAATCACCACTTGGAAGGCATCTCTTCCAAGAGCCTGCCATAATTGAGCCGCCTGAAGATCCCAGAGTTCTTCAAGAACCCTGGGATCTGAATCTCGGGAGCTAAATTTTTTCCCTCATCCCCATGACCACCCTCTACCTCACCGAACCGGGCACCGTGGTGCAATGCCGGAATGAAGCCTTGGTGATTAAGCGCCAGGGCCATGCCCAAACCCTGCGGCTGGTGGAGGTGGGGTTGGTGGTCGTATTGCCGGGAGTGCAGCTCACGTCCCAAGCCCTGGCGCAGTTGATGGATCGGGGCATTGAAACGCTGTTTCTCACCCGTGGGGGCCAGTTTCGGGGGCGGCTTCAGGGGCAGTTCCCTACCAATCCTGCCATTCGGCTGGCCCAATATCGCATGGTGGAAACGCCCTTTGGCTTGGCCCTGGCCCAGCGGCTGGTGGCGGGCAAAATTGCCAATCAGCGGGCGCTGTTGCAACGGCGCAATCGGGCGACTAGGGGCACCCTGGGCGCACTGTCGGAGGCCATTGATGCCATTGCCGCCTATCGGTCTACCCTGGACCACACGGAAACGCCCCTCAGTCGCGAGGAACTGATGGGGATTGAGGGCATCTGTGCGCGGGCCTATTTCCAAGGGTTACGCCACTATTTCGACCCCCGCTGGCAGTTTCAGGGGCGCAATCGTCGTCCGCCGCTGGATCCGGTGAATGCCTTGCTAAGCTGGGGCTATGGGGTGTTGTTGGCCAGGGTGTTTGCGGCCTCGGTGCAGGCGGGCCTAGACCCGTACCTGGGCTTTTTCCATGCCATCGAACCCTATCGGCCCAACCTGGTGCTAGACCTGATGGAGGAGTTTAGGCCGCTGGTGGTGGATCAGGCGGTGATTGCCATCCTCAATGAGGGTCTGCTGTCGCCGGAGGATTTTGAACCCTCGCCGGATGGGGCCGGAATTTGGGTGGGGGCGGTGGGCAAAAAGCTGTTTTTGGCGGCCCTAGAAAAGCAATTGCGCCAAACTACCGACTATCCCCCCCAGGGCCGACGGCTGAGCTATGGCCAAATTATCCTAGAGCAGGCCCGTTGGGTGGCCCGCTGTTTGGTGGATCGTCAGCTTGATTACGAACCGATGCGCCTGCGGTGACCCCGATGCTATGGCTGGTTTGCTACGATGTGGCCGATAATAAGCGCCGCCAAAAGCTGGTAAAGCTGCTGGAACAACGGGGCCAGCGGGTGCAATATTCGGTGTTTGAATGCCCCCTAACGGAAAAGGAACTGCGCCATTTGCTAGAAAAGCGCTGGCTGAAGGTGCTGAACCTGCGGGAGGATAATCTGCGGATCTATCCCCTGGATGCCACGGCGAAAAAACGAACCCTGGTGTTTGGTGGCTCCCCACCCTACGAACCACCGGACTATGTGATTCTGTAACAATTTCGTTATCATTTGGCGGCGGGTTGGCCCGGTGTTGATGGCCAAAAGGGCCACCAGAAGCCGGATTTTTTGGCATTGAGAAATGTAACGAAGTTTCGAGTTTTGTCGCGCCTAGCTGGGGAGCGTTAATCGTCGTAAACAAAACTTCGCTCAACGAAACACGATCTGTTTGCCAAAATTGGCCCCACTTTGTATCTTTTTCGTTGTAATTTGGCTATAATGACCAAGAAGGCTTGGGTCGATTATGAATGTTTCATCTTGTAAACAACGTTCTCCGTACCCCCGCTTTTTCGGTACCTTGAAAACTACATATTTCAATAGTTTCCAAAGCCGAGGGTCAAACACCCTCAATTCCCCGCAAGGGGACGGAAACGCTTCTTTCAAAGTTTGCCTGTCAACATCGGCACGGCGTCAAACACCCTCAATTCCCCGCAAGGGGACGGAAACGACTTGGCCACGGTATTCCAGATAATCAGCGTTCAGTCAAACACCCTCAATTCCCCGCAAGGGGACGGAAACTTGATAAGGCTTACTCTCCCATCGGAGACAGCCTCGGTCAAACACCCTCAATTCCCCGCAAGGGGACGGAAACAGGCCGGGGATTCAGTCAACATGATTCCTGTCCTGAGTCAAACACCCTCAATTCCCCGCAAGGGGACGGAAACGGAAAACCTCAGCGAGGAACCGCACATTGTCTACAAGTCAAACACCCTCAATTCCCCGCAAGGGGACGGAAACAGCGACTCTTGAGGACAGGCACTAGGCGGGTGCCCTGTCAAACACCCTCAATTCCCCGCAAGGGGACGGAAACAGGTCGTCCCTCGTTAGCCCCCGGTTTTCTCTTGTGGTCAAACACCCTCAATTCCCCGCAAGGGGACGGAAACGTGGATATCGCGGGACATAGGTGGCCTACGAAAAAAGTCAAACACCCTCAATTCCCCGCAAGGGGACGGAAACCTGAGATTAATGAGAACATCATCAATCAGCACCTCAATGTCAAACACCCTCAATTCCCCGCAAGGGGACGGAAACAGATGAGGTACCGGATTGACCCACCACCCGCGCATTGTCAAACACCCTCAATTCCCCGCAAGGGGACGGAAACGTAACGTAGATTCTAGCTCCCTCCGTCGCCATACCATAGTCAAACACCCTCAATTCCCCGCAAGGGGACGGAAACTGTAAAAGAGAGATGGTCTCTGGCTGAACCCACTGTCAAACACCCTCAATTCCCCGCAAGGGGACGGAAACACTATAAAACACCGAAGTGCCTTTCTGGTCACGGACCAGTCAAACACCCTCAATTCCCCGCAAGGGGACGGAAACACCTTTTCTCGCTGGAAGTAAGTCCAGATGTCCTCATCAAGGTCAAACACCCTCAATTCCCCGCAAGGGGACGGAAACAGAGATCGCCCTAGCCCTGACGGATGCTGTTGACCCCTGGTCAAACACCCTCAATTCCCCGCAAGGGGACGGAAACCATAAAGACCTTCACAGGTCTAATATCTGGGTCACAGTCAAACACCCTCAATTCCCCGCAAGGGGACGGAAACTCAATGGACAGCTGCTCCTCGCTAGCAGCATCTTCATTGTCAAACACCCTCAATTCCCCGCAAGGGGACGGAAACTGTTCTCTCCTTTTTATATAATTCAATCCTAGTTAATCTGTCAAACACCCTCAATTCCCCGCAAGGGGACGGAAACCTTCTCAGCCATCAGCTCACAGTACTCCTGCCCATACCAGGTCAAACACCCTCAATTCCCCGCAAGGGGACGGAAACTTAGGAACCCCATCCCAACTGCAATGTAGGTTTTGGGTCAAACACCCTCAATTCCCCGCAAGGGGACGGAAACTCGGATATTGGTCTCTTCCCCATTGGAGCCCTTCACAGTGTCAAACACCCTCAATTCCCCGCAAGGGGACGGAAACTATGCGGTATCAGCCGCAAGTGGCACGACGCTCACCTGTCAAACACCCTCAATTCCCCGCAAGGGGACGGAAACACCAAGTTGGCCCCAATATCTCGCCCCTTGATTTTGGCGTCAAACACCCTCAATTCCCCGCAAGGGGACGGAAACAGTAGTTATCTGGCCCTATTAGGTATCTATATTGTGTGTCAAACACCCTCAATTCCCCGCAAGGGGACGGAAACAGAGATACTCCTGCCAATCTTGCCAGGACTCCTTTTGGATGGTCAAACACCCTCAATTCCCCGCAAGGGGACGGAAACGCACAGCCCATGGATGAAAATGGCGAACTCATCACTGGTCGTCAAACACCCTCAATTCCCCGCAAGGGGACGGAAACCAATCTCCATCTGTTCTTGGAAGGAGACCTCAAACCCTTCTGTCAAACACCCTCAATTCCCCGCAAGGGGACGGAAACTCTGTTGAGCAAGCTCTTGAACTGGAGAACTCTACTATGTCAAACACCCTCAATTCCCCGCAAGGGGACGGAAACCCTAATATAGAACTACCTAGGGAACACAATGTAAGAGTCAAACACCCTCAATTCCCCGCAAGGGGACGGAAACAGAAGGATGTTGGATAGACATAGTGGTCTCCTACCCTAGAGTCAAACACCCTCAATTCCCCGCAAGGGGACGGAAACCGTAGGGACGAGAGATATTGCCGATGTGGTTTGGCAACAGTGTCAAACACCCTCAATTCCCCGCAAGGGGACGGAAACGGGAAAGGACTTAACCAAACCAGCGGCAATGTCGTCCGCGTCAAACACCCTCAATTCCCCGCAAGGGGACGGAAACACGGAACGAGCCAGCGGGGGGATAAACGGTGACGCAGTCAAACACCCTCAATTCCCCGCAAGGGGACGGAAACTGAAAAACCTATTAGTGTGAATTGATTATAGTGACCTTTTGTCAAACACCCTCAATTCCCCGCAAGGGGACGGAAACTTTAACCCAATACCTATATAGAGAATAGGGCTGAGCGTCAAACACCCTCAATTCCCCGCAAGGGGACGGAAACGCTGAGTTTTTCACTCTTCTGACGAACGTTGAAGTAGAGTCAAACACCCTCAATTCCCCGCAAGGGGACGGAAACATTTAGAAGCTGGTAAAGATATCACCAGCTTTCCCATTTGTCAAACACCCTCAATTCCCCGCAAGGGGACGGAAACTACAGTAGTCGGGCACATACCTCCATAGATAGGTTAGTAAAGAGTCAAACACCCTCAATTCCCCGCAAGGGGACGGAAACCATTGAGGTGGTGCGCTGGGCCAATAAAAAACCCCGGTCAAACACCCTCAATTCCCCGCAAGGGGACGGAAACGCCGCTTCGTGGAGGTGCCCTATCGCCAGTAGCTTATGCGTCAAACACCCTCAATTCCCCGCAAGGGGACGGAAACCACCCCAGCCGATCAAGTCCCTCGACATCTCATCCTCAAGGTCAAACACCCTCAATTCCCCGCAAGGGGACGGAAACCGAATGATGCACCACACACCCCCTAGCAGGAAAGTCAAACACCCTCAATTCCCCGCAAGGGGACGGAAACATTGAGATCCCCCGGTCAGACCAATCGACCGGACAAAGTCAAACACCCTCAATTCCCCGCAAGGGGACGGAAACTGGGCCTCTCGCCAAATACGGATTCTACGCGATCAGCTTGTCAAACACCCTCAATTCCCCGCAAGGGGACGGAAACCAAAACCCTAGCCATAAGCCCAGGATGAACACGGCTAGGGTGTCAAACACCCTCAATTCCCCGCAAGGGGACGGAAACCAACCTTAGAAGCGCTGGCAGCAGCTAGGGCGCGGATACTGCGTCAAACACCCTCAATTCCCCGCAAGGGGACGGAAACGCCGTTACTTGGGTGCGTGGCTGGGGGGCTGCGGTGTCAAACACCCTCAATTCCCCGCAAGGGGACGGAAACGTTTGAAAATGCCTGTGGAGGGGAAGCGGCGGGGGCGTCAAACACCCTCAATTCCCCGCAAGGGGACGGAAACGTTTCGCGAGGGCTTGCCCTTTGCCTATCAACAACTCCTAGTCAAACACCCTCAATTCCCCGCAAGGGGACGGAAACGGCTTTTTCATTGCTTGGCATCGGGACGGCTAAGCGACCAGTCAAACACCCTCAATTCCCCGCAAGGGGACGGAAACCGAGTAGATGCTAGGCAGGCGGCACCCGAACGCCCCCTCACGTCAAACACCCTCAATTCCCCGCAAGGGGACGGAAACGTGAGCAATCAACGGCAAGTCAGCAATTTTCCAATGAGCGGTCAAACACCCTCAATTCCCCGCAAGGGGACGGAAACTGCGAACTGTCCCCCAGGGCCACGCTTTACCATGCGTCAAACACCCTCAATTCCCCGCAAGGGGACGGAAACAATCGCTTCGATGAAGGGCCAATACCGCGCATTGATGTCAAACACCCTCAATTCCCCGCAAGGGGACGGAAACCATACCTGCGCGATGAAATTCAAGGGCTATCCCCTCGTCAAACACCCTCAATTCCCCGCAAGGGGACGGAAACCTTCGGTCGCTGGCACGATGGGTCTAAGCCCGACTCGGAGGTCAAACACCCTCAATTCCCCGCAAGGGGACGGAAACCTTCCTCAATTTTCTTGTTTCTTTTCTTTTCATCCTTTGGTCAAACACCCTCAATTCCCCGCAAGGGGACGGAAACTCAGTTCAGCCGCGAGGGCCAATACGAGAATCAGGAGGGTCAAACACCCTCAATTCCCCGCAAGGGGACGGAAACCTTGCATCGGAACACGTAGCAAAAATTCTGGAGGCGAGTCAAACACCCTCAATTCCCCGCAAGGGGACGGAAACCTCGACAGCCGATCATCCACCAGGCGCACACTGCGAGTCAAACACCCTCAATTCCCCGCAAGGGGACGGAAACATTAACTTGATCCTCCGTGGTGGCCCAATCGGTTAGAGCGTCAAACACCCTCAATTCCCCGCAAGGGGACGGAAACACCGTGGAGGGGGCCATTGCAGAAGGCATTGAGTTGAGTCAAACACCCTCAATTCCCCGCAAGGGGACGGAAACCAGGAGTTCATCACGAAGGTCTCGCTCTGCATCCCGCGTCAAACACCCTCAATTCCCCGCAAGGGGACGGAAACAATTGCCTGAAGTTCCTGCTCAGTCTTCCCATGCAACCGTCAAACACCCTCAATTCCCCGCAAGGGGACGGAAACCATTAGGCTTTTTGGATGAAGCGCTCACTAAATGCCGTGCCGGTCAAACACCCTCAATTCCCCGCAAGGGGACGGAAACACCTACATCATTTTCTTGGAGCCAGCCGACGATGCTCAGCCGTCAAACACCCTCAATTCCCCGCAAGGGGACGGAAACCTCCTGCTGTTCCGCAGTCCAAGTTCGCTTGTCCTTGGTCAAACACCCTCAATTCCCCGCAAGGGGACGGAAACGACGGGCATAGGTGATCGCGGAGCCGTTACGCTGCCCATCGGTCAAACACCCTCAATTCCCCGCAAGGGGACGGAAACTACATTAGCGGGGGCTACGAGTGCGATGCCCTTGATGTCAAACACCCTCAATTCCCCGCAAGGGGACGGAAACCGACCAGCCTACAGCCCAGCTCCTCGATCAGCTCCTCCAGGTCAAACACCCTCAATTCCCCGCAAGGGGACGGAAACGAATGCCCTCTACGGCATTGAAGATGTCCTTCATGGCAATGTCAAACACCCTCAATTCCCCGCAAGGGGACGGAAACCAAAATGGCCTGGGCCTCCCCCACCACATCTGTCTCATCGTCAAACACCCTCAATTCCCCGCAAGGGGACGGAAACGGGCCAGCAGCTTTTGGATCTTCTTAACAATCGAGTGTCAAACACCCTCAATTCCCCGCAAGGGGACGGAAACAAAGTTTTATCTGAACCTGTTACATCAATAGCCATGTCAAACACCCTCAATTCCCCGCAAGGGGACGGAAACGAATTGCAGGCGACAACAGGGCCAGGGTGGCGCTTGATGTCAAACACCCTCAATTCCCCGCAAGGGGACGGAAACGGGGCTTGAGAGCGGGGCAACTTAGCGACGATTGGAGGTCAAACACCCTCAATTCCCCGCAAGGGGACGGAAACACCTTTGAAGGCTATGGTACTTCTGAAAAAGAAGCTCTTCGTCAAACACCCTCAATTCCCCGCAAGGGGACGGAAACTCAAAATCGAAATGTTTCTGTTCCACCACCACCATGGTCAAACACCCTCAATTCCCCGCAAGGGGACGGAAACTTCGTTTGCGTCAAACCTAAAGCAGCTACGGCCCTCAGTCAAACACCCTCAATTCCCCGCAAGGGGACGGAAACCTAAAAAAGATCAAGTATAGGAAATACCATGTTTTGTCAAACACCCTCAATTCCCCGCAAGGGGACGGAAACCATCTACTCCTAGGAGGGAGCCGTGATTCAAGTCAGCGTCAAACACCCTCAATTCCCCGCAAGGGGACGGAAACCACAGTCATGTGCGATAGCCTGCAACTTCAAATACCAAAGTCAAACACCCTCAATTCCCCGCAAGGGGACGGAAACCTGCTGGGATCGGGCCCAGGTCAGAAGGGGCCAGAAGTCAAACACCCTCAATTCCCCGCAAGGGGACGGAAACACCGTGGAGGGGGCCATTGCAGAAGGCATTGAGTTGAGTCAAACACCCTCAATTCCCCGCAAGGGGACGGAAACAATGTCAATTACACTATTAACCCCCTCCATAAACTCGTCAAACACCCTCAATTCCCCGCAAGGGGACGGAAACTCAACAATATACCCCAACCTCCCTTAAACTTGTCCTTAAGTCAAACACCCTCAATTCCCCGCAAGGGGACGGAAACGATCCTCAATTTCTTCTTCTTCCACAAATTGCTTGATCCCGTCAAACACCCTCAATTCCCCGCAAGGGGACGGAAACTGACACAGACGGGGGTTCTTCCACCTCAATCGAAAATCCGTCAAACACCCTCAATTCCCCGCAAGGGGACGGAAACGGTGGTGACGGTTTGGCGACCGCCTACGGGAATCATCACGGGTCAAACACCCTCAATTCCCCGCAAGGGGACGGAAACAGTTGAACCATACATCCCCCTTCCACTATAGTCTTGAGTCAAACACCCTCAATTCCCCGCAAGGGGACGGAAACAAAGTTTTTTCAATCTTAGTATGATTTTGGCCCCAAGTCAAACACCCTCAATTCCCCGCAAGGGGACGGAAACGTACGCTCAAAATTCCCCTCGACCAAGCGCAATTTGGTCAAACACCCTCAATTCCCCGCAAGGGGACGGAAACAAATGGACGGGCGACCCGACCTACGCCCAGGCGTTGGAAGTCAAACACCCTCAATTCCCCGCAAGGGGACGGAAACTCCCAGAGTGCAGCGCCCCTGCAAATAGCCTGAATCTAAGACGGCTTGAGTCAAACACCCTCAATTCCCCGCAAGGGGACGGAAACCCTGTGGCAAGGGCTGGATTCCCCGATCTAAGAAATGGTCAAACACCCTCAATTCCCCGCAAGGGGACGGAAACTCAACTTCCAACGACACCGAAGCCGTGGAAGTGGTGATAGCGTCAAACACCCTCAATTCCCCGCAAGGGGACGGAAACCGGTCTGGCCATCGCCCGTAAAGCTGATGCGCTTTGGTGTCAAACACCCTCAATTCCCCGCAAGGGGACGGAAACAACTTAAAGTGGTGACAGTCACTAATATGGGCTTTGTTCACGTCAAACACCCTCAATTCCCCGCAAGGGGACGGAAACATAAATTAAATTAGTATGTTCAACAAAAAGGCAAGGTCAAACACCCTCAATTCCCCGCAAGGGGACGGAAACCTTGATCTTGTTCGAGTAGGGGATGTGGTGCGTCGTCAAACACCCTCAATTCCCCGCAAGGGGACGGAAACCAATGATTCGGGCGACATATTTGGGACTGAATATAGTCAAACACCCTCAATTCCCCGCAAGGGGACGGAAACAAGGTGCCTCGTTAATGAAACGAATGCTGGTGTCTAGTCAAACACCCTCAATTCCCCGCAAGGGGACGGAAACGCCTTGGACGCGGTCCACTGGTCATCGGTCATCAGGCATGGTCAAACACCCTCAATTCCCCGCAAGGGGACGGAAACACTTAACTCGATATTCAGAGAAAAATGATAATGAATATTGTCAAACACCCTCAATTCCCCGCAAGGGGACGGAAACGGGAAAACCCAGTTTGTTCAGGGAAATGAGGCGGTTGGGGGTCAAACACCCTCAATTCCCCGCAAGGGGACGGAAACGACAACGGTGTGTATCTGGGCAGTGAACGGCTACTTGGCGTCAAACACCCTCAATTCCCCGCAAGGGGACGGAAACGCTAGTTGGATTGTACCATCCTTGTGCCCTAAAGGGCAGGGCGTCAAACACCCTCAATTCCCCGCAAGGGGACGGAAACGAGGGGGTATCCCGACTCGTCCTGGCTCTCGGCCACATGGTCAAACACCCTCAATTCCCCGCAAGGGGACGGAAACGAGAAGGGGTTTAGCGGGGCTTGAGAACGATGGGGTTAGTGTCAAACACCCTCAATTCCCCGCAAGGGGACGGAAACTGGCCGTCTGAACTCATCGACACGATGCACCATTGGGTCAAACACCCTCAATTCCCCGCAAGGGGACGGAAACAATTCTTGTTCGTTCAAGAAGCTAAAAGAAGCAACGGTCAAACACCCTCAATTCCCCGCAAGGGGACGGAAACTTTTTATTATGCTTCTATACTATATACGCTATAATGAGTCAAACACCCTCAATTCCCCGCAAGGGGACGGAAACTGATCCTTGCGGCCTGGATAGTTGCCACCTTTTCCTTGGTCAAACACCCTCAATTCCCCGCAAGGGGACGGAAACGTTGATCGAAGTCGAGCATGTCGTAGATTTTTCGGAGTCAAACACCCTCAATTCCCCGCAAGGGGACGGAAACAGTATCTGACATGAGCGTCCACTACCTCCAGTTCATGTCAAACACCCTCAATTCCCCGCAAGGGGACGGAAACGTTTGAAAAATTTATTTTCAACAACCTCGTACCCATCGTCAAACACCCTCAATTCCCCGCAAGGGGACGGAAACATTCATGGGCGAACTTTTCAGTACCCACGAACTTAGAGTCAAACACCCTCAATTCCCCGCAAGGGGACGGAAACGCAACAGTACGGGAAAACTGCCAGTTCTCAATGGGGTCAAACACCCTCAATTCCCCGCAAGGGGACGGAAACTGGTCGTGATAGTGCCTGGGTTGTGCAGGTGAATTGGCGGGTCAAACACCCTCAATTCCCCGCAAGGGGACGGAAACCCCATGTTTTTTGTACTGGTCAACGTACTGAATTTGGTCAAACACCCTCAATTCCCCGCAAGGGGACGGAAACCCCCAGCGATGGCCCCGCCCCGTGGCGGGAGGAACCCTGCGTCAAACACCCTCAATTCCCCGCAAGGGGACGGAAACAAAGGTTAATTCCTTTTCTTCTTCCTCGGTAAAGCCTACTTGTCAAACACCCTCAATTCCCCGCAAGGGGACGGAAACGTGAAAATGCCAACCGCAGGGCCGGACACCACATCACCGTCAAACACCCTCAATTCCCCGCAAGGGGACGGAAACCGTCATCCACAACGACGGGGACGGCCCCGCTCACCACAGGGTCAAACACCCTCAATTCCCCGCAAGGGGACGGAAACTTAAATCGGCGGCGGGTCTTTGGCGTAATCTTAAACATGTCAAACACCCTCAATTCCCCGCAAGGGGACGGAAACAGGAAAATAGTGAAATTGTCAGCATTGTCAATTTTGGTCAAACACCCTCAATTCCCCGCAAGGGGACGGAAACTGTAGTTGAGAATCTCATAGGCAGATTCTCGCGTGGTCAAACACCCTCAATTCCCCGCAAGGGGACGGAAACCAGAGGCGTTGTCTATAGGGATGGTGTTCAGCGGGTGTCAAACACCCTCAATTCCCCGCAAGGGGACGGAAACCATCCCGCAAGCCAGGTAGTTGCCCCCATGGGTTTGTCAAACACCCTCAATTCCCCGCAAGGGGACGGAAACTTCCCGTGCGATTTAGTACAGCTTGAATTGTTGGCGTCAAACACCCTCAATTCCCCGCAAGGGGACGGAAACTTGACTTGGGGGCACTGCGGATGGAACCGGGACACGATTGGTCAAACACCCTCAATTCCCCGCAAGGGGACGGAAACTCAGGGTTGAGGAGCATATCAAGCTCGTCTTCATCTGTCAAACACCCTCAATTCCCCGCAAGGGGACGGAAACCTTCCTCCTGCGACACTCCAAAGTGCATCTGGCCGTAGTCGGTCAAACACCCTCAATTCCCCGCAAGGGGACGGAAACATCGTATCAACGGTGCCGCTGGCACTCGAATACTTCCACGTCAAACACCCTCAATTCCCCGCAAGGGGACGGAAACACAGGTATACATTGTTGACCTCAAAAACACTCACAAATAACAGTGTCAAACACCCTCAATTCCCCGCAAGGGGACGGAAACTCAAAGTCTGACCAGGGTAGAGCCAAGGTCACACCGAGTCAAACACCCTCAATTCCCCGCAAGGGGACGGAAACAGGTATTCACCACGCCAATCCCAGGCGTCAACAAGGGTCAAACACCCTCAATTCCCCGCAAGGGGACGGAAACTCTTGAACGAATTCACACCAAACACTCCACACCCACCCGTCAAACACCCTCAATTCCCCGCAAGGGGACGGAAACTTCAACTCTTTAAGCTGTTCCCATTTCTCGTATAGGGCAGGTCAAACACCCTCAATTCCCCGCAAGGGGACGGAAACACCTCTGAGTAAAAAAGTTCGAAAGAGAAAACCTTGGAGTGTCAAACACCCTCAATTCCCCGCAAGGGGACGGAAACGAGTCTACCTTTGCTATGGGATTGTTTTGAAATCTGTCAAACACCCTCAATTCCCCGCAAGGGGACGGAAACTGCAATCGCAACTCGCCGACGCCGACCTTGGCCGGGGGTCAGACACCCTCAATTCCCCGCAAGGGAACGGAAACGCTGCTGAGTTGTAATCGTCGAGAGCGCTACCGCAGCAAAAAGTCAAACACCCTCAATTCCCCGCAAGGGGACGGAAACGAACGTCACGACTGGTATTGTCAGGCAAGTATAGTTCCTGGTCAAACACCCTCAATTCCCCGCAAGGGGACGGAAACAGTCTCTGCGCCATCGGGGAAAAAATCCACGATTTCAGCGTCAAACACCCTCAATTCCCCGCAAGGGGACGGAAACTTCGTCCACGTTGAAAGTCCATAACTTCTTTCCTTCCTTTGTCAAACACCCTCAATTCCCCGCAAGGGGACGGAAACGTACAGATGAAGATGTAAGGCAGACCAGCGTGGTTACGTCAAACACCCTCAATTCCCCGCAAGGGGACGGAAACCGCAATGGCAAAGCGCACGTTGTCGCTGCGATCAAACGTCAAACACCCTCAATTCCCCGTAAGGGGACGGAAACCCGAGATGATGGGGAGTTATTCCTTGGCGCGGCTGTCGGTCAAACACCCTCAATTCCCCGTAAGGGGACGGAAACGCGTAGGCGGTTGATCACGTCGCTGGTTGAAACATAGGTCAAACACCCTCAATTCCCCGTAAGGGGACGGAAACGGCATTGAGGTGATCTACCCCAGTGCCGACGGCATCACCGTCAAACACCCTCAATTCCCCGTAAGGGGACGGAAACGCCAGGATACTGAGTTGGCTATCCCCCTGGCTACGGTCAAGGCGTGTCAAACACCCTCAATTCCCCGTAAGGGGACGGAAACCTGTCGCTGGTGATTTCATAGCTGTAGTTCATCGTGTCAAACACCCTCAATTCCCCGTAAGGGGACGGAAACCATGTGATTCGGCTTAGCCCCGGTTCTCCCTGCCGGGGCGTCAAACACCCTCAATTCCCCGTAAGGGGACGGAAACCCCATTCTCTTAGCGCTTCCTTTGGGACGGTTGTCACGGTCAAACACCCTCAATTCCCCGTAAGGGGACGGAAACCCGGACGCCTCCACAGCAACGGTAAGACCTCCAGCGGGGCGTCAAACACCCTCAATTCCCCGTAAGGGGACGGAAACTTGCTGGTCAGGTATTCAAGGGTGTGTTTCATGGTTGCCTGTCAAACACCCTCAATTCCCCGTAAGGGGACGGAAACTGCATGACCTTGTAGCGCTGGGGGTTGCGTAGGGGTTTGGCCGTCAAACACCCTCAATTCCCCGTAAGGGGACGGAAACGGAAGGACGGTGGCCCCCCGGTAGCGCTTGTAGGGAATCTGTCAAACACCCTCAATTCCCCGTAAGGGGACGGAAACTGGGCTAGGGCTAGATGGCAATGGAAGCGACTGGAAAGTCAAACACCCTCAATTCCCCGTAAGGGGACGGAAACCCAAATGGCGGAAGGAGAGAAGTCGCCCAAGATTGAGGAAGTCAAACACCCTCAATTCCCCGTAAGGGGACGGAAACGCCACGGCGGACAGCAACTTTAGTTTTCATGGTCAATAGTCAAACACCCTCAATTCCCCGTAAGGGGACGGAAACACGGCATCCGATAGGGTTTCAGCGAACTTCACAGGGGTCAAACACCCTCAATTCCCCGCAAGGGGACGGAAACTTCTTGGCCAGGGCATCTACGACCCCCTTAAGCCAGGTCAGACACCCTCAATTCCCCGCAAGGGGACGGAAACCTAGGATAAAGTTTTCTCGTACTGACTGTCGCCTCTGCCCACACCGAGACTTGTGTACAAAAGGCAAGTCGGAGCCGAGGTCGCTCACATTGCGGCCTCAAGCCGCACATGAGGCTATCCAAGCCGTCCGGCAAGCACAAGTGACAGAGGAATGGAAATCTCGATACAACGTACGCGCAGGGATTGAAGGTACACTCTCGCAAGGCATCCGTGTCTTCGGAATGAGACGAACGCGCTATATCGGGCTGGCTAAGACACACCTACAGCATTTGCTTACAGCCGCCGCAATGAACGTCGTGCGGCTAGCGAATTGGCTGGCAGGGGTTCCCCGTGCCAAGACACGAACTTCTCGCTTTGCAGCGCTCAACCCGGCTACTTAGGCTCGTTTCGACTTCGCCAACAGTATCCATTACTACTCAAACCCCAATTTGGACATTTCCAAGCTCTTAACTCATATGGATTTGGATATGTCTGTTTTCGTCTATACCAAATTAGATGCGATTACCCTGGGTCAGATCCTTAAGTGCTTGAAGAAGTCCATCTTGACGAGAGGTAGATATCTCATCTTCTATGGCTACGTCCAAAGTTTGTAGCGCCGCCTGAGTCAAATCCATAACTGGAGGCTGACGATGATCGGTAGCTTGTTCAAAGGCATAAGCATATTTGAGCAGCTTCGCTTCTGACCACTCAGGCCCTAATAATTCAATCCCTACAGGAACTCCAATGGGCGCTGTTTCAGTAGGACTTGAAAATCCACCCTGAAAGGTTACTGCTGGAAAGCCAGTACTGTTTGACAATACGCCATTCCGCTCTACCTGGTCTTCTCCCACAGGAACAACCAAACGCTTTTGGTGCGGATACAGAATCGCATCAAGGTTATTTTCAGCCATGACCTTCATTACTGCTCGACGTAAATCATTACGTCTCAGTAAACGATCTTTATAATCCTGATTACTGGATAGGTCAGCGAACTCTGCGGAGGTCTGCATACTACTGACGATGGCAGGGTCAAATCCACCCATCTGCATAACGTCGTCGAAAGACTTGACAGGGATATCTGGCTCACGGCTCGCTAAATATGCATTAAGCGCTGTCTTAAACTCAATATCGCCAACTTGGAGATTGGCCGTAAGGGCAGAGAGGTTAGGAATAGTAACTGGAATAATTTCAGCCCCAATTTCAGCCATTTTATCCGCAGCGGCTATAGTCACTGCATTAACCTCGGAATGGATATCCTCAGTGCCAAAGAAATCCTCTAGGACTCCTATTCTCGCCCCTTGTAAACCATTTACATCTAATTCATCAGTGTAGCTGCTAGGTATCCTACCCAGGCTGAATGCAGTGGAAGGATCCCCAGGATCATAGCCTGCCATTACATCAAGCATGATGGCAGCATCTCTAACTGTACGGGCAATCTGTCCCGTATTATCTTGGGTAAAGCTAACTGGAACGATCCCATGACGACTGACCAAGCCATAGGTTGACCGAATTCCAACTAGGTTATTAGCAGAAGCGGGGGAACGGGTAGACTGACCTGTATCACTTGCCGTTGCTAAGACACCGAAGTTTAGAGCAATTGCGGCTCCACCGCCACCTGTCGATCCACCAGGCGTTCTTGTCAAATCATAGGGATTCAGAGTTTGACCACCTAAAGAACTAACCGTCGTGCCCCCACGAGCAAATTCAGTTAAGTTCGACTTGGCTAGAATGACAGCCCCCGCCTCTCTTAATCTTTTAATCGTATAAGCATCATTCAGTGGAATTGAGTCTCTAAGACCAACCCAGCCAGCCGTGGTTGGCATATCAGCAGTATCATAATTATCTTTGGCGATTACCGGGATGCAATGTAGTGGCCCAACTGGTCCGCTACTTTCATACTGTGTATCTAGTTGAGCTGCCACCTCTAGTGCTTTAGAATTGACATAAAGAAGAGAGTTAACTACTCCATCGAATGCCTCAATTTGATCTAGGTAATAGCTTACGATCTGGGTACAAGTTAAATCGCCAGAATCAAATCCGGCATGAATGGAAGCAATGGTTGCCTCCCCTAGATCAACTGATTCGCTGGCAGATTGGGCAACTAAAGCACTTCTATTGCCTTGAAATGCTTCTACGACTAAACCTGTTGAAGTAGGCAAAATAAAAATCCCAAATAAATCACTTATAAGCAGCTTTTTATTAAGTTTGCTACGACTAGGATAATGCATTAACGACATCCTAAATCCTAGTAGAGTATAGATCTTAGCTCTTGTCTTAATTGTTACTTCGACTACTTTTTATCCTCTTATTTGCGGTTCTTAACAAAAGGGTAGACGATTAATTTCATCTATCTATCTATCTATCTATCTATCTATCTATCTAAAGGGCACCTCGATTAATACAGATCTTATTGAGAATGACTGCGAGATTAAAGGGGTTTCAGGTTCTTCAAGTTCGCAATAAGGCAATTAATCGAGGTGCCCTAAAGGTAGATGCCAAATATTTCTTTTTTGAAATTACCCCTAATCTATTGGGTTAAGTGCTAGAGCTGCCCCTCGAACAAGTAGGTTAATTTATACTGATTTCAGGACAGTCCTACAGGACAGCCCTAGATCAATGTCACTGACTTAACCTGAATCAGGCCGCCAGCTTAGCTTTGAGAACAGCACGAGGTTGTCGCATCCGAGGGAAAGGTTTGGGTCTTCGCTTGACGACTCTAGGTTCTTGTTGATGGGGATGAACCGGTAGCAGGTCAGTGGCTATCTCGTTGAGCAGATCGCTATACAAGGCGTTGCGCCCGGGTGGCTGACATGGCACAGACCCTGAGATACGTAAATTCCAGCGTCTCATGTCACCTCACCTTTTCCCCCTCGCATCACGAGATTTCAAGCCTTTCACCCACTTCTGTCAGGCAGTCAGGGGGACGACTGCTGACATGGATCGCCTCGCACACCTCCTTGAGGGTGATCGACTGATCCAGGTGGGCCAGCATATAGTCTTCCGCCTGCTTCACCAGTTGCATCCGGTTGAGGGTGGGCGGCGTTTTGAGGCGATCCACCGCCTGGGATGGAATGGCGTCGATCAACAGGGGAATAAAATCTTCTAGCAGCAGCGTTTTGAGGTGAGGCTGTTGTAAAAACTGGGGTTAGTGCTGAATCAAGTTTAGTAGTTGGCTCAGATACTCTTTAACCGCTGGCATAGCGGCGGGGGAATGCACATAGTTAATTGTCCACAATTTTTCATCGAGATCCGATCACTCCATGGCTTAGTTTTAGGGTAGTGCATTAATGTACGGGACGGAGGAAAATCAGGCTACGCCACCACGATAACCAGGGAGACAAACGCATGGCCATTGAGATGACCTGTCCGACCTGTGGGTCTCACGACATCTCCAAGAACGGCACCAGCCATCGGGGGAAGCAAAATTACAAGTGTCGAGACTGTGGGCGTCAATTCGTGGAAAATCCGCAATGGCAACCGAAGCCAAAGGAGACCAAGGCACTGGTGAATCGGTTGTTACACGAGAAGATCCCCCTAGCGGGCATTGCACGGGCGACGGAGACGTCGGAGAGTTGGGTACAAGGTCAGGCCAATGCGGCCTATGAATCGGTTCCCCAAACAGCGGAGGTCGTCCCTAAGCCGCAAGGCCCCCTCAAAGTCCAGATGGATGAATGGAGGTCGTTCGTCGATCACAAAGGGAACAAACAATGGGTGTGGTTGGCTATGGATGCCGAGACCCGGGAAATCCTGGGATGTCATATTGGCGACCGTTCTCGGGCGTCGGCGAGAGCGCTCTGGGAGTCCCTTCCAGGGGTCTATCGCCAATGTGCCAAGGTCTATACGGACTTCTGGGAAGCCTACGTCACGGTGATTCCGAGCAGACGACATGAGGCGGTGGGCAAAGACAGTGGCTTGACCAGTTACATCGAGCGCCTGAACAACACGCTGAGGCAGCGGGTGGCGCGACTGGTGAGGAAGACCCTGTCGTTCTCCAAAAAGCTCGAGAATCACATCGGAGCCATCTGACTATTTATCCATGACTACAATCGCTGCATCAGAGAGAAGCGGGCCAAGCAAGGTGACCCCATTTTTTCCTCTAGCCTGCACTAAAATGCACTACCCACTCTTGAAGCAGAAACTATAGGGGTGTGGGTAGGCGTTGCATCATGGGGGCTGTCAGGCTTTAGCCAGCGAATATGAATCAATCTTTTTGGCATCGAGTGTAATCTAGTATACAGTCTACGCATAAGCTTCCCCGTAGTATCGTCCCAACAAGTTTGGGCTTGGCTTGGCGTGGTTGAAGCCTCTGAAGGAAGGTGCCTTTGGCACTAGCGCAACATTTCCTGAAGACTTTTTTGGCCATGAATTTTTTAGTTTTGTCTGAATCCAGCTTGCCTGAATTTAGCTTATTCAAGGCCAGGGATGTATTTTCAGGAATATGTATAGCGCCTGGTAAAGAGCAATTGAAGTAGAGTCTTCAGAGTTCGTCCCAGGTGTTATGGATCTAGCCGATAACTCTGGTCAATTGGCTCGATGTTTTTCGGTTTATTTTGTCCTGGTATTAATCTAGGTGAAATATGGCATCAACACTTATTCACGGCAAGTACGTCATTACCAAGTCGCTCAGTCATACCGAGGCAGAAATTATTGAGAATGGTGCGATCTTCCAACAAGACGGTCGTATTGTTGAGATTGGCTCTTACGAAGACTTGGCTGCTAAATACCAACCCGATGAGGTTTTGGGATCAGACTGTGATGTGGTCATGCCCGGATTCGTCAACAGCCACCACCATGTTGGGCTAACTCCCCTACAGTTGGGTTCCCTCGACTATCCTCTGGAGCTTTGGTTTGCTTCTCGGCTGTCTGCCCGCCCGGTCGATTTTTATCTCGACACGTTGTACTCCGCCTTCGAGATGATTGAGTCAGGCATTACCACCGTGCAGCACATTCACGGTTGGCTACCAGGGCCAGCGGGGAATTGGCCCGACCTCACCGGCAAACTGTTGAAGGCTTATGAAGACATTGGTATGCGGGTGTCGTACTGCTTTGGAGTACGCACTCAAAACCATTTTGTCTACGAGTCTAACGACGAGTTTGTCGCCAAGCTACCCCCCAGCATTGCAGCGGATATGGAAGCTCTGCTGAAGCTCCATGAAGTGCCCCTGCAGGACTACCTGTGGTTCTTTGAGGGCCTCTGGAAAGAGTGGGAAGGGAAGGCCAGCGATCGCATTCGTATTCAGCTAGCACCGGCCAACCTGCACTGGTGTGATGACGACGCTCTCATTCAGCAAAATGAGTACGCCCAGAAGTACGGCGTCGGTATGCATATGCACCTGCTAGAAACCCCCTATCAGATGGAATATGCCAAGCGCCGCACTGGTACCACTGCCGTCAAGCACCTGAATAAACTCGGTATTTTGGGCAAGCATCTGACCCTGGGTCATGGCGTTTGGCTGACGGAAGACGACATTGACCTGATTGCCGAAACCGGTACCATGATCTGCCACAACGCCAGCTCTAACCTGCGTCTGCAGAGTGGCATCGCCCCTTTAAACTATTACGCCAAAAAGGGGGTGCGGGTAGGCATGGGGCTCGATGAAGCGGGTCTGAACGATGATCGCGACATGTTGCAGGAGATGCGCTTAGTACTCAAGCTGCACCGCGAACCGGGTATGGATAGTCTGGTGCCCGCTGCGGCGCAGGTTTTCCAAATGGCAACGGAAAACGGTGCCCATACCACCCGCTTTGCCCAGGAGATAGGCACACTAGAGCCTGGTAAAGCCGCCGATATCGTGCTGATGGACTGGAATCACCTGGCCTATCCCTACCTGGATGACACCATTCCAGTGTTAGAAGCGGTGCTCCATCGCAGTCGCACCCACGGCATTCACACGGTGGTCTGTAATGGTGAGGTGATACTCAAGGATCGCCAGTTCACCCGCGTCGATAAAGACGCTCTACTTGAGGAACTAGCCGAGTCTATGCGAACCCCACTAACACCGGAGGAATTACGGCGACGGGAACTCGCAAAAGAAGTTTTTCCCTACGTGAAGAAGGTCTATGACGGGTGGTTTGATCCTAAATCTTGTGAGTCCTTCTATAGTCCAAACTGTCGTTGTCCGGCTTGCTAAAGCGGGTTGCTAAGTTGCAATCGTGGTGATCTAGCAGCATCTGCCTAGATGAGTTGAGACTTTTCGTTTTGTTGACTGCATTTGAATTAAGGAGAACACGTTATGTTTCGCTCTAGTACCAGTCGCCGCCGTTTTCTGGGGATGAGCCTAGGCGCTGCCCTCACTCCCGCCATGCTTTCACTTTTAAGCAGTTGTGCCGGTGGAAGCAAAACCGCCTCAGGGGGAGAGCGGGCCATCAAGTTCGCGCACGGAACTGGGCTCTGCAACATGCCTCTATTTTATTCAGCGGAAAAGCAACTCTTTAATCAGTATGGCTTTACCGGAACGGCGGCCCTCACACCTATGCCTGCTGACGTGGCAGTTCAACTCGCCACAGGACAAGTAGAAATGGCGGTAATTCCGTTTACCAATGCGATCGCAGCCTATCTCCAGGGAGCATCCTTCCAGGTCGTGGCAGGTAGTGGTGTGGAAGGTTTAATTGTAGTTGCCAAACCTGAAATTAAATCCTTCGCTGATCTGCGGGGTAAGAAAGTTGCTACCTTCCAAGCCGATACTTTAGATGTCGTCGTCTACGACTACTTGAAGAAGGAAGGAATGACCTACGACGATGTTGAAATGGTGTACTTGGGCGATGCCACCGAATTGCTCAATGCCTATATAGCGGGTCAGGTCGATGCGGTCAGTCATATCGAACCCTTCGCCACCAAAGCAAAAACAGCTACCAACGGCAACATCTTAGGCGATGGCACTGATATTTACGGTAAGGGTTATCCTGATTGTGTGTTGGCCGTGCGTAACGAGGTGATCGAAGCCGACCCAGATATGGTGAAGGATGTAATTCGGGTCTTCTTCGAAGCCCAGTATCAAATCGAAAGCAACTTTGAAGAGGCGGCTAAAACGACCATCGACAAATACTACAAAACGGATATGGAAAGCCTGCTGGCGGCAGCTCAGGCTCAGCCCCCTGGGGTGGATATTCGGGACAAGCGTGACTTTATGTATAGTCGGGCTCAGAGCATGAAAGAACTGAACTACATTAACGCTGACCTCGATGAAAACTTCGTCAACTTCTCCTTGCTCGAAGAAGTGATTGCAGAAAGTCCTGAACTTTGGGAACGAGTAAAGGTAAAGGTCACAACTTGATCTCTAGGCTTAGCATGGGGAACCTTACAAAATCTTACTCCTGACTAACCACCCTCCCCATGCTTTTCCCATCTCCACAATTGTTCGTTGATAGTCACTTCTATCCCCCACCATGACAACCAAAATGCAACCGCAGCTTTCCCGCACCACAGGCCCACCATCGGCTACCCGAACCAGGTCAACGGCAAGGGCTCGGTGGGCAAAATCCACCGCTCAATCGGCTATGTGGTGGATACTTTCATTGGGGTTATTCATTGGTATTTGGGAGCTAATTACCGTTCTAGGGTGGACTAATCCCATGATTCTGCCACCACCCCATGAATTTCTGGCGGAAATTAGCAACCAAGATCAGTTCCTAGCCCCCAAAATTGGGGTAGCCCGTACGGGGGGCAATTTTGTACTATTGACGGCTATTGTAGCAACCCTAAAACGGGTGCTGATTGGTCTGGTGCTAGGCTTCATTGCCGCCCTAGGGGTAGGTGGCTTGGCCTGCTACTTCAACTTATTCGGTAAGTTGACCTTGCCGGTCATTACGCTGCTGGCTCCCATCGCCCCCATTGCTTGGATACCCTTTGCCATTATGGCCTTTGGCATTGGCGACAATGCGGCTATTTTTGTGGTGTTTATCGGAATTTTCTTTCTGCTGACCCTGGCCACAGTCAATGCCATCCGCAATGTGAATCAGCTTTATATCGATACGGCCAGAGTGCTAGGGGCTAATCGTCGTCAGGTGATGTTTAAGGTGATTTTACCGGCAATTATTCCTGACTTATTCTTCATTTTGCGAATTAACTTTTTTGCAGCCTGGATGGCGGTGCTAGCGGCGGAAATGGTCGGCGTCAATACAGGTTTAGGTGCGATTGTGATGGTGGGTCGGCAAATGTTTAATGCTAATCTGATGTTTTTGGGTATGGCGGTCATTGGGTTGGTAGGCTATTTGTTGGATGTTGGTTTCCAGCAGCTTCAAAATCGCGTGCTCTGGTGGAAGGGCGGTTCGCAGTTGTAGCAAAATTTTGTACAGAGCTAGTAAGAGCACAGAAAATCATGGGGCAAATCATTTGCGATCGCGTCTCCAAAATCTGGAACCCAGACGATGCGGATGGCAACCTAGCCATTGATGACATTAGCTTTACCGTTAGTCCAGGGGAATTTCTGGTCATCATCGGCCCCAGTGGCTGCGGCAAAAGCACCCTGCTGAGCATGATGGCCGGTCTGGAAATGCCCACCACTGGTGTCATGCTCCATAACGGTGAGCCCATTACCGCGCCTTCCCCCCATCGCTCGATGATTTTTCAACAGGCCTCCCTATTCCCCTGGTTGTCGGTGCTGGATAATGTGGCCTTTGGGCTCGACCTACAGGGAATCAGCAAAAAAGAGCGGCTTGAACAGGCCAAGCACTATCTCCAGCAAGTCGGCCTGCTGAAGTCGGCTAACCGCTACCCCCATCAGCTTTCTGGGGGTATGCAGCAGCGGGCCTGCATTGCCCGCGCCCTCTGCTTGGGCACCGACGTCCTGCTGATGGATGAACCCTTCGCGGCCCTCGACGTGCAAACCCGCCATCAGATGCAAAAATTTTTGCTGGAGCTGTGGGAAGGCTTAGACAAGACCGTGGTGTTTGTCACCCACCACATCGATGAAGCCGTTTACCTAGCCGATCGTGTCCTGATTCTTACCGCCAACCCTGGTCGTGTGTTGGAGATGATTCCGATTGATATGGAACGCCCCCGCGACATGATGGGCAAAGGCTTTGAGTATCATCGCAACCTGTTTGTCGAACACCTGCGCTCCGAGGTGGTGCGCGCCTTTGAAGAGCAAGAACTCGCCGAAATGCTGGATACGCGGATTAAGTGATGATGTTGAAGCAGTTTCCCCTACTCCAAAATCTGGCCCAATTTATCACCGGTAAAGAGCCTCCCACCGATGCACCCGCTATCGATATCTGGGCCTATGCGGAACCCGCTGGAGAAGAGCCCGACCCCTTGCAGCGCAACGTCTTACAGTGGCGACGGTTAATCTCCTCTGTGCGGGAACCGGTGGAAGAGTTTCCTGGGCAACCGGTCAACATTATTGGCTTCGTCCATCGACCCTTTCCGCCTATGCCAAATCAGTTTGTGCTGGCCCGACGAGTCATTCGCTGCTGTCTCGCTGATACGATGCCCCTCGGTCTAGCCATTGCGACGGAAGCCGCTGACACCTATGAGGCAGACCAATGGCTACGGGTGCAAGGCTGCTTTGGCACCACTCTCTACCGCAATCGCCCTACGCTGGTTGTCATTCCTGCCTCCATCACCCCAATTGCAGTTCCTCAAAAGGCTTACATCAACGGGGTTTTCTAACAGGATAGCGATGAACCAACGGACTTTATTGGGTCTGCTGACGCCACTGTAACAGTGCCTTGCAGCCCTAAAAGTAGGGCCTGGAATGGGTGGAGAGTATAAGTAGCCAAGAATGCGCCCTAGATTGGGACACGACGATTTACCACGATTTTCCTTGACTGTTCATCTGTAGTCTTCTATTTACCGTGTTGCTATGGCTACTTCTAGGTACCTTATTAAACAGGCCACCGTTCTACCCTTTACCCTACAAACCGATGGTGCTTTAGATTTAGAACCTCATATCCAGGATGTGCTGATAGTAGACGATCGCATTGTCGAAGTCGCTGATCACATCGAGCCAGGTTCCGAGCCAGCGCAGGTCATCGATGCCCGTGATCATCTTTTGATTCCGGGTTTTGTCAACGCCCATGCCCACTCCGTCGAAATTTTGGAGAAAGGCCGCTACGAGGCTCTTCCCCTAGAAGCCTGGATGCTGTACACCTATCCCCCGCTCAAGGGAAAGCACCTCAGCCCGCGCCTGTGCTACCTACGCACCATGCTAGGAGCCCTGGAGATGGTCAAATCTGGGGCCACAACCATTCAAGATGACCTGATTGAGCTGCCCTACATCACCCCAGAAATCTTTGAGGCGGTCGCCCAGGCCTATATAGACATTGGCCTGCGGGCCAGCCTCACTCACCACGCCATTAACCTGCCCCTGTACAAAACCATTCCCTACCTGGAGGAGTTTTTGCCTGACGATGTCCGGCAGGATCTAGATGCCATGGCAGGGCTAGATGATGACACCTGGCTTTCCATGTTCAAAGATTTCTACGCCGACTGGCATGGTAAGCAGGGGCTGATCACCCTCGCTCTCGCCCCCTCGGCCCCCCAGCGGGTAACGCCGGATCTGATGCACCAGATTGCCGCACTTTCCGAATCCCTGGATCTGCCTATCCACACCCATATGCTGGAGACCAAAACCCAGGCGGTGACGGGGCCAGAGTTTTACGGGCCGGGAGAGTCGGTGGTGAGCTATGCTAAGCGCCACGGCATTCTCACCCACCGTACCGCGATCGCCCACGGAATCTGGCTGACGGATCGGGATGTGGAGTTAATTGCGGAAGCGAGGGCCACTGTTGTCCATAACGTGGTCAGCAACCATCGCCTGTGCAGCGGCATTGCCCCCATTCGCCAACTGATGGATGCTGGGGTCAATATTGCCCTAGGGTCTGACGGTATGAGTTCTAACGACTCCTTCAATATGTTCGATGTGCTGAAGATGGCAGGTCAGGTTCACTCTGTTACCCATCCCGACTATTCCCGCTACCCTCGCGCTCGGGATGTACTGAAGTGGGGTACCTACGGGGGAGCCCGATCGGCACTACTTCAGGAACAGGTGGGTGCAATTGCGCCTGGCCTCAAAGCCGACTGCGTCCTCTACGATCTCAACACTACCAACTTTATTCCCCGTGGCCACTTGCCCATTCATTTGGTCTACGCCGAACATGGTCAGTCGATCCGTAAGGTCTTCATCAATGGCCAACTGGTCATAGAAGACGGCACCGTGCTAACCATCGATGAATCGGCACTGCTAAGCGAATTGCAGGATTTACTCACCGAGTATGAGCCAGAACGGGCCGAACTCTACCGCCAGGCCGAACGCCTAATGCCTGCCATTGAAGCCACCTACCAGAAAGCCATGGCTCAACCCCTGCCCATAGAGCGATTCACCCGCATCGAGAAGTAATTTTCTTGATCTCCAACGGGGGCCGGATCGAGACTTCAGCTACGACACTATCCATCCTAAGGCCGAGCCTGGTGATGGGTGCGAACTTCAATCTGGATCTCGCTCAGGTCAAGTTCTTGACCTGAAAGTGGGAGCCATAGCCACGCATCAACTTCTTCTCGGGAGTTCGGTAAGTAAGGTGTTTGCTAGTGGATTTTCCTAAACTCACCAACGACTCTGCCATCTTCACCGCCGCTGCAACCGAATCAATGACGGGCACACCTAGGTGATCCTCTAGCTGCTGCTCCAGGCCACTCATACCGGCACAGCCCAAACAAATGGCTTCGGCACCATCCTCCTCAATGGCAAGTTTGCTGGCCTGAAGGAGGACTTCTACGGTGTTGGCGCGATTATTTTCCGTCTCCAATACCGATAGGGATGTCGTGCGCACGGAGGCACATCGGCCCGTCATCCCAGCCTTATGAATGGTCTTCTCCACCATGTCCCGTGCCCGGTGCAGGGTCGTGACAACGCTCCACTTCGCCGCCAGCATATTCGCCACATAGAGGCTGGCTTCAGCAATACCGACCACGGGTTTGGCGGTAATTTCTCGGGCCGCTTCAATGCCGGGGTCGCCCCAACAGGCCAGGATAAAGGCATCTGAGTTCTGGTCTAAAAGAATTTGCTCCAAAATGCCGGGAATGGCTAGGTATTCGTCGTAGAACCCTTCGATGGATTCTGGCCCCGCCTGGGGTGTCACGGTGACGATTTCGGTGTGGGCAAACTTGGCGGCCTGGGCAGAGGCGTCGATGTTGTGGGTCATCGGCTCGCAGGTGTTGCCGTTGATGACTTTGATGCGACAGGTCGAGAGGTTAGCCATGATCTAAGCAATCAAGCACAAAAGACTGAGGTAGGGGTTAGTACGACCATGGGATGATCCTGCGGTCGAGAACACGCCCTACCTAAACTCAGGTTTTCAGGGATTTCATTATCCCATGGCCTGGCGCAGGACACGGGTTGCGGCGTCATCAACGACCATACCGGCTGGATCAATCACCACCCCATAATCCCCCTGTGCAACCTCAATACTGACATAGCCATCCAGCACATCCTCTAGCACGAGAGCGGGGTCACGTTCCAAGGGGTTGCCGTAGCCGCCGCCGCAGGGGCTAATGGTCCGCAGGGTGTCGCCCACACGGGTTTTGCGACAGGGAAACTTGGAGGGGAGATCGTCTTCCCTGCCTTCCATCGGGTTCAAGATCTGCACCCCGCCGGGGGTGCCATCGCTGCCGCCAAAAATGCCCCAGGGGGCATACTTGTTGCCTTCCCCTTCTAAGGACATTTGGCCTGGGGCTAAAAACTGAATATCGCGAATGGAGCCCAAGCCACCCCGATACTGGCCAGCCCCGCTAGCGTTTTCGATCAGCTCGTAGCGGGTCACCCGTAGGGGCAGGTGGGCCTCGATATCTTCGATGGGGTTGTTGCGGGTGTTGGCGTAGAGGGTATCGACTCCATCCATACCGTCTTTGCCGTAGCGACCGCCGTAGCTGCCTTCAGTGATATCCATGTAGACCCAGTAGTCTTCGTCGAGGGCACCACTATAGGAGGCCACTTTAATATTGCCAATGCCGCCGCTGACGTTGTGGGGGGCCACCTGGGCCAGGGCTTTCATCAGGGTGTCGGCGACCACGTTGCCGGGGCAGCAGCGGGCAATCACCGGGGCGGGGTAAATCGGGTTGGCCAGACAGCCCTTGGGGGCGGTGATGTGGATGGGCCGCGTCAGACCCGAATTTTGGGGCACGTACTCCATCAGGGCGGTGTCGAGCAGCACCGATCGCAGGGTCACGAAGATGGCAATGTCTACGGTGCCGACGAAGGGCATGTTGATGGGGCGATCATCGATCTGGGGCGAGGTGCCCGCCAGGTCGATGGTCATGTCGCTGCCGTCGATGGTGACAGTGACGGCCACTTTGAGGTCTTTCTTAGCCGGGTCAGGGTCGTCGAGAAAGCCATCCATATAGCCCTCCGCCGAGTAGGTGCCATCGGGCAAGCGCTCAATCGCTTGACGCATCATGCGCTCAGAGTAGGTCATCAGGGTTTCGCTGGCAGCGAGCACGGTGTCGAGGCCGTACTGATCAACTAGCTCCAAAAACCGCTGTTCTCCCACTCGGCAGGCGGCCACCTGGGCTTCGATATCCCCCACCACCACCTGGGAACTGCGGATGTTTTGCCGCAGCATGCGCCACACCTGGCGGTTTTTCACCCCGTTTTCGTAGAGCTTGACCGCTTTGAACTGAAGCCCCTCGGCAAAGGCATCGACGGCATCGACAATGCCGCAGCTACCGGGGGATGACGAGCCAATATCCAAATGGTGGGCGGTAGTGAAGGAATAGCCGATCAGCTCGTCGTTGCGAAAGATGGGAATCCCGATGCCAATGTCTGGCCCGTGGGAGGCCCCGTAGTAGGAGTGGTTGTGCAGAATCACATCGCCGGGGTAAAACGCTTCGCCATCCTCGGCCATGGCCTTAAGCACCCCCCGCATGTAGCCTGGAATCGGCCCTAGCTGTAGAGGCGTGCTGTAGGCGCATTCGGCCAATTGCTGGCAGTCGGCGTCGAGAATAGCGGCTCCAAAGTCTTCGGACTCGCGAATGATGCTGGAGTAGGACATGCGGGCCAGTTTGTGGCCCATTTCTAGGGCGATGCCATTGAGGGCACCAGCCACCACCTGGGCAGTAACGGGGTCAATTTGGGGGAGCTGGCGAGGTTGGGGCAAAGCGACTGTCATGGCAAGTTAGGTGGAGATACGGTGTTTGGTTTAGGGTGGTCTGTTTTGAGGACTGTCTGACTTATAGAGGGAGCCTGACCTTGATGTCGTAACCTGTACTACGGACGGGGGGGCTTGTGGTGGAGCCCCTGGGCGGTGCATTACTCGCGAAGGCACCCTACAAAAGGCCCTGGGTCTCAGCTTGACGAAGCCGCAGAGGATCTCAGCCTACGGCGGCCTCAATGGCGACCCGCTGATCTACGGGGGATTCTGCGGCCAAGCGAATCAATAGATTGCCATTAGCCTCTACCGTGGTGTGGCTGTGGGGCGGTAGCAAAATCGTCGAGTCTTTTTGAAAGATCACCGCTGGCCCTTCGATCTCGCCGCCCACGGGCAGGCGATCGCGCTCAAAGAAATTGGTTGAGTATTTTTCGAGCTGGCCCTTGACGCGGAAGTAGGTGACCGCCGTTTTGAGCCAGGCATCTTTGACGTCGCCCTCGGTGGGCACGGGCAGCCCCGCCAACTTAGGCATGGGGCCAGTGCCCGTCACCCGCAGGGTCACCAACTCCACCACATTCTCTGGAAAGGCGTGGCCGTATTCGGCGGTGTGCAACTCGTGGAACTGCTGCCAAACCTCTTGCAGGGTGGTCTCTGCTAGCTCACCGCCGGGAATCAGCGCCCGCAGCTCGTAGCCCTGGCCGACGTAGCGGCAGTCAGCAAAGCGTTGCAGCGTCATCTGGTCGTCGCTAAAGCCATCGGCCCGTAGCTGAGCTTTGACCTGGTCTTCTAGGGATCGCAGGTCGGCATTGAGTTTGTCCAGGTTGGGGGCGGTGCTGAGCACAAACTCGTTTTGAATCAGGTCGTGCTTGAGGTCGGTGGTGAGCAGCCCCATGGCGGAGGTAATGCCGGGGTAGCGGGGCACAATCACCTCAGGAATACCGAGTGAGCGGGCCACCTCGGCGGCATGGAGCGGCCCCGCCCCCCCCTGGGCCACTAGGGCAAACTGGCGCGGGTCTTGCCCCTTTTGAATGGTGCGGGAGCGAATGGCGTTGGCCATGTTGTTGTTAACGATGGTGACAATGCCCGCCGCCGTTTCGTAGAGGTCGAGCCCCACCCGGTCAGCGAGGTCTTGCACCGCCGCAAAGGCGCGATCAGGGTAGATGGCCATTTCACCCCCTAAAAAGTGGTCGGGGTCGAGGCGGTTGAGCACCACGTTGGCATCGGTGACGGTGACCTCGGTACCGCCCTTGGCATAGCACACCGGCCCCGGCTCGGCCCCGGCGCTGCGCGGCCCGACCCGAAAGGCACCACCCTCATCAACGTAGGCGATGCTGCCACCCCCCGCCCCAATGGTGTGAACATCGATCATCGGCACCATTACCGGGTAGCCAGCGATCCAGGTGTCGCGGGCGGTGGCCTCGGCAAACCCCCGCTCAGTGACTAGGCCAATGTCGGTGCTGGTGCCGCCCATATCAAAGGTAATCAGGCGATCTCGGCTCGACCGTTCTCCGGCGGCGGCTCCCCCCAGCACCCCGGCAGCCAGCCCCGACAACAGCAGGGTAACAGGCTGCGCTCCGGCCACCTCGGCAGTGGCCACCCCGCCGTTAGAACGCATAATGTGCAGCTCGCCCCGCATCGATTGTGCCTTAAGGCGACGGCTGAGGTTGTCGATGTAGCGCTTGACCCTAGGGCCAACAAAGGCGTTGATGCAGGCGGTGGTAAAGCGCTCGAACTCGCGAAACTGCGGGAAGATGCTGGCACTGGTGGTGATAAACGCCTCAGGAAATAGCTCCTGGGCCAGGGCGGCGACTCGGTCTTCGTGGCACGAGTCAAAGTAGGAGTTGAGGAAGCAAATAGCAATCGATTCTACCCCGGCGGCCTTGAGTTCGAGAATGGCGGCGCGGGCCTCAGCTTCGTTGAGGGGGGTAAGCTCTTGACCTTTAGGATCGAGGCGTTCGGCCACCACCTTGCGATCACGCCGTTTGACCAGTGGCCTAGCCTGCCAGGGAATATCCTGCATAATCGAGTAGTGCTGGGGCCGCTGATGCCGCCCAATGTGCACAATATCGCGGTAGCCCTGGGTTGTAATCATGCCGGTACGAGCCCCGTCGTGGGTAAGCAGGGTGTTGGTGGCAATGGTGGTACCGTGCAGCACATGCTCAATGGCGGCGTAGTCGGTTTGGGCCATCTGGCAGAGGGTGGCAATGCCCGCCATCATGCCGATGGAGGGATCTTCGACGGTGGTAGGCACCTTGTGAATCCAGGTCTGAGCCTGGGCCACATCGGCCAAAATGAGATCGGTAAAGGTCCCTCCAATATCTACGCCGATCAGTTTCATGGTTAACGACCTCTGCCAAAGGAAACGCCCGCATCTTAGGCAAAGACAGGCTTGTTACGCTGTTCAGCCTGCACTGTTTTATTAGCGACTGGCAGGTTTTAGGGGGAACTCCTCAGTTAGTAGCGGTTGAAACAGTGAACCGATAGCTTTTCTGACCAGGATAAATCGGCATAGTTTGAGGTCAATTGTATGGCGGTGATTACTTCTCTGAGGATTAATGGCGATCGCCTACAGCAGCGCCTCAATGCCCTTGCCGCCATTGGCCGATTGCCCGAGGGTGGGGTGCGGCGCATTGCCTACAGTGATGATGACTTAGCCGCCCGCCAGTGGGTCACCGCCGCCATGGTAGAGGCCGGTATGACCGTCACCTGCGATGCGGCGGGCAACATTATCGGTCGGTACGCTGGCAAAAAATCCCTGCCAGCCCTGGCTACCGGCTCCCACATTGACACGGTACCCGCCGGGGGCCGCTACGACGGTACCCTGGGGGTGCTGGCGGGCATTGAAGTCGTCGCCACCCTGCATGAGGCGGGGCAGCGGCTCAACCACCCCATCGAGGTGATCGTCTTTACCGACGAAGAGGGGGAGATGATTGGCAGCAAAGCCCTGGCAGGCACCGTTAATGGGGATGACCCCGAGCCCTTGCGGCGGCTCGACGGCACCGCTATTCAAACCTGCCTTCAGCGGATCGGCGGCGACTGGGACGCCCTCCCCACTGCCCGCCGTACCGCCCAGGATATGGCCGCCTACCTAGAACTCCACGTCGAACAGGGCGGCGTGCTGGAATCGGTGCAGCGCCAGATCGGGGTCGTGCAGGGCATTGTCAGCCTGCACCGCTACCAGGTGGTGATTATCGGGCGGCCCAACCATGCAGGCACGACCCCTATGCCCCTGCGCCAGGATGCCCTCTACGCGGCATCGCTACTGGTGGCTGCTGTCCACGACGTGGCTGCCAACCCTCCGGGCGATCAGGTCGCCACGGTCGGATATCTCACGGTACAACCCAACGCGGCTAACATCGTGCCGGGCCGGGTAGACCTCACCATTGACCTGCGCGATCTATCCCTAGCGGTGATCAACAGAATGGTGAATCATCTCCAGCAGCGTATTCAGGCGATCGCATCGACGACCCAAACTAAGATTCAGATGCAGCCCCAGCACGCCGTGGATCCTACGCTGGCCAGTTCTACTATTCAAGCCACCATTGCCGCCGTTTGCGATCGCCTTCAGATCAGCCATTACTCCATGCCCAGTCGGGCCAGCCACGATGCCCAAGAAATTGGCCGCATTACCCCCATGGGTATGATTTTTGTGCCCAGTCAGGCTGGGGTCAGCCACGCTGAAGACGAATACACCTCCCCTGAGCAATGTAGGCAGGGAGCTGATGTGTTACTCAACACGCTGCTGCAGTTGGATAGTTCATTTGAAAAGCTGAATTAAGAGATGAATCTTGCAAGAGTCGGGACATCGCCGAACTTGAGGTAGCGCAGTAGCAACCGTACCGAGTGGGCCAACATATCCACGGACTTGGAAGAACACAGTGTTTTGCGATGCAGGCGGGCTAGATAATGTCGTAACCGCGTGTTCTCGCCTTCGACCCGAGTCATGTAGCCGGCATTCCGCAGGTTGGCATTGCTGAATAGCAGTGTGATTTCCCAGAACTTTGAATAAAGCCTCAGTACTTGCAGAATTTGGTTCATAGCCTGAATCAGCAACGTCGAAAATCATATGTCAACTCGCGGAATATCAGTTTAAAACTCTAGTTACTCACTGAGGTCGTCGTCAGCCCATCCTGGAGGTGAATCATACAAAAAGTCGTCTTCCTCATCGCCGTAGTCCCAGGCGGCCCGGAGAGCGGGGATGGAGCCTGTCAAGATTTCGTTGTACTCATAGAGCAGCTTACGCAGGGCCACCACCCGACGATTGTGGGCTTTGGCGGCCTCACTCTTATCCTCCAGTCGCTGGGCGAAGGTTCGCACCCAAACCAATGGGCCTAGACCCGCTAAGTCTTCCCCCTCAGGTACGGGTTGAGCTTGACCGTCACCTGGGTCATAGTAGGCTTTGGCTCCAGGCACCGGGAAGGCAAAGTGAATCTGAACAGAAACCCCCTGGTCTTGGTACTGAGATCGTGTTCGTTTGGCCGGATGATAGGCCCAGTAATGGGCTTTCTCTAAGTCAATGACTTCGTTCAAGATCCGAATCTTCAAGCCCTGTTCAAGCCACTGAACGCCGTGTTCTTGACCCCGTTCACGATTCTTTTGAAGGAAGGTGTGGGCGTCATTAGGATCGGTGAAAGGAAACGGACAGCGCATTAAGAAAGCCTGAAGATATTCAGACGATAGCGCACTTGCTTTTTCAAGTTTGATCTGAGCAGAAAGAGCCATAGTTTTTGAGTTGCAAACTGAGTTCAAATCATTCTATCTTAACGAACACATGATCTGGAATAAAACCTACAGAAATTAGGTCAATCTATTGATCAATTTGATTCAAATTGTATCGATTCTCTAGGCAAGAAGGAGAAGAGAAAATTTAAGCCAATCTAAATCTTTTGAACCTGAATGTCAGCATCATCAAACTGACGTTGTTCTTGACCTAATGCCGCCAAGGCTTCAAGGATTTCGACGTCAACGCCTTGAGCCTTGGCGGCCTCCCGTAACGATTGGCCTGCGTCAACCTTGGCTAATACGGCTTGAACATCATCGACAATGGGATCATCTTCAGGTGTAAGCCCCTGGGCAATCGCAGCCTCCAACCCCTGGGCGATGAGTTGGGGCGATAGATCAACAGGTGGAGCAGGGTTAGGACCAGCTAGGTCACCAGGTCGATCCCGTTCAGGCGTTGTCGTGATTACAATGCCCGTATGGGGTGCCGCTCGGTCAGATTGCCACACATTGAAAGTGTAAAGCCGCAGATCACCACCGGGTGTAATGGTCTGTACCTGAAGCGTAGTGACGGCATTCGTAGTCAGTCCAGGAAAGGCTAACGCTTCAATGGGCGTGACAAATAACGTTGTGGCGAGCCCAGATTCAACGGGAGCATTGCCCGTAAATACGGTTCGAGACGGGTCAGCTAGATTGACAAAGACAATCCGTTCTTGGACTTGGCTAAAATCGATGACCGTCGAGCGTCCTGGTTCTAACTGAACCTCGATGAGGTCGCGAAGGGCCTGATCTTGAGACACTTGGCGGTAGGCGGTTGCTTGGACGGATTGTGCCAGCATCACTGGCGTCATGGCAACCATGCCAGCCGAAATGATTGGTAAACCACGCATCATTGTGTGTCGATTAAGGAGCAATCTCTAGAAAACTGTTGACGACCACCGTGACCGCCATCCCTTCAGGTAAAACGGCCACCGTATTGGCCTCAATGTTGGCCTGGGTATTTTGCTCGGAGCGTCGCCGAATCCGGTCTGAAATCGTACTGCCAAACCCTTCTAACACCCCGCCCAGCAGGTTAGGGTCTCGAGTCGTGCGGATCACGGTGGAGCTGGTACTATCCCCCGACGCCGCACTCCTAAATTCTTCTCTAGGCTGGTTCAGGACGGCCCCGGCCTGACCTAGGGCAGACAATGTGCCCACCAGCAGGTCTTCAGCGGCCAGGTTGGGGCCAAGGTCGTTCAACCGTTGGGCCACCAAAGGCTGAGCCCCCTGGCCCTGCACCAGCAGCGCTCCTTCGGGTAGGGTTTGCTGAACGGTCTGACCTCCAGCAGGATAGACCACAGCAATGGCGCTGGCCTGAACCAGTTGATGGTCGGGGCTGACGGTGCTGGCCTGAACCACCAGGGTTGTGCCCTGCGGGAGTCCGACTCGTCCCCGTGAATCCGTGAGGTCTTGCTCCAGTTCAATCACAAACCGACCTGCGCCCAGGTCTGGCGATTGGGCTGAGCCTGACGCTAAGTCCCATGCCATCGGAGTCACGACCTTAGCTTGAACCTGAGTGCCGAGTTCGGGTTGGATGGGTGAAGGCGACGAGGGCTGAGCCTGACGATGGTGGTGCCAATCGAGGATGCCTTGAGTGCCCGGTGTCGAGGCCACCAATGTCGATGGATTCGATTCACCCGGTGCAGCAGGTTGACGAGGCTGGCCAGATCGTGGTCTAGGGGATGGAAGCTGAGGCCGCACTGAAGCTTGAAACCCAGGACGGGCTAGGCCAGGTTGGGCTGACGATTGAGGTAGAGACTGAAGCTGAAGGGTAGGCTCACCAATCGACACCCGCTGGAAAGGACTTTGGGTTGGTTGAGCCTCGGTCGCCGCCTGAGCCAACCCGTCCGCTGGGGTCGTGGCCATCGCACTGTCTATCTGACGCTCCCCAGCTTGTGCGGTGCCCAGTTGCGCTAACTGTGACCAGCGCTCAAACGGGTCAACGGGTGGGGCTGAAGCGGCTGGAGACGGTGTGGGTGTGGGCCGAGGAGCAGGCCGAGGGGCAGGTTGGGATACGGGCCGGGGCGATGGCGACGACACCACCGGACGAGCTGGGGACGGTTCTGGCTCTGACACCACTTCGTCTTCTGGTTCTTCATCTACCACCAGTTCTGTGTCCTGGGCCTCTAGATCCTCTAGAATCGTGCGCTGATCCTGAAGGGCAAGCTGACTACGAAGTCGCGCACTGTCGTCCTGGAACACCAATTCTTCCACGGCCTCCTCTTCGGGTGCTTCGGTAACGGGCTGAGGTCGTCGGGTGAGGCCTAACAACAGCAAGGCACCCACCCCCGTCAAGCTACCGAGGGCTAGGACAATGGCCATCGTCTTTTGGACGGGCTTGCGGTTGACGGTATGCACACGGTCGTTGTCTAGGGCCAGTTCGTGGGCAACGACCTCATCGACGACCCCTTGGGCCTCAAGGTCAGGGTCAGGGCTGGGTGCGGATGATTCAATGGCACTGTCTCCGTCAAACAGCCATTCCTGGGGCAGTGGCCCACCTTGACCCGCTAGGGCACGTTCTTGAGCGGGGTCAATCTTTTCAACTTCAGAGAACCCCATCAAACCGATTTCCGTAGGGTTGGTCATGACTCATTTGGATCGAAAGGAACAATATCAACAATCTGAAGGCCAGCCCCCAGGGTGTCGTAGACCAGTTGCTCGACGCGGGAAGCCTCGTCACCGAGGGGAGAATTCGGAATCTCGACGGCCTGCAAGGTGTAGGTGCGATTCCAAGGAATGGCGCGCTGGGAGCCATTTCGACGGTCTAGCAGCCGTCGTGTGGATACAATATCGACCTCCCATCGCCCGTCGGCGATCTGTCGGGGGTCAGAAATATCTTCAATCGTGATCACCTGGCGCAGTTCACCTGTGAACACACCACTGGGGACGATTTCGGTGGCAAAAAGCTGAAGCATTTCAGATCCCAGTTCAGGTTCTAGTAGGAAGCTGGCGATGGACACCGAAAACGGCACTCGGCCCCTGACGCCCTCCACCGCGACGCCCTCATCGGGTTCATCGGTTCCGGGCAGTGTGCCGTCCCAGTTGAAGCTGAGCATCGTCCAGTCATTGACGACTTGGCGAATCACCTCAGGCCGACGATAGTTCCGTTCCCGTTCACTGATGTAAACGGTATCGCCGTTGGTCAGTTGCACAAAGGTGGGCTGACGATTGACGATCCGATTGACGCGCACCGTCAAAAACAAGATGAACACCAGCGTGACGCTGCTGAAGCCCAGAATGGCGAGCTGAAGCAGGGCCAGCAGACTCTTATTGTTGCCATCTAACAAACGCTGTCTCGACAAACCATGCTCTGAGCCTTTGTTGCGGCTAAATCGACCAATTCTTCCGGTCATGGGTCACAGGTGATAGGTTGGACAAATCTTTAAAGAGCGGTCTTTATCCCGTCGTGGGGCTGCGGTCATCGGCCCGCACTAGGTTGTTGGCCCCGCCAGCACCGGGTTGGCCCGCGCTACTCACTTGATTGGCCATCCGCCACGCAAAGGCACTTCTCACCCCCAAGGCCGCTGTACCGACGAGGGCACCGTTGATGCGAGCGACCGTACTCTGAAGGCCGGAATAGACCGCCACGCCACCCCCTTTCGCCACCAGACCCGCCACCACCGGAGCGCCGATGGCCAGAAGTAAGGCAAACCCCAGGTCGTTGAGGGTGCTGGTAGCGGTCTGGCCAATGCGGTTGGCGACTAAGCCAACGACGAGGTTGTAGCCAAACTGAACACCGAACAAGCTGATAAAGCCCACCAGCCAAGCGAAGATCAATCGGCCCTGGAAGGGCAACAGGGACAGGCCCATGGCCAC
>NZ_JACJRS010000041.1 GCF_014697375.1 Phormidium sp. FACHB-1136
TTCATTTTAATCACGACTGACACAGTGCGATAGAAAGGTTATTTCTGTCTCACTGTGTTCTTTTTTGAGACGGCAATTCCCTGGATACTCAATTAATCGAGGTGCCCCTCAGATTAAAAAGAAAATCGTCAGATTAAAACACCCGATTCAATGGTCAGATTAGGGTCGGGCCTTTGGGGAATCTACTGGAAGACAAAGGGTAGGTTGTAGCCTACACCGAGGGAAAAGCCCAGGCCAAAACCGCTGGTCACGCGCACGTTAGTGGCGGCGTTGAGGGTGAAGGCACGGGAAATGGGCACATCGGCTCCGGCGTTCAGCATCAGGGCCGTGTTGCCGTTGAAGGGCACATCCACCCCAGCCCCCACGTAGGGCTGGAAGCGCACGCCACGGGCCGACAGAACGTTGAAGTTGTAGGTGAGGGGGATAGCAAAGTTGGTAAACCGCTCGGAGATGAAGAAACCGGGCCGCAGGGAGAACCGGGGGCCGAGGGAGATCTTGCTGATCACGTTGACACCAAAATCGCCGATGGCGCTGTCGGGGTCGCCAAAGCCCACATTACCCGCTACGCCCAGGTAGGCAGGGGAAACGGAGGCATAGCCCCGGCGGCTAGATTGGGCCAGTTCGACGCCTTCGTCGAGGGTGGGGGCCGATTCGGTAATCGACTCGTTGAGGGCGGCCTGAAGCCCTGCATTGTCAAAGCTGATTAGGGCTTCGTCGCTAATTTGAAAGGCCACGGGAATGGCAGATTCCGTCAGCAGTCCGGCGGTGGTGGCCGCATTAGCGGGGATGGCTTCCACCCATTCGCTAGCCCCCTCGGTGGGGATTTCAGCCAGGGGAACTTCGGCCATGGGAACTTCAGCCAGGGGAACTTCGGCCACAGATTCAGTGGGGATAACCTCAACCAGGGTTTCGCCCAGATCGGTGGTTTCCGCTGCTAGGGGTTCTGTCAGGTCTGGGGTAACGACCTCGGTTAGGGTTGCGGTGGGCAGGGTCTCTACATTTGCTTGGGCGGGTAGGGCGCTGACCAGAGTAGCCGCCGCCGCCACACTCGCTAGAGCCGACAGGGATTTTAGATGAACCATAGATTTAAATTTCACTCCTCAAAATTGCAGATGACCATTTGCCAGTGATCTTGAAGGTCTATACACACCACACAGGAATTGCCGAAAATTGTACCACCTCTTTCCAAAGGCAGTGGCCTTGGTGCCACATTCTCCGATGTCAGAAACCCCATTTCAATCCTCTCCACATCGCGGCGACCGCCTATCTACTCTCCGATTTAGCCCATCGCCAGGGAGATCCGCCGCCTAAGCCTCAAGGCGGGTTTGGTCGGCTAATTGCTGGGTCAGGTAGGGGATAATCTCGCGGTTTTTGCTGTGCTCTTGCCCCTCGGTGAAGATCACCAGGGTAAAGGGATGGTGGCCCGGAATTTCGATGTAGGCGGCATCGTGGCGTACCTGGCTGGTAAATCCGGCCTTGGAGTAGAGGGTGGCGTTGGGGGGCAGTCCCGATCCAATGAACCCGCTGACTTGATCTTCCTCTTCGCTAGGGGGGCGATCTAGGGTGAGATCCCGCTGCATCAACGCCAGCATGGCCTGGGAACGCGCCGCCGACACCGCCACCCCGCCCGCAAGGCTGTGGATTAACCGCGCCACGGCATGAGTAGTCAATTTATTCCGGTTTTCGTAGTGCTCGCCCACAAAGGCCCGCTCCCGGCCATAGGGGCCATCGCACCAGGTCTTTTGGTTCATGTTGACCGTCGCCACCTCCGGCCACTGCAAGGACTGGAAGAACCGATTCACAAGGTTACGCTGGTGCTGCCAGGTTTCAAAGGGGCCGGGGGGCAGTTCGGGGCCGCTGGTGGTGCCCGTCAACACGTCCATCACCAGGCTGGTGGCGTCATTGCTAGAGTCCACAATCATGTCCCGCAGGGCGCGGTCTAGCTCCACCGAGGAGGGAACCATGCCCTGCTCCAACCATTCCTGGGCGGCGACTAAGTAAAACAGCTTCACCACGCTGGCCGGATAGATCAGCTCCACCCCTCGATAGCTGGCCCCCCTGGGCTGGTGCTGCCAGAAATCGTGGGCACTGAGGGCACCGCCTGTGTTGGTGATGTACGGCGGATCGTAGACCACCCAAGTCACCGCAATTTGGTGGGGAGCCAGGGCCGGAAAGGTGGCCCAGAGGTTCTCCAATGCCTGATTCAGCCCTTGGGTGAGGTCGGCATGGTCGGTGAAAAAGGGTTTCATGGGCGGGTTGTTGATTGGGGGGTTGGGTTATTAGCTATTTGGTCGAGTGGGGAGGCTTAGTGGTTGGTTATTGGTGATTAGTTCTTGGGGGGAGGAGTTCTTGGGGGATTGGGGGTTAGTAGAGGATGGGGTGATCCCAAGCGGGGACGGGGTAGCCTTCGCGTGGGTAGGGCTCAGCGGGGAGAGGTAAGGTAGGGGTGGGGGGGGTGCGCTTTGCCTTGGCTACCTTTAGGCGACCCTTCACCAGGTTGAGATCTTGATTGAGTTCGCGAATGCGGCGGGACAGTAGGCGAATGATGTTGACGGCGATGCCGGGGGTTTCGTCGATGGCGTCGTAGAGTTGCTGTTGGGTGAGCACCAGGCAATCGCAGGGCTCTAGGGTGGTGACGGAGGCGGAACGCGGCTCAGCATCAAACACCGACATTTCGCCAAAGCAGTCTCCGGCGTGGAACTGGGCCACCTGCTGCCCACTGAGGTGAACGCTGACCTGACCGGAGACGATGATGTACATGGCCCGTCCTTCCTGGCCTTCGGTGATGATGGTGTAGCCCGCATCGAAGTGAACTTCGTCCATGACAGGGGCAAGGCGCATTAAAAAATCATCCCGCAGTTCCTCAAAGATGGGCACCCGACGGATAAACAGAAGGCGATCTAGGCTGTTGAGGGTTGTATCTGGCATAGGATCAACGAGGCCAAGGGAACAGGGCACACGGCGGTAGGCCAAGCGTTACAAATCTGGTTCCAAATTATAGGTGCTCATTAGGTGGTTAACCTGGCGGGCCACCAATTCATTAGGATCCTGCTGCATCATTGGCAGGATGTCTCGCAGGGCACGGGGGGAGGCCACCGCCAGGTACCCTAGCACGGCCTCTCGCACAAAGCCCGTGGGGTGTTGCAGCAGGGCCAAGGTATGGGGGGCGGTCACGTTCCAGTGTTTGGCCTTGGCGAGGTGGAAGCAACAGGCCAAGGCCCAGTCGGACAGCAGGTGGCGCAGGTCGAGCAGTTGGCGCAGGCGGTCGCGGGGCGACAGGGGCGTATAGGCAATCAGGGGGGTGGAGAGGCTGAGGCGCTTGAGTTTGTCGGCATCGGGCTGACGATCCAGCAAGATTAAGATTGTGCGCTTGCTGGAGATGTCGAGGCAGTTATCGAGGATTTCTAGCCCCTTGGCCCAGCTCGACACCGACCCGCTGAGGCTGGCCTGGGCGGCTTGGACGGCATTGGCGGGGGAGATAAACCGCAATAGCATAAACAAGCGCTCAATGGCGTCATGCTCCAACCCCTCCAAGGCCGACAGCAGCAGCCGTTCCTCCATCGTGGTCGCGGTGCCATCAAAGTCGATCTTGGCGGCCAGGATTTGGCCCACAAAGGCCAGTTCGGTATCGATCAATTCCTCAAAGCCACTGCGGCCCAACAGTTGATCGAGGGCGTTGTCGATCAGGTTGGATCGCTTCACCCCGGTTTCTTGGTAGAGCTTCAGCAGAATGCGTAGAATTTGGCGACGGGTTTGGCCCCAGGAGCTCATCAGGTTTTGAATCAGCGCCTCCAAGGCCCGTGAGCTGCCAATTGCCCCGATCACCTGCCACGCCTGGTTTCTCAGTCCCTCTGGTTGGTACTCGTCGGTGGCTAGGGTTTCCAGCATGGGCAGGGCTTCATCGCCCAGGCGGGTGAGGGCTTCGCTGGCGGCGGTGCGAGTGGATTTGTACTGCAACGCCTTCAGCAGGGAGGGGTAGTACTTCTTATACTGGGTGGCGGCGATGGCCTCCAGGATGGCCCGCCGCACCCGCAGGGAAGGATCCTGAAGTAGGTCGTCAATATAAATGCTGAGGGATTCCATATAATCGGCCTCCCCTAGGGCTTGGCAACCCATCACCCGCTCCCGTTCCCGCTCGTTCACTAGCATTTTTCGCAGGGTGGCGGTGGCCTCGGCTCGGTCGTTGATGTTGCCCCGCCGCAGCATCAGGGACGCCGCCGTACCCCGCACCACCGCATCCACATCGGGGGAAAGGTAGGGCCGCAGTTCGTCGATATTGTAGGTTTCCTGGGCCAGCCAGACGTAGCGCAGGGCTAGAGCCTGTACCTCCGGGCTGGTTTGGGATTGGGTCAACAGGGTTCGCACTACCTGGTGATACCGAGGATCGGGATGTTCCAACATCACCTGGAGGCTGTGCTGCTGAAGGCTGGAGGAAAACACGGGCAGATGGGGGGTCAGCACCTCGCCCAAGTCCTTGGGGGCAATCTGGCTGAGAACGTCGATGTAGGAATGCTTGTCCGCCTCGGACTTATTTTTTTCCAGCCCCTCCACCAGGTTTTTCTTCATCCCCCGCCGATCCCCATCGGAGAAGGTGGTCAGCCCCCGTTCTGCCCCCTGCACCAGGAGATTGAGGTAGCGGGTGCGCAGCAGGGCCATCAGACCAAACCACACCAACCCTGCCACCACGGTGCCCGCCAGAAAGATCTGGGACTGAAGCACGGGGTTATCCAAGCCTAAACGGTTGGCCATCGCAATGGTGACCAAAATTACCACCCCCGTACCGCCCATGGACAGGGGTTCGGCAATCCCCCCCACCCACGACTGCACCGTACTGCGTACCCGGTCGGAAATGGGCTGGAACAGCACTGGGCGGGTGGTGGCCACCAGGGTATAGCGCAACCACTCATCAAAAAATTTGAGGATGACGAGGCCAAAAAAGAGGGCGGAAGCACCCCCAAAAATTGGAAAACTAAGGGTCAGGGTGACGAGGCCCACAACCACAATGACCGAAGGCAGTACTAGGGCCACCGCAAACACCCCCTCCCGCTCAATCAAACGGCTAGAGGTAAACCACTGGGTGAACAGTTCAATCAGCCCTAGTAAGCCGCTAAAAATCCCTAGGAATGCGGCAATGGCTTCCACTTCTAGAGTAAGTTCTAGCTGCTGAAAAAACTGAAACTCGATGGAGAACAGTAGCATTTGGGCCAATACAAAGAACGAAAATAGCAGCACCACGTACTGCCGCATGGCCCCTTTAAGTCGTTGCTTAGACTGGTGACTTTCTACGTCCTGGGCTTGCCGTTTGGGGGAATCTGGAAAAGCGTGGGCATAGTTCACACTGAGGTAATACAGCATCCCAGTGCCAAACAGCATGACGGCAAAGGACAACAACATCACATTTTTGAGCCCTACAAACCGCATCAAAATAGCCACAGAAAAGCCACTCAAAACGTCGGCCAGCAGATTACCACTGCTAATAATTGGAAAGGCTCGCTTGATCTCTCGAATATTGAAAATTTGGTTGGCTGTAACCGACAGATTCAGATCGTTGAGGTTATAAATCGCTTCGATCCAAAGACGCAGCAAAAAGACCGTCAAAAAGGTGAATTTCTCTATTGATAGCCCCCAGAAAAAAACCAGAATTGGTAGGGCCATCAACAGGGAAATTAAGACAATTACCCAGCGCAGGGGAAACACCCGTTGCAGCCAGGAATACAGCACGCTCATCCCCAGCCCTACCCCGGCACTGAAGATATAAATCCAGGGTAGTCGAGCCGCCCCATATTTACCCAGAAATAACTCCGCCGAACTCACCTCTAGCCACAAAATCCCCATGGAGGTGGCGGTGTAGAAGGCGAACATTAACAGGGTGCGCCCCTGCTCATCTGGACGTAGGTTGATGAGGTTGAGGAAGCGTTCCCGCAGCCTTTGACGGTTTTGAACGGGGATGGACGATACACTCATGCCGTTGCAGGGAGGAGGTCTATGCTTAAGGATAGCGAAGGTTTCAGGCTAGGCCACCGGATTTAGGATACTACCCTGGGATAGAAGCCTTGCCCTGCCCCTGCCCTAGGCTGAGCGAGATCCCTGGGAAATGGGGGAAACTACGGAAGGGTGGGTATCCACAGCCCTGCCCACCTGGCGCAGATCGACCGCATAGCCCGCCACCACCAAGTACAGGGCATCGGCCACCGCACCCAGTTGTCGGGTAAGCTGGCCCAGTCGATCCCGAAATTGTCGCCCCGCTGGATAGGCGGGTACCACGCCCCAGCCCGTTTCTTCGGCCACGAAAATCACGGTCGCCGCTGTTTGCTGCACACTGGCGATCACGCTCGCCACGGTTTCTTGCCACTGGGCCTCGTCCTGGCCTAGCTCATTGGCCAACCAGGTACCGAGGGAATCCACCAGCAAACAATCCGTCGCCTTGCCTGCCAAGATCGCCGCCGATAGCCCCACGGGCACCTCCCACAGCCGCCAATCTGCTGGACGCCGCTGCCGATGTTGTTCTAGCCGTGCCTGCCACTCTTGGTCGTTAGGATCCACCGCTGAGGTGGCCACATAGACAACCTCCTGCTGGGATTGTTGGGCTAGGGTTTCTGCCCATTCGCTTTTGCCCGACCGGGTTGGCCCCGTCACTACCACGATTTGCTTCACCCGTTGTTCTCTATCTCCTACGTTAGGGCTATCCTAGGCGACTTCCAAAGGCGACTCCCAAAATGGACGATCCCCTGGCATGGAAGGGATGGAAGGGATGGATTGGAGACACTGACCTGTCTACCAAGGCCCTACAGTAGGGGCGTCACGTCCTCGCCGCATTCGTCCGCCAGGTAGGACAAGGCCCGGAACCGCAGCCCCACCAGTTGGTCGTAGAGGGGGTTGAGCTTGCACATGGCCGGAATATGTACCAGCTTTTTCTTAAACAGCACCACATCTCGCTCGAAGGGGCATTGGGAGGGAATCAGTTTGCAGACAAATCGGGCCAAGCGAGGATCGTGAACCTCAAGCTGGTCGAGCCATTCGCGGGCGGGTTTGAGGGGGTCGATTTTGCCCTCGGCGGGGGGATGTAGGCCAGCGGGCAAAGCGTCGCTGTGGGCCTCGGCCTCAGCAGAATACAGGGTAGACCGTACCGAAGCGAGCACCTTGTCTTCTAATCGCAGCGCCTCACAAAACTGCTGAAGTTTCTGATCTTCCTCAACGGAATACACCCCATCCGCGAGGGCAACCATCACCGCCATGCGCAAAAAATTCTCGGCGGCGGGGGCATCGTGGCCGAGGGTGGTGGCCAGTTCTTCGGGGGTCACGGGGTCAAAATGGTCGAAGTCAGTACAGGGGGCCAGTTCCTCCTGGGTGATAGCGGTGATCAGATCTTTTTCCTCGTCGTCAAAATGTCCATCGGCCCAGGCTAGGGTGAGTAATCCCCGCATCCAAACTTTAATTTGCTCCTGGGTATAGGGGGAGGGGGTTAGGGTGGCCATAGCATGTCCTCAAGGGGGATAAACCAAGCATAATCGGCAATCCAGCATGGCCCAAACACCTGAGAAAGCGAAGGACTTCGGCTTGTCTCCCAATCCGCCCAGCCTGGATCGCCCGGATTCTGTATTCTCTCTGGCGACTCAATTTTAACCCTCTACTACCAGGGAAAGGGGCTTTTCCTGTGCCGTTTGTTAGGCTGGCTAGGGCTATGCTGGATCTGTGCCTACCCCTGTCCCCATCGCCGTTTCCGCTGGTCTTTGCTATGGTTTATCCTGCCCTGTCTGCCCGATGCCGCTGGCTGGCCCTGGCCCTGCTGACTGGCACAACGGCAGGGGTTCCCATCCTGCTTCCCCAAGCCATGCCCGCCGCCGAGGCCATTCAGTATCACGATGGCACCGTGGAGTTTTCGGCCCCGCCCCGGCTGGTGGATAGCTACGCCACCCGCAACCTGGTCAGCGATGGCGGTGTCACCTACTACCTCACGATTGACTTCCCCGCCGCCGCCGAGGAACCCATGGATCGCATCGTCATCAGCCTTGACGAGGGCCATGATCCGATTTTTCGCTATCAACTCGAGGCGATTCAGGTCTGGCAGACGGTGGGCGAGGAGAAACGGCTGGTGTCCCTGGGCGACCTCAGCCAAGATCGCGATACCCAAGCCCTCACCATTGGCTTTGACCCGCCCCTGCCCCCCGGCGGCACCGTGACCCTTGCCCTGCGCCCCGTCCGCAACCCCCGCTTTGCCGGAGTCTACCTGTTTGGGGCCAGGGCTTTTCCGGTAGGGGAAACCGTGCGGCCCACCTTTATGGGCTTTGCCCGCCTCAGTTTCTATGAACGCGACCGCCCCCATTGGCCCTAGGGGCCTTCTAGAACCAGTAACCGATCAACTCCCCCCCATTGGCCCAGAAGATTACCAACTTAAGGTAGATCAGCCCGATTGACTGCCTCCGTAGCTAGCCAGATGTCTCCCCTCCCCTGATTTTTTCGATCTACTGGGCCTCCTTGATCTAGCCAAGGGACTACACCGACCCATCCACCTGAAGCTCGTCTTCGACCCCTTGGTGGGTGGTTTTCACCCAGCGTAGGCGTTTGGGCCGCACCGATAGCCGTAGGGCCATGGTAGCAATCACCAGCAGCCAGTGCAGCATGTAGAGGTTGCCCCAAAGGGTGAGCAGAGCGCTGGCCCAGTGGGGTTGGCGTTGGGTGCGCCGCAGGCCGCAGTACATCCCTACCATAGAAAGGGTGAGGGCAAGGCCAGAAACGGGCAAGAATACAGGCAATCGGTGGCGCAGTAGGGCCATGGCAAAGTCGGGCAGGGCCACGGTGGGCAGGCCGTATTGAATCAGCCAGAAGGCCGCCATATCTAGGGTTTTGCCGGGGGTAAGGCGACTATTGGCAATGAAGCGCCAGTAGTCGAGGTAGCGCTGATAGCCCCCTTCGGCCCAACGGTTGCGCTGGTGCCACAGGGCTAGGGGCCGTTCCACCCCCTCTTCGTTGACGGCGGGATGGAGCAGAAATTCAACCTCCCAGCCGCTAAAGTGCAGCCGCAGGGTGAGGTCGAGATCGTCGGTGATGGTTTCTTCGTTCCAGCCGCCGCACTGAACTAGGGCACTGCGCCGCACAAATTGGCCGTTGCCCCGCAGTTCGCCAATCCCGCCTAGGGCAATGCGCTGCTGCTGAAAGTAGCTATCCAGGGCCATCTCGGCCTGTTGGCCACGGGTCAGCCAGTTTTTGGCCCGGTTCACCACCGCCTTTTGCATCTGCACGGCCCCCACCTGTTCCTCTGAAAACATGGGCACAAGGTGGCGCAGCAAATCCTTAGGTACCTGGGCATCGGCATCGAACACGCCGATGATGTCGCCCTGGGTGTCGGGCCAGACCTGGTTGAGGGCTCCCGATTTGCCCCCGGTGGCGTTGGCGGATCGGTGGAGCACCCGCAGTTGGGGATAGCGCTGGCGGAGATCCTGTAGCCGCTGGGCGGTGCCATCGTTGCTGTTATCGTCAATAATCCACACCTCGTAGCGGTGGGTGGGGTAGTCCAAGCTACAGAGGGCGGTGACGAGGCGCTGAATGACGGCCTCTTCGTTTTTGGCGGCCACCAGCAGCGAAACGTAGGGCCAATCGTCGAGGCTGGGGCTAGGGGCAACAGCTAGGTTGTCCCCTCCGGATTGGGATGGTAGAGGCGTTGGCCCCAACCGGGGACGGGCCAGCATCACCCGTAGGGCATGGGTAGACAGCACCGCCATCAGCCCCAGGATCACCCAACTGCCCCAGGACAACAGATGGAGCGCTACGGTGCTGCCCCAGAGCAGGGAGAGGGTGAGCGCAGCCTTGCGGCGACGCCCCGCATAGCCGGGAAAGTCTTCAATGTCGAGATCGGCGAGGGGTTGGAACACAGCTTTTGGGGAGTCAATCATGGACGAGGGGACGCAGCACAGGGCAAGGCTAGGGGACGCCAAACGTTCGTTACGTAACGTTACTAAGGTTTACCTATTATCCTGCTTTATCATCCCGGATGTTGAAGAAAAAAGAGTGTGATACCAATTCGCCGAAAGGGGGAATCCTAGAGGGAGGACGCTAAGGCTATCCCGATGGGATGCTGTGGATGGGCCATCCCGATGTCACCATTCCCAAAACGCTATGATTCGTCTTGGCGAGTTCGCGGTACCCTGACCTCTAGATTAGCCACACTTTAAGGCCACACCCATGCGCTTGACATTTGAGGATATTCAACCGGCTGGTAAGCAAGATGTTGGCGTGTACATGCCCTACTACCAGGGCAATAAACGCGCTGCCCTGCCCTACGCGATTTCCCTTTATAAGCAGGGCAACCTAGAGGGCGAACGACACATCGAGGGTGGAGAAAGTATCTCCTTTATCGCCACTTGGAACGTCTCGATGTTACCCGCTGACCTCACTCGCTGCCGCCTGCAATTTGATGGTGATGCCGACCTCAGCTACGAAATTGTCATGGCCACCTTTGAGTTTGTAGACTTTCTGTTTGACGTGATCGTGGCTCTACGCCACAAGCGTGCCCCAGATTTCTCCAAGGCCTTTTACCGCAAGTTGTTGCGGGCCGAGGACTAGGTGTCGTCCGACGGAGCCTAGGACGACACCTAGGATAGATCACGGATTTCAGGAAGATACCCTGAGTTCGGGTTAAGCCAAAGACTGCACGGGTGAAGCGATCTACTTCCAGCCCTGTCGCTGGCCTTCACCCTAAGTCCCTCTCCCATGGGGCTATCGCTCATCCATAGGTCTCTATTTGGCTGGGCTCCTAGTGTTGATCCCCCGCCCCCCCTTGTCAAGGGGGAAACTGGACTCAAGGTCTGCCTTTTTCTGGGCTCAAAGTCCCCCTTTTTAAGGGGGATTTAGCGATTATCTTGATTGTCAGCGCTGACAAAACGGAGGTAGTCGCTGGTCAAGTCTTTTACCGCCGCTTCGTAGAGTCTCTGCCCATGATCTGGGGTGGCCAAGGCTGGGTTCGACCCCATGCGGCCATCGGGGTAGTGCTGGCGAAAGTCGGTGGCGCTGTAGATCGGGAAGCCGGAGGGAGCAACGGGGGGATCGAGATCCACGGTCTTAATATGGTCGGGGTAGAGGTATTGGGTCAGGGCTACTTCGCTGGGGGTAGCGTGGGAACCCTCTTGGTCGCCATAGAATTCCTTGGCCAGGGTATAGACGGAACGACACATATACCAATTGGCCACGGCACAGCGCACCGCCCCTGCCTGGGGAACCTGGGCTTCGGCCAGGGCGGCATAGGTTTCGGCAAAGGCGGCTTTGAGGGTGGCCACGTTTCCCCCATGGCCATTGATAAAAAAGAACCGGGTAAAGCCGTAGCTCACCAAGGGTTTGAGGTAGTCCTGCACTAGGGCGATCAGGGTACTGGGCCGCAGGCTCATGCTGCCAGGGAACCCCGTGTGGTGAAGGGCCATGCCCACGTTAATGGTGGGGCCAACTAGGGCTTGGGTCGCGTCTCCAACGCCCTTCGCCACCGCCTCGGCACAGAGAGCATCGGTGCCAATCAGGCCGTTGGGGCCATGCTGTTCGGTGGAACCAATGGGTAAAATCAACCCCTGGGAACGCGCCAGGTAGGATTCAACTTCGGGCCAGGTGCAAAGCTGGAGCAACATAGGTCAGGGGGCGCAGAGCAACATTAAATACTAAGGTACAGGGCCAAGGTTCGCTAGAATGAACCTCAAATGAACCACTACGGGCCGTAACCTGGGCCACAAAAGCGTTGGTGTTACCTATCTAGGAGACGCAACATGCTACATCGCAAGATCTATCAACTCTGTTGTGATGGTCGAGAAGTGTGGATTTTTCTGCGGGATCAACAGCGTTGGATCGAGCGGGCGAAGATTTTGGACATTGAAGGCGATCTCGTTACCCTGCGCTACGAACAGGAGGATGAAGACGAAATTTGCTCCTGGGAAGAAATTATTCGCCTAGAGAGCATTGGCACCGTGGCCCAGCGGTTGGCCAGCGTCCCGCGAGGCAATGTCGATTTGGCCATCGCCGAAGATTGTCCCGAAGCCGAACAAATTAGCGATCCCTCCCCAGAGCCCAACGCCGACTAGAACGCTGGTGCGATGAGCGCCTCTTCCTATTACTGGGCCACAATCCCCTAATTTCCAGGGCCGCTGGGGTCTGAGAAGGTGTAGATATAGCCGCCCCCGGTGTGGGAACCCGGTGGACGAGGGGCTGAAAAGGGAGGTGCTTCTACCACTGGAGGTGGGGTGTAGGTGCTGGTGCCAGCGGGCGGCAGGGTATTTCCAGCGCTAGGAGCCGTCACTGCCCCCGGCAAGGCTGGCCCCGGACTGAGGTTCAGCGAAGAAGCCGCTGCGGGAGCGAGTCCCGGTAGCGGGGGAGAGTTGGGCAGCGCACTGGGGGCAGGGGCCAAACTCGGTGGCGGACGGTAGCCCGTGGTACCGGGAGGGGGCGACATCTCTGGGGTGGTGCGAATGAAGCGCTGATTTACCCCTGGGATCTGCCCCTCTACCGCCCAGGGCGGAGGTGTTAATCCGGTGGGCTCCGTGGAAGATAGGCGTTCGGGGGTGGCAGTAGCGCCGGGTTCGGAGGCCGTGGCCTCGGCAGCGGTCGGGGCTAGGGGGTTGGTCGTAGCGTTCGGTGGGGGATTGAGAAGTTGCTGGAGGGGGCTGGGGGTTGGGGATGCGGCACCGGGGTCAGCGGCAGATCGGCCACGCCCTACCTGGGATGGCAGGGAAGATCTGGCCTCAAGCGCCGGACTAGGACTCTCCACGGTGTTGCCAATCCGAAACCGGGTTCTCTCTAGGTAGAGGGCAAAGGGACTGGCAGGCTCCGCCTGACCCTCGGAATTGGTGGGGCTAAGCCTTTCTAGGACGGTGGGGGCGGCTGATCCGGAGGTGGGGGCCTCGGTCAAGGTATCCGCCGTGAGGGGTTGAAGCTGGTTGAGCAACAGGGTTAGATTGTCAATCTCGGCCATGTCCGCCAGTTCTGCCTGGGAGAGATTCGCGAGGTTGTCCTCTGGGGTAGGACGGGCCGAATCGGTTTCGTCTAGAGCAAATTTCCTGAGCCATTCGGGATGGCCCAAATACTGATAGCCGACCAGCCCCAGCAGGAGTAAACCCAGCCCAGCCCCCCACAGCCGGGGGCGGTTGAGAGCACGAAGCCGAACGAGCCAATAATGGAGGGGAGTTGGAACCGCCATGGTGCATCCATCCCGAGTACTAAGATTATCCAGTGCCAGTCGTACCCGTAGCCTTAGCACTAATATCATAGCGAGGATAGCCTCTTCTCCGCCTAAATCACCCCAATGCCAGGGGGAAAAGGGCCGCATCGTAACGATTTGCGACCGTCCACGATTTGCGGCTATAGTTCGGTGATTTTGGGGGCTTATCGTCTCACTAGACATTCGTTAGGTATTTGTCATGCCAAGCACGTTGGCTCTCCTTGCCCATCCTGCTCGCGTAGATTCCTTAGTGGATTGGCTGTTGCACAATCCCCAGGTGCTCTACCATTTTGATTTGCTGACCACACCGGAACTGATCGCCACCCTAGAGCAGCGGTGGGGCAATACCAAACCTCGCTGGGCCAAGTTGCCCAGCATTGAGGCCGGGGGGGATATTGTCCTGGCCCACCAGATTCTGGCGGGGGAGGTGGCGGGGGTGTTTTTCTTGGCCGATCCCCAAGTCATGGCGACGGTCTCCCCCAATTTTCCCCTGGTGCTGCGGGCCTGCCAAATTCACGATATTCCCATCGCCTGCACCGAGGCTTCGGCCAGGTTGATGCTGCGCGGGTTGGCCCAGGGATCGGTGGCCTATATGATCTTCAACCCGGTGGCCGGACAAGGGAACCCAAACATTGATTTGGCCACCATTCGCGAAATCCTGGAGCCGCAAATCCTGGTCAATGTGATCATGACCCAGCCCAATGTGGATCCGGCGGATCAAGCGCGGGAGATTATCGCCACTATCCAGTCGAAGCAGGAAAACGACATTGGCCAGAGCCTAATTATTGCGTCGGGGGGCGATGGCACCGTTTCCGCCGTGGCGGGGGCCACCATTGGCACGGGCATTCCCCTGGGCATCATCCCTCGCGGCACCGCCAATGCCTTTTCCGTAGGCTTAGGGATTCCCACCAACCTCCGCGCCGCCTGTGCCACCATTTTAGCGGGCAATACCCATGTGGTGGATGCCGCCCGCTGCAACGATACCCCGATGATTTTACTGGCGGGGCTGGGCTTTGAGGCGGGCATGGTGGACAAGGCCAGCCGCGAACTGAAGAACGAACTGGGCAACCTGGCCTACCTGCTGGCGGGGGTGAAGCAACTGGCCACTGCCCAACCCTTCACCGCCACTGTGGAATTTGAAGATCAAGTCACCCAGTTCACCACCACCGCCATCACCATCGCCAACGTGGCCCCGGCCACCTCAGTGTTGGCCCAGGGGCTGGGGCGGGTGATTCCCGATGACGGCCTGCTAGAAGTCACCATCGCCACTGGGCAAACCCGGTTTCAAAACCTCTCGGCCCTAGTTTCTCTGGCGGCCTCGGCCACGCGGGGCAATCCCAACCAGCGGGAAGACATCCTCGGTTTCCGCACCCCCAAGCTCAAAATCACCACCGACCCACCGCAAAAACTGGTGATCGATGGCGAAATGGTGGAAGCCAACCCCGTCGAGTTCGAGTGCATCCCCGACGGCCTGACTATTTTTGCGCCCCTGCCCACGGTCTAGGCTCCCTGACCCACCAGATCCCAGGGGGCTCGGACAGGTTGATCCTATTACGTAGCAACTGAGGACAGACCTCTGGGATCTTATCTAGAGCCGATGGCGACGGAAGACCTCCACCGCTGCCCGGTGCAGTAGGGAATGGCGGTAAATCAGATCATCCATGGAGTCGCCATAGCCGCCGCCGATCACACAGGCTACGGGATAGCCAGCGGCCACACAGGTCTCCAGCACCCAATGGTCTCGCTCGTACAGTCCGGTGTTGCTGAGGGCCAGTTTACCGAGGCGATCCTCCCGGTGGGGGTCGGCTCCGGCATCGTAGAGCACTAGGTCGGGTTTCACCTGGGTCAAGAGATCCGGCACATACTGGGCTAGGGTGCGGAGATAGGCATCGTCCTCCAGGCCCACGGGCAGGGGCACATCCAGGTCGCTGGTTTGCTTGCGGGCCGGAAAGTTGGCGTCGCAGTGCATGGAAAAGGTAAACACGCTGGGGTCGTCGCGAAAAATCCAGGCGGTGCCGTCCCCCTGGTGTACGTCCAAATCCAGAATCAGCACCCGTTTTACCCGTCCCTGCTGCTGAAGCACACGGGTGGCAATGGCGAGGTCATTAAAAATGCAGAACCCCGCCCCATAGTCAGGGAAGGCGTGGTGGGTGCCCCCAGCGGTGTTGCAGGCCAGCCCCCGGCTGAGGGCCAGCTTAGCCGTCAAAATCGTGCCCCCCACCGCCGTACAGGTGCGCTTCACCAGGGCCGCACTCCAGGGCAGGCCAATGCGCCGTTGCAGTTTCGGGTCTAGGGTGCCCTGCTGGTACGCCTGCACGTAGTCGGGCCGATGCACCAACTCCAGCCACTCTGGGCTAGGGGCTCCGGGTTGGTAGAGTTGGTCGGCGGTGATCACCCCATCCTTCAGCAGCCGATCCTTCAGCAGGGCAAATTTCGGCATGGGAAACCGATGGCCCACTGGAAGCGGTGCCACATAGTCGGGATGGAAAATAACCGGAAGATCGCTCAAGGTTGGTCGAGTAACGCTGGTCGAATCATGCCCCACCCGCGATCATGGCAGCGGAAAACCTATCGCGCAAGGAAAAGCGGGCCGATTTTACCAATGGCGCGGCTGAAAGGTGGCATCGTTGAGGATGACGACGTTATCCCCCGATTGCGCCATCACAAATAGCCCTTGGCGATAGGCATAGCGAGCCACCTCGTCGGGCACGACCATTCCGGCCACGGCCCCCATAGTGCGCACGTTGCCATAGCGGGGCATCAACCGCTTAAATTTACTCAGTCGCTCCAGATGGTCATCTACGTCGGCCTGGGTGAGCTTGCTCTTCACTTCAACCAAAATCGCCTCGGTGGAGTTCACAACCAGCAAGTCGATTTCTATCCCCTCATTCCCCCGCCGTGCCGAGGCTCCAGGGTAAAACTCATGGACGGCGATGCCCCGCTCTTGAAACAAACGTACCACGACCGGACGCACCTGCCATTCCACAAACTCGCCTAGGCGGTTGCCCAGTTTACCCAACTGCTCGTTAAGCTGCTGATTTTGGCGGCGCAGCAGGCGTTCCGTTTCCCGGAAGCGTTGCTCTATACGCTGATCCGTTTCCAGAAGGCGCTGATCGGTCTCCAGAAACCGCCGCTCCAGTCGCCGCTCGGATTCTTGAGCCTGTCGGGCATTCTCCTGAGCCTGTCGGGCCGTTTCCTTTTGGGCCTCCGCCAATTCGCCCAAAATTCGCCAGACCTCTTCAGATGTGGTTGCCATGGCCGTTGCCTCTCGCCAGACCGTGAAACACGTCACTCTATCCCTTAGCTCTATCTTAACGGAGTGCCGGGGTACGACCTCGCCTCCGTTTTCCCGATCATCATGAACACCTTCAAATGAACACCATGGGTCTGTCCTTGCAGGGTTCAAAGGCAGCGGCATCAAAGCGATAGAGGCTGGCGGGGCGACCTGCTCCGCGTGAGGTTTTTTGACCTGTATCCTGCAAAAAGCCAAGCTTTAGTAGGCGAGTGCGAAAGTTGGAATAATCCGAAAACCCTTCCCCCAGCACCGTCACATAGAGCTGGTAGAGATCCCCCAGGGTGAACAATTCTGGTAGCACGTCGAAGGCGATGGGGCTGTATTCCAGCTTGTTACGCAGCCGTTGATAGCCGTAGGCCAAAATTTCGTTGTGGTCGAAGGCGAGTTGGGGCACTTGAGCCAAGGGATACCAGGCAATACCGCTGACACCATCGGCAATCAGTTCGGCATCCTCGAAGCGCACTAGGGCAAAGTGGCTGACCGAGAGATAGCGCACATCGTAGGCGGTGGGGGCTTCGCGGGGGTCGCGATGGGGGCCACCAAAGGTATAGAGCTGTTCCAGGTAGAGGGTGTTGACCCGGATCTTTTCGGCTAAGACTCGGTAGGCTGCACTCTCCAGGGATTCCCCCTGGCGCACTAGGGTTCCTGGCAAACTCCAGTAGCCTAGGTAGGGGTCTTGGTGGCGCATCACGACCAGCACCAGCAGCCGATTTTGGTGGGTATCGACGGAAAAAATCACGTTGTCTACCCCCACCTTAAAGTCGGCCAGGGGCGGCTTGGCTAGGTCGTGATCAGCGGTTTTCTGGAGTTTTCCGGGCATGGGTAGAGGTGATGTTGGTCGATGTAGGCTTGCACGGCGGGGGTGAGGGCCAAGTCGTCGCAGGTTTGGCGATAGTCGGAGGAGGCGGTATCCACTGGGTCGGGGAGGTGGGCGATGGTAACCCCGGTTTTCTGGCGAAGGAACTGAAGCCCTGCCTCATCTAGGGGATGACCGGGACGGGGCACAACCAGCAGATCCACCGCCGCAAAAATATCCTCGGCCCGGTGCCAGGTGGGCAGTTGATTGATCAAATCTGACCCAATCACCAGGGAAAAATGGGCGTCCGGCCAGTGCTGCTTCGCCCGCTCAATGCTGACAATAGATCGCAGGTGGCTCAGTTCGGGATGAACCTGCACCCGCCCAGGGGGAACGGCCAAGTCGCTCACCAGCAGATCTAACATGCAAAAACGATGGCTGAGCTCGGTCTGCTGAGCCTTAAAGGGATTATTGGCCGTCCATACGGCCACATGGTCAAACTGATCCGCCAGCCCGGTTAGCACGGCGGCATGGCCCCGATGGGGTGGATCGGCACTGGTGCCAAAAAGCGCAATGCGGGTCATAGGCTAAGCTCACCGAGAGGGCTAGGCAACGGAATGACGGGGGCGGTCGATACAAAAGTCGATACAAATGTCGATTCAAAATCCGATCAACGCTTTATAGTACTTTACACCATAATTGGGTGATGCTCAATTCTAGGGGCGATGCCGAGAGGGGATAGCCGCAATTCTAGAAGCCCAGTGTTACAGCCCTTTGATTGAGTCGTCTGACCCAAGGTATACCGAACGGTGGGAAGCTCCCCCTAGCCATCAGACGACGCTAGCCGACAAGATTTTGGTTAAAGGCTGCAAAACGGAGACGTTTTAGCCTTCCCATGATAACGGCTAGCCCATCGTCGAGCCCTGCCAGCCTAGAAGCCGCTATGATTGGGGCATCATCCTGCACGATTGACCTGGCGATTTGACATGGCGATGAAGCGTCCCGTGCGCCCCTCATGGACATGGTTGCCCACCCTCCCCTTCCTTCGGTCTACCGCTAGACGACGGCGGCTTCTACGCCGGAGCCGCTGGGGTGCTGTGGCCCTGACGGGGAGCCTGTTGATCGGCCTAGGGCATGGGACAGCAGTGGGGGCCAATGGCCGTTGGGGCGCTGTGGTCTACGTCAACACCCCTCCGGGCTATGCGCTCAACAACCGCTGGGGGCCAGGAACGGAGTTTGGCATTTATACGAAAACCCGCCGGGGCTGTCCCCTAGAACTGTCTGGGATTAGTCGCCGGGGGTGGTTGCAGTTGACCAATGGCACCTGGGTGGCGAGCAACTGGGTGACCAGTGCTCCTAGGGAGCGCATCGCCTGCATCAGCACGCCCACCGCCCAGACCGTGGCCATTGTGAACACCCCGGCAGGCTATGCCCTCAATATTCGGCGTGGCCCCGGTACTCAGTACGCCCTAGTGGGCCAGTATGTCCATGGCAGTCGCCTACCCTTCACCGGACGGTTCCAAAACGGCTGGACAGAACTCGTGGATGGCACCTGGGTAGACAGCAACTTCCTGACGTTTTCCCCTGGCCAAGGCCCACCCACCCCACCGCCCCAGCCTCCCACTCCCATCGTTGACCCTGTCATCCAGGACGCCCAGCGGCGACTGAAGCAGATCGGTTACCTGCCCCCGAACTTCCCGCTCAGCGGTACCTACGATGCCGAAACCCAGGCGGCGATCCGTACCTTTCAGCGGGTCAATGGCCTCCAGGAAACCGGACGGATGGATGCTGCCACCTGGCAAGCCCTGTACAACGCCACAGCGCCTCAACCGCCCTCAGGCATTCGCCAAATGCGCGTTAATGCGGGCGACCAAGACTATGCTGTGGCCCACGCGGGGCCAGGGCCAGAGTATGCCGAAGTCACCCGCTATCGCAATGGGGCTATCGTCACCACCACAGGGCGAGTAACCGGGAATTGGACGGAAATCCAGGGCAATATGTGGATTTTCACCCAATGGCTGCAAGCCCTTTAGAGAATACGTGATCCTAAATCCTGGTTGCCTACCCCCGGTATCAGCGGGCAAGGAAACCTCGCCCCTACGGTTTGCTGGTATAGGAATCGGGATGGTCCAATTCGGACTTGCTCTAAACATGGATTTTCATCCTTGAGGGTGCCACGCCAGCGGCATGGATAATGGGTATCAGATTGGGGATGAGAAGGGGCGAGGGTGTAGCGAATGATGCCAGTCGCCTAACCCACGATAGCGCAGAAACTCAGGGCCGCTGTAGCCGCCAAGGTAAGGGGGCAATTGCATAAAGCCTGCTGAGTCAGACTCAAGACTTCGGTGGGGACTGACTATTGAGGGTCAGGCATCGCGCTGATCTAGCCAGGTGGTTAGGCGAGGAATGACCGGGCAGGGGCGGGCGGCTTGCAGGTTATCGGGTTTGCTCCAGGTGAAGGGGGCTTGTTGGGCGGCGGAGAGCCACAGTAGTCGCTTGGCGCGGGTCATGGCGACGTAGAGGAGGCGGTATTCTTCGGCGGTTTTGAGGGCTTTGGCCTGTTCCCAGGCGGTGAGGGTATCGGGAATGGGGGTGTTGGCGTAAGTCGTAAAGTCGGGATTTGGGTTGGGTTGAGTTGCGCTGAATTGATTCGTGATCCCCTGATTCGTGGGGGTTCGACTTCCGTGGGCAGAATCGATAGGAACCTGGTGGGCGTGGGCGCGAATTTGGGCGCGGGCCACCTCGGAAAGGGAAAAGTCGCCGAGGAACTTGGTTTGGGGCGGCACCCACAGTTCGCCGGGGATAGTTTTTTCGTGCAGAAAGGGCAAAAACACCACGTCCCAATCTAGCCCCTTGGCCTTGTGCATGGTAATGATGGTGATTTGGCGGGGGCGGGTGTAGATCGAGTCGGTGTCCTCGGTTTCCACCGCCGTGAAGCGTTCAGAACCGACAATCTCTTGCAGGACTTCGATGGCGGCGGTGAGGGTGTTGTTTTGGCGAATTTGCTGGCTGACGCGGGCCGCGAGTTTGTCGGCGGTGGCTAGTTCGCTTTGGTTATAGCCCAGGGTTAGCCCCAAAAAGGGAAACAGGCTGTAGGGCGACAGTTCCAACCGGGCGCGGAGGAGTCCGGTGCAGTAGCGGCGGGCGGTGCGGGCGGCCTCGGTGTCGGGGGGCGTATCTAGGGGGCCGGGGTAGAGGAATTGTTCTGGGGCCTGGGCCAACAGGTTCAGATCTTGGGTGGGCACCCGCTGGCGATCCACCAACACCCGCAGGGCTTCCTTGAGGGCATCGGGGGAGTGGGGCCGATCAATGAACCGCATCAGGGCCAGCATGTCTTCGGGCACCTGGGTTTGCCGATCCTGGTCGCCCACGTCGTAAATCGGCAGTCCTAGGGCGGCCAAATCTACCCCCACCTCCTCCGCATCCCGCAGCCGTTGGGCGATGTACTGCCCCTGGCGTCCCTCCCGCACCAAAATGGCAAAACTGAGGTCAGGATTCTCGGTAAACGCCTCCTGCACCCGCTGAGCGATCAGGCGCACGGAATCCTGGATGGTGGGCGGCGTGTGAACTTCTAGCCCCGCACCGAGGGCCTCTGGGTTGGCGTTGGGCTGGGGGTCGTCGAGGGGCACGGGGTGGATGGCCTGCTCCCGAAATGGAATCACATCCCCCACCACCTGGGTGCGGTTGGCCCAGTTCAGCAAACGGTTGGCGGCTTCCATAATCAGGGCGGTGCTGCGTCCCGCCTGATCCATGGTGACGAGGTGATCCTGGCGGCGGCAAACTTCGCAAAACTGGTTAAAGAAAACCGGGTCGGCGGGGGTGAAGGTGGAGTTGATCGCCTGGTTGGGGTCGCCCACCCGCACTAGGTTAGGTTCGGCATCGGGATCGTCGGGATTGCCCGCCAGCAGGGTCAGCAACCGAGTTTGCAGGGGCGAAGAATCCTGGGCCTCGTCCTCAAATACGGCAAAGACGCGAGACTGCCAAAAGCCCAGGGTAGCCGGATCCGCCAAGGTACGCAGGGCGGCGAGGATCATGTCGTCGTAGTCGATGAAGCTGCGCTCCTGCATCAGGGCTTGGTAGCGCTCGTAGAGCCCAGCGGCAATGGCAAGGATGTCGTAATCTACCTGGCCCTCGGTGTAGCGGTGGTCGAGGGATTGGGCCAATTCCATCACCTGAGCGGGCAATAGGCCGGAACTTTTGGCTTCCCGAATCACCGTATCCGCCAAACTGGGCAGCACCTCCGTCCGCAGCACCGACTGCCGCCGCAGAATCTCGGTTTCCTCCCCATCCAACTGCGCCCCCTCCAGCAACCGTTGGTACAGGGCCGGATTCGCCACAATCCACTGCTCTACGGCATTGCGAATCAGCCTATTATTCTGGGCCGGAGACACCAAAGTCAGGCTATCTAAACTGAGGTTAGACAGTTCCGGGTTGCGGGTGGCAATGGTGAGGGCCAGCCCGTGCAGGGTAGAGACCGTAAAGCTGGTCTGGGGCAACTTCAGCCGCTTCAAATGGCCGCGCACCTTGGCCTTGAGGTTCGCCGCTGCGGAACGGGTAAAGGTCACCAACACCAACTGGCAGTTCAAATGTAGTTGATGCCGGGCAAGGGTGATCGCCGCCGCCGCCGCCATCCCCGTCGATTTGCCGGAACCGGGCACCGCCGACACCGCCAAACTGCCTCCGGCCCAATCCGCCAGTTCCCGCTGCCCCTGGCGCAGGCTGGCATAGATCTCCTGGAGGATCGCCTCCCGGTCGGGGGCGTTGGGCTGAGACTCAATCCCTACCATCATCGTCATTAGTCCAGCAACCCGCCATCACTCATCTCCATCATCATAGGAACCGATCTTGAGAGGCCGCATCCATGGCCCAGAGGATTCCCATCCGAATCGTCTACCCAGTTGGCAACTTTACTCGGTCGGCAACTTTATTTGGCCCCATTCCGTCTTATATAGTCCTAAGCATGGAACACTATGGGTTCTAGACACTGTAGGGTCTAGGCAGAATGGTCTTTGGGCAGAATAGTCTTTGGGCAGAATAGTTGAGATGCGAGTTTTTGCAAGGAACGTCACCGATGAAGCAATTGTCCCTGTTTTCCCTAGCCTTGGCGGGCATAGCGGTGCTTGGCGCTGCTCCATCGGCCCTAGCGGCAGAGGAAGTGGTGCTGCGGTATCGAAGCTTTAGCCGCACTGTAGCCATCGCCGACCTGGCGACCCTAGCGGAAACTGGGGAAGCCCCCGCTGGGCTCACAGGTCTTTTAGATCAGGTGGGCCAAAGCCCAGAAACGCTACAAACGGTGCTGAACCACCGCGTCATCACCGATGGCGTGGTCTTGGATAAGGCTCTGAACAGCCTGCCAGGGGAATGGCTGCTCGACCAACTGGGGCAGACGATTCGTCCGGTGAGTGGTGAGGCCAGTCGGCAGGCGCTCCGGTCGGCTCTGGTGCTGTCAGCCAGCGACGATGGCGAACTCACCTTGCTGGAAGTGCTGCAAACCTATCCCACCGAAACCGTGGTGCTAGAGGTGGAGCAGGTGGAATCTGTTTTAGCCCGCATCGATACCCTGTTGCAGCCCCTATCCCGCCTCCTGGGCGAGAACATTCTAGAGATTATTCTCCGGGGCGGATTTTGAACCCCTGGGGGGCTGCGGTAGGATGGGTGCCTATCGCTCATTCCCTTGTCAATTCGTTGCCTGCAACCTCGTTGCCTGTAAACAAGGCGGTGTTGTCCGGGTTGAGGGTCGGTGGCCTGTCGTTAGAACGCACCACCCCTAGGGCAGATAGTGTTTCTTTAAAGTCGGTGCCCTATGGTTTCCCAGCTTCAACGGCTTGTGCCCTGCCCCGCTGGCCCGCTTCAGGTGGTGGCCTTGCCCCCGGCAAATGCCCTAACCACGCCATCGCTCACCCTATCCCTAATTATCCCGACCTACAACGAGGGGCAGAATCTAGTCCCGTTGATCACAGCCTTGGTGGACATTCTCGAACCCTTGCTTCCCAACGACTATGAGTTGATTGTGGTCGATGACGACAGCCCCGACCTCACCTGGCGGCAGGGGTTGGCCCTAGGGGATCGGGTGCCCCAACTGCGGGTGATGCGTCGCCAGGGGGAACGGGGGCTCTCTTCGGCGGTGATTCGCGGCTGGCAGGTGGCCCAGGGGCGGGTGTTGGGTGTCATTGATGCCGATCTCCAACATCCGCCGGAGGTGCTGCAAGAACTCCTCGCCGCCATCCAGGCCGGGGCCGATTTAGCGGTGGCCAGCCGCCATGTGGAAGGGGGCGGAGTCAGCGAATGGAGCCTAGCCCGTCGGGTGCTATCCAGGGGAGCTCAGACGCTAGGGCTGCTGATTCTACCGGGCGTGGTGGGCCGAGTTAGCGACCCGATGAGCGGCTTTTTTATGGTGCGGCGACAGACCATCGCAGGGCCAATCCTCAACCCCAAGGGCTACAAAATTCTCCTAGAGGTGCTGGGCCGAGGCACCATCGATACCATCACCGAAGTTGGCTATGTTTTCCAGGAACGCCAAGAGGGCAGCAGCAAAGTCACCTGGCGGCAATACCTCGACTACATCCACCACTTACTGCGGCTGCGAGCCGGGGGCAGGCTGTCTCACCTGCATCAACGCTTCCCCTGGCGGCGGTTTCTGCGCTTTGGCCTCGTGGGGCTCAGTGGCGTGGTGGTGGATATGGTCATTCTCTACCTGCTGCACAGCACCCTAGGCTTTCCCCTCACCCGCAGCAAAATTGTGGCGGCAGAAATCGCCATCCTCAACAATTTCATCTGGAACGATGCCTGGACCTTCGCCGATGTCAGCCTCCGCCAGCGGGGTTGGTCAGCCCGGTTCAAGCGCTTCCTCAAGTTCAACCTGATCTGCCTAGGCGGACTAGTGCTCAACGTGCTGGTGCTGAACCTGATCTACAACCTGATCTTTGGCCAGCGCTGGGCCTACCTCGCGAACCTGATCGCCATCGGCCTGGTGACGATTTGGAACTTCTGGCTCAACCTCAAACTCAGTTGGCGAGTCACTCAGGTGAAGTAGCAGGTGATAGAGATGCGAACCGTCTAGGCGTCTGCTGCCGTTAGCACCGTCACCAGAGCCAGGGTCACCCTGTCCTCGGCGGGGGCATTCAGTTCGGCCCGCACCCCAGGCCCAAAGAAGGCTTCAATTTTGCCCTGCTTCTCCACCCAGGTCGAAAAGGGCACCGTGGGCGAGTCAAACTCCAGCACTAGGGCATAGTTGCCGTCCATCTCTACCTCGCGAATGCCGCTGAGTTCGGGGCATTCCTCCCCGGAAGGGCTGAGGCCCAGCTTTTGCAACGCCACATCCAAATGGGCTTCTTGACCATAGCGATAACGGGTCACATCCTGCCGCACCTGGTTTTGAGTGGGGGTGGCCTGGGCTTCCCGCAGTTGGATCACCGCTGGCGACGTGGGCTGGCTATAGGGCACCGGCTCCAACTCCGCCGCCCGCAACGCCAACCCGCCCAACAAAATGGGAATGCCATAGAAAAAGCCCGCCAGGTTGAGGGTTGCATTGGCTTGGAAATAGGCCACAAACCCAACGATGGTCAGCCCTCCCCCAATCGCCATCAGCACCAGACTTAAATTAATTCGGCCCAACATAGCAGTCCCACGTTCCAATCACTCCCTTCATCATGCCCCGTTGAGGGCGAGAAAAGATGCAGTCACCCAGAAAGTTGTTTATGCTGTCTGAGGACGATGCGAACCGTTGGAGGCGACGCCATGGATGTGCAAACCATTCGGGACAAGGTGGAGACGATCAAGGCCAAGCGGGAGGCGCTGATTCGGCTGCTAGAACAGCCTGACCTGGGCACCCTGCGCATTGATGTCAACCAGGCACTCGAGGAAATGGACGATTTGCTAGAAGAATTTGACCGCACATTCCCGGCGGGATGATAGTTTGAATAGTTGCGGATTAAAAACCAATCCGTCCTCAAACGTTGTTGATACCTCACCCCGAACAGCACCCACCATGGCCACTAGCTACACCGTCGAAATTCTGCACCAGGGCACCACGACCACCCTCTCGGTGCCTGAGGATCAGACCGTTTTGGATGCGGCCCATAAGGCGGGGCTGAATCTGCCGACATCCTGTGGTGCTGGGGTTTGCACCACCTGCGCGGCTCTCGTGCTAGAGGGCACCGTCGATCAAACCGATGGCATGGGGGTGAGCCCAGATCTCCAGGCCCAGGGGTATGCGCTGCTCTGTGTCGCCTATCCTCGGTCTAACCTGAAGATTGAAACCGAAAAAGAAGACATTGTTTACCAAAAGCAGTTTGGTCAGGGCTAAGCCTCACTCCCCCCACTATGGCCCTGAATACCCATTTTCTCACCCTTTCCCTGCCCCTGTCCGACCTCAAGTCCGACCCGGTGACCACCGTGGAAACGGCGTTGCGTCAACGGGGAGAACCACTGCGCTGGGCCATCACCCAAGTGAGCGAAGCTGCTGGTCTGGCAACCGTGGAAGCGGTGGTTACCACGATGTCTTAGCCTGAGCACGGGTCGCTTGGGGGAGTCTCAACCATCCCCCAGCCCAATCCAGGACGTTCTAGAATTTGCGGCCTTGATGACCTGATGCCTGTGCCTGATGCCTGTGCCTGACGCCTGTGATCTATCTCCATAAGATTCTTCCCATCCTGTTTCTGCCAACGGGGCTAATCCTGGGGCTGCTGCTGTGGGGGTTAACAACCCGACGGAAATCGCCGATATGGGCGGGGTTGATGCTGTTCTGGCTGTGTAGCACCCCGCTGCTGAGTGATCGATTTATGGCCGCTGTCGAAGGTCATGGTCAACGCCTTGACCCTAACACCATGCCCCAGGCTGAGGCCATTGTGGTGCTGAGTGGGATGCTCAAAATTGCCCCCGGCCCTGCGGCTATCCCGGAATGGGGCGAGGCCAGTGATCGGTTTTGGGGTGGTCTCGAACTCTACCAGACAGGCAAGGCTCCTCGGCTGATTTTTACGGGGGGCTGGCTTCCCTGGCGTCCGGATCAGCGGCCTGAGGGAGAGTATTTACAAGATATTGCCCTAGCCCAGGGAATTGCCCCTACGGCCATGACCGTGACCGATCCGGTCTCCAATACCGCCGCCGAGGCCGAGGCTGTCCATGCCCTACTGGGCAACCAGCCAACGATTCTCCTCGTCACCTCCGCCTTCCACATGCCCCGTGCCCAGGGGCTATTTGAGCGGGTGGGCTGCACGGTTATTCCCTACCCCGTCGATTTCTACGTCAATCTCTCCCGGCCCCTATCGATTCTGGATGTTCTGCCTAACGCCGATGCCTTTCAACGGACTGAACTGGCTTGGCGGGAATTAATTGGTCGGGCATACTATGGGCGTTTATGATAGGTGGGACATTCACCACGGGCCACCCACCCCTTCCCGTAGACGCTACGGTCACACCCATGCCCTTTCTCCTCGCCATCGTTACTCTGCTGAGTGCTCTCCTGGTGAACCTCATCCGCCAGCGACTGAGGGCGCAATTGCTGGATGTCCCGAACCACCGTAGCTCCCACACGGTTCCTACCCCCAGGGGTGGCGGGTTAGGTTTTCTCCTCGCCTTTGGGGTAGCCCTGCCCTTTCTGCTGTGGCTACGGCCTGACACCCAGCCAATGACCCTGGCTCAGGTGGTAGGGGTCCTTTTCCCCTTGGCTCTGATTGGCTACTTGGACGACCTCCAGTCCCTTCCAGCCCGAACACGCTACGGGGTGCAATTGCTCAGCGCGGGGCTAGCAGTCTATTGTTTTGGCCCCTTCCCCCAACCTTGGTTTTCTTCTCTAGGGTGGATGGGGGGCATCTTGACCCTTGGGTTGACCCTCATAGGGTTCACAGCCATCGTCAACCTAACCAACTTTATGGACGGGTTAGATGGCCTGGTGGGGGGCGTGAGTCTAGTGCAGCTTGCCTTCCTGGCTTGGTATTTGCCCCAGCCCATGTGGAGCCTGTTGGCAGCGGCTTTGGCAGGCTTTCTGTGGTGGAACTGGCCACCAGCCAAAATTTTTATGGGTGACGTGGGCAGCACTACCCTAGGTGGGGCCATGGCTTTGGCTTTGATCATGGCACCTAGCCAACAATGGACGCTGCTAGCCCTCACCCTGCCAATTACGGGCGATGCCATCTACACCCTATTCCGGCGACTGTTCCGTGGGGAGAATTTGTTTAAGGCCCACCGCACCCACCTTTACCAACGCCTACATCAACGGGGGCTTCCCGCCATCGCCATTACCCTGGCCTACATGGGGCTGACGGGGATCATCGCCCTAGCGTTGGCCACCCTAGGGGCACTGGGGGCATGGCTCAGCTTAGGGGGTACGCTAATTCTGATTGCCCTAGCCGAGGGCTATCTCCAGGGATGGATCCCCAACCGTCGATCTGAGCCGTTTTAATCTCCAGGCCACGGCTACACTATTCCCCAAAAATTTAATACACTTAAACTATCGCCCTGTTTGAACGCCAAGGGTCTTGGTTATGGCCACTCCTCAACCCACCTACGACGATATCCTGCGGCTCTTCCAAGAGACCGACCGCAAGTTCAAAGAAACTGACCGCAAGTTTCAGGAAACTGACCGCAAGTTCCAAGCAACCGACCGTAAGTTTCAGGAAACCGACCGTAAGTTTCAGGAAACCGACCTCCAGATGCAGGACACGGATCTGCGTCTAAAGGAGACGGATCGGCTGCTGAAGGAGTATTCCCAAGAGGCCCGACTTCGTGCCCAGGAAACGGATCGGATGCTGAAGGAATTGGGCAAGCAAATTGGCGGACTGGGGGCTAAATTTGGCAGTTTTACGGAGGGTTTGGCCTTGCCTTCCATGGAAACCATTTTGCGGCAGCGGTTTGGCATGGAGGTGATTAGCCCCAGCGTGCGGGTGAGTAAGGCGGGGCAGCACATGGAACTGGATGTCCTGGCCTATGCCAATGGGGCGATCAATCAGGCCTACATCGTAGAGGTGAAAAGCCATGCCCGCGAAGCATCCCTGGCGCAACTGAAAACCCAGCTCCAGCGATTTCGGGATTTCTTCCCTGAACACCGGGACAAGCAGGTCTTTGGCATTTTAGCGGCGGTTGATATGTCGGATACCCTGCGGGAACAGGCGTTGCAGGAGGGGATCTACGTTGCCCACATTCAGGACGACGTTTTTGAACTCTTAGACGTTGGCCAGAGCTTTCAGGCTAGAGCGTTCTAGCGGTTGGCCTTCTGGCGATCCTGTTGGAGGTCGGCGATCAGTTGGGCGAGATGATCGCTGTTGGTGTGGTAGATCTCGTTGCAGAAGTGGCAGGTGGCTTCGGCCCCGTTGTCCTTTTCGATCATGTCTTGGAGTTCGTCTTCCCCCAGCATTTTCAGGGCACTCAGCATTCGATCAAAGGAGCAGGGGCAGTGGAACCGCACCAGTTGGCTTTCGGGCAGGATGGTGAGATCCATATCGCCGACCAGATCCTCAAAGATTTGGGGCAGAGTTTTGTTGGCCCGCAGCAGGGGGGTAAAGCCCGTCAGGCTGGAGAGGCGCTGTTCTAGGGTGGTGACCATGCCCAAATCTTCGGCGGCGCGGGGCAAAATTTGCAGCAGTAGCCCCCCAGCCGCTTCCACGCCGTTGCTGCCCACGTAGACCCCTAGGGTCAAGGCCGAGGCGGTTTGCTCGGAGGTGGCCAGGTAATGGGTGATATCTTCGCCAATTTCCCCAGAAACCAGTTCTACGGTGCTGGAGTAGGGGTAGCCATAGCCGATGTCGCGCACGACGTACACGTAGCCCTGACGCCCCACAGCGGTGCCCACATCCAGTTTGCCCATGGCATTGGGGGGCAATTCCACGGCGGGGTTATCCACATAGCCGCGCACGGTGCCATCGAGGCCCGCATCCACAAGAATGCCGCCCAGGGGGCCGTCGCCTTTGACTCGGATATTCACGCGGGACTGGGGCCGCTTCATGCTGGAGGCCAACAGCAGCCCTGCCGCCATGGTGCGCCCTAGGGCTGCTGTGGCCACGTAGGACAGTTGGTGTCGCTGGCGAGCCACTTCCGTGAGTTTGGTGGTGATGACCCCGACCACCCGGATGCCCCCTCCGGCAGCGGTGGCACGAATTAATTGATCTGCCATGGATGATCACCCAACTCCTTCACGATTCTTAACCGGGTTTGTTTCCTATTGTAAAAGCATCCCCCGACAAAAGCACCCACGGCCCATATCGGATGCTGGACAAAATACCCCATCTTCCCCGGCTTGATTCGGGAAAATGGGGCAACCATGAACTGCATATTTCGTGGATGGTGCAGACTGCCGACTAGGCGGGGGCTTGAATGACGATCTGGCCCACCATGCCAGCTTCGGCGTGGCCTGGGATAGAGCAGTGGAGTTCGTAGGTACCGGGCTTTTGGGGAATAAACGTCCAGGCGGCCACGGCTCCGGGCTTCAGTTCTAGCTCGTGGATGGCTCCTTTGATTTCAACGTTGCCCGCCTTGACATTTTGCGTCCACAGGGCATCCGCAAAGTCCTTGGCGGTGAAGTAGTGCTTTTCGGGACTGGGGTTATCCAGCATGAGGGTGTAGCGTTGGCCAGCGGTGAAGGTGAGCTGATCGGGATCGAAGTGCAGCCCTCCCGCCGCCGTGCCCAGGTGGATGGTAACGGCTTCGGCGGGTTGCTGGGTGGGAGCCACGGCCCAGGCCGGACGGGATCCACCTAGAACTAGGACGGCCATGAGGGTGATCAGCAGCCAAGATCCTAGCCACCGTCGCCCGGTTGGTAAACCGCGTTGACCGGGCGTTATTCCTTGTTTCAGGCTCCCCAGCACCATAAGTATTTTTTCCCTATAACAACCGATTTTCCTACTATATTGCCTTAGACCTAGGTTATGTTGCCTCAGCGCTAGCCCACCTAGGCCAGCACGCCATTGAGGAAAATATCGGTCAAACATTCGGCCAATTCCTTCATGGATTGGGCCGATCCAGGGGTATCGCCCAGGGTTTCTTGGCTGAACCCGGCCACGGTGAACATGCCCAAAAACACGCGGGCCACCATGCGGGCATTCATGGGCCGATAGACGCCTCGATCCATCGCTGTTTGGAAAAAGGCTTCGGCCACGTCGATCATTTTGCCGATCACTTCGGTCTGAATTTGTTCCCGCAGTTCGGGGTGAAACTGGGCCTCCATAAAGCACACCCGCATCAGGGCCGAATTGCGCTGGAGGTTCAGCATTCGCCGCTGCATGACTTGGCCAATGGCTTTGTAGCTGGCCATTTCGCTTAGTTCGGTGAGTAGGTCGGTTAAAATCTCCACCCAGCCCTGGCTGGCCACGGCCACTAAGATCGCCTTTTTGTTTTCAAAATGCCGAAACAGGGTACCCTCGGCCACCCCTGCCGCCTGGGCCAAATCGCGGGTGGTAGTGCCGCTGTAGCCCCGCTGGGCAAAGAGCTTCAGCGCCGCCTTCAAAATCTTCGTTTCGGTGTCGGTTTCTGGAGCGACTTTAAAGAACGGCACCATGGTCAGTAACCTGCGGGTAGCGAGACTGGGACTATGACCGCAGAGCACCCAGTTTAGAATGCCCTCACCAGCATTGTGACCTTTGCCCTTGGGGAGTAAGGGGCAAGATTCACATAACCACACAAAACCTGAGATAACTACTCATTCAGCGCTCACCCACCTGAGTTCCCAAGCGGAAACCTCGCCCCTACGGTTTGTCGGATGGAAACCGGGGGGTTCTAATCCAAACTCGGATCTAATCGGATCTAAAAAGTCAGTTTTGTAATCTCCTATGCTGTTTCTAGGGCGAGTCATGATTTAAAAAGTTCATGGTTTGTAACTTTGGTTTGTGACGTTCCTCCTCTACTGCGATGAAAATCACTACTGTATCGAGTCTCGCTGTGGCTACCGTAGCCCTTGCCCTGTTCACCACCACCGAGGCCAAGGCCACCACGGGCTGCGCGGCTAGCAAGGCTCTCGCTGGCTTCACTACCCTGACTACCCCCACCGAGGGCAACCCCACCGCCGGACTGAACAGCACCCCCGATGCCCAAGCCATGGCTAAGGCTCTGGGTGGCGTTGGCATTGTGGCGACGTTGATTACTGGGGGGACGCTGCTCTACCGTCGGCAACGGCCTGCTGATGGTTTGGCGGCGGTGGAACCTGAGGCTGACCTAGTAGACTTCACCGTCCAACCGGAAGCGGTACTGGTGAGCGAGGCACTATTGGCCGCTGCCACCCCCGCCGATGAGGCCGAGGCAGCGGAGGCTCCGGAGGCTCCGCTGCTCTCTCGCTAGTCCTTGATCAGGTGTGGGCCTATATCACATGGGCCTATATCACAACTGGCTTGTCTCTATTTCTAAACCCTGGGGGGCGGTCTATCTTGAGTGATTGCCCCCTTTTCATGGTGTTGTGATGGTGAAATTTTGCCAGTCCTGTTTGCTCCAAGTTCGTTGGCGACCCCAAGGTTTGGCCCTGTCCGGCCTATCGTCGCCACGGTTGTCCCCGTCCGGTCTATCTGGGCTGAGTTTGGTCTGGCGGATGGCGACCCTGGGGTTCTGTCTGGGGACTTTAGCGGGCTGTATGGTTCCGGTGGAGCTAGCGGATCCGTCAATCGATTCAGGGGGGACTTCTGTGGATCCCATGCCTGTGGATCCTGCCCCAGCGGATCCTGTTCCCGCCGAGCCGAGCCCCGTTGACCCAGCCTCGCTACTACCGCCCCTAAGCCCCGCTGAACAAGCCCAGCATCGGGCGGACATGGCCCTGTGGATTCAGTCAGACATGGACTTGATTGGGCTAGGGAAACTGGGCCAGGTGGGATGGCCCCTGGCGGCGGAGTTGGAGGATTTTCGGCAGGAATGGGCGGCGGTGGATCCGGCCATTGCCCCTTTTTTAGGGAAGTGGGTGCGCGACTGGAATATGATGCCCCACGTCTATTTGACGGTGTTGCCATCGCGGGTGCCGGGGCAGGTTTGCTTGGTGCGCTATCGGCAGCAGGAGACCGAAACGGTGCCCTTTGAGGTGATCACCACGCCGCTAACGGTATCTGTGGCCCTGGTGATCGATGGACAACTCCGCAGTGCCGATGTGCAGTCTGCCGAGGATTGGATCCAGATCACCCCAGCCTCGGCCTACGTGGCCTATCCCATCGAATTTTTGGCCACGGTGGAGGGGGATCGTCTGGAGCTTTATGCCTCCCAACAACCTCCCCGTGTTGAGTCAAGCTGGGAGATGAGCCTGCGCCAAACCCTGGCGAGCTATCAATGTACCGATGGGCTGCCACGGCCCTAGGGGCGTGATCCGAGATCGAGGCGCTGGCTTTGGTTGACAAAATAGGGTAGAGGGGTGGTCTGGGTGGGCCAATGGTAGACCACGTAGCGCAGCACCCAGGGGGCCGAAACGAGCAGGCATACAACGCCCAACCACCAGCTTGCGCGAAAGTCGGCCAGGGTATGGATGGGGGTAAGGGCTCGGATTTGGGTAGCGTATTCCAGACCGGAGGCGAGGGCGTTGTTGAGGGCGTGGGCCACCATGGGCACCAACAGGGATCGGGTGGTGAGATAGAGCAGGGTCATCACCACCCCAAACATAAAGAGACCGATCAGGTTGGAGTGTAGCAGGCCAAAGAGGACGGAAGTCATGACCATGGCGGTGCGCACGCCCCACTTGAGCCCCCAACGGTGGAGCAGAATGCCTCGAAAGATAAATTCCTCGGCCACGGGGGCCACCACCACCACCGCAAAGAGCATCAGGCTATTGTAGAGACGGGGGGCAGCGGCGTTGTCTGCCGACAGCAAGAGCGACTGTTGCAGGGTGGATTCCACCAGATGAGGGGCCACCCACGACAGCCCCAGGTAGGACACCTGAAAGGCTCCTAGGGAAAACAAAAACAGCCCCACCACCAGCCACAGCAGTTGCAGCCATGCCAACCGTCGAGGCAGGGGGCCAAGCAAATCCCGCAGATCTAGGGCGGGGGATCGCCCCTGGACGACAATCATCAAGCACAGCCCAGTGAACACCAGAATATAGAGCGTTGGGGCTAAGATGGGATCCCCCACCTCAAGGGGCAGGAGGTGTAAAGATCCTAGGAGAATCAGCCCCAAGCCGAGGATGGCGGAAATGACCACAAACCCTGCCAGTACCCAGCGAGCCTTGAGAGCACGAAAAGGATTGGGGGAGGATTGGTTAAAACGATCCATCACTCGGCGCGGTGGCCTCCCTCGACGGATCTAGACCCCAGCCCTCGTCCCGGTAGTGGCCGTTATCTATGCCGATGCTGGCCTGACACCAAATCCGACTTGCCCCCCCCCGATTCCCGGCCCAACAAATGCTAGGGGCGAGGTCTCCTCGCCCACTGATACCGGGGTCAAACAAGCCGGATTTAGTATGACTCCCCCCCCCAGACGTGGTGCTGCTTCCAGTTCTGGCGTTACCGATGATTACAATAGATTGGCGATTCATGCTTTATCCATCGAAAACGCTAATTTCTTCTAACATGAAACGGCACAACTCTGCCCGGATGACGCCGCCAGCCTCAGTAAGCTAAAAAACATAGGCACTACTGGCCTCCATGGCGAGCACGAAATTTCCATGACCGATTCCTTTTCTGGGGATATCTCCGGCACGATCCTAATCGCTGAATGCGGCCTGACCCCTCCCTCGACGCTGCTTCAGGCTCTGGTTACCGAGGGGTTTAGCCTGTGCCATGGTCTGGAGGCAGTGCCCGTCATCGCCCAGGTTCAGGCTCAGATGCCCGACGTGGTGGTGATTGCTACTCCTAGCTTTACCGAGGCCGAACAACAGCTTTGCCAAACCCTGAAGCAGGGCATGGATACCCGCTTCATTCCCATTGTGGTGTTGGGGGCCGACTCCTCCCCTACCGCTCGCCTCTCGGCCTTTAAAAGCGGCGTGGCCGACTACCTCAGCTCCACCCTATGGGTTGAGGAAATGGTGGCCCGCCTGCGCGTTCATATTAATGCCTACGCGATTCATCGGCGACTGCAAAAACAGGCCCAGCGGGCGGTGTCCTCCGGTGGAGCGAATCAACTGCTCACCGACTTGCAGCGGGCCTTGCGGCGGCAGGCAGAACAACTCCAGGCTCAAAATGACCAACTGCACCGGGAAATGCAAGAGCGGGAACAGGCCCAGCAAGCCCTGCGCTTAGAACAGCAAAAGTCGGAGCAACTCTTGCTGAATATTTTGCCCAAAGCCATTGTAGACAAGCTCAAACAACTCCAGGGTTCCCTGGCAGAACGCTTTGATAATGTGACGATTTTGTTTGCCGATATTGTTAATTTCACCCCCCTCGCCGCCCAAATTAGCCCCCTCGACCTCGTCAACTGGCTGAATCAAATCTTTTCGGAGTTTGACCGACTGGCGGATCGCTACCACCTTGAGAAAATCAAAACCATTGGCGATGCCTACATGGTGGTGGGTGGCCTGCCCCTGCCCAGCCCCGACCATGCCGAATCGGTGATGGAAATGGCCCTCGCCATGCAAACCGCTGCCGAGCGCATTGCCCGCAGCGATGGCCAAGATTTTCAGCTTCGCATTGGTATCAACACCGGGGCCGTGGTGGCGGGGGTGATTGGCATCAAAAAATTTAGCTACGATCTCTGGGGCGATGCGGTCAACATTGCCAGCCGCATGGAAGCCCAGGGCCATCCCGGCAAAATTCAGGTGACCGAAGAAACCTATCGGCGGGTCAAACACCTCTACCACTTCGAGCCCGTGGGGCGCGTGTTGGTGAAGGGGCGCGGCTACCTCAACACCTATCACTACGCTGGACGCCGCTGAATCAGGACATCTCACAGGGCCAGTATTAGTTCGGCGGTAGCAGCGCATACAGACCCCAAATCGCCAGGGGCCGCATGTAGTGGCAGGCGCGGTAGGTGCCCAGGGCAGTGATGGCCTCCGGGGTGCGAAATTGCAGGCCGTAGTCGTAGATTTGGCGGACGACGGCTTCGGTCATGGCTAGGGCTTTATCGGTGTGGCCCATTTGGGCGTAGAAAGCTGCAAGACCGAAGTTAATGCCCGTCCACACTTCCTGCTGGTGGGTGCTGTCGGGGTCTTCGGGGGTACCGTCGGGCAAAACGCCGTTGGCGGCTCCAATGGGTTGCTTTAGAGTAGCGGCACTGAAATTTCCCACCTGGGCACCCTCAAACTTTTGTGCCTGGGGGCGTTCCTGGGTTTGGGCCACCTGGTTAAAGTGAACAAAGCAAGCCTCATAGATGGCCTCTAGGGAGGACTGAATGCAGGCTTCTTCGACCAAATCCGGCAGGTTCAGCAGCCGCGCCATGAACTGGCCACAGAGTTGGTCGGCCATCACCACATCGGAGCCGCTGCCCATATCGAGGCGGTAGTAGCGGCCATTCCACAGTTTGGGGTGATAGGCGTTGAAGCCGCTCTCTAGCCAGCGCTGGTACTGGGTCAGCAAAATTGGGGTGGTGCCGGGGGCGAGGTTGTTTTCGGACAGGATCTTGCCCATGGCCAACGCCGCCTCTAGCGCCGCCAGCCACAGCCCACCGCAGTAGGCGCTGAGACCCTTAAGCCGCCAGTCGTCGAAGGTTTGGTCGGGGGCACCCTCGTTTTCGGGAATGCCGTCGCTATCGCGGTCGAAATGTTTGAGGTATTGCAGGGTTTCCACCACTGCAGGCCAACAGGTTTGCAGAAAATCCAAATCCGTCCCGCCCGTGAACACAAAGGCGCGATAGACCTGAAGCACAAAGTCGCTGCCGAGGTCTTTCCAGAGGTTGCAGTCTTGGTAGCTGGTGTAGTTGGTTTGCACCCAGGGCTGCTCGTTGGGGGCACCGAGGTCGTGGGGGGTGGCTCCCTTGGTTTTGCGCTGGGCTAGGGGACTTTCTACGCCCATGGTCAGGTAGTAGCCGATGATCCGCCGTCGGTCATCCTGGGTGGGGATGGCCTGGGCAAAGGCGCGGAGGATAGATTTTTCTAACTCTGGCCACAGCAGCAGGGTGGCAAAGCCGCCGTAGAGCCGCACATCTAGGCTTTCGTACCAGCGATAGTCGATGCACTCTAGCACCGCAAACTGGCCCACGGGGTCGGCCTCCGTCGCCGCACTCCACAGGGTACCGCCGCTGGTCAGGTCGTAGAGTTCATTAAACAGCGCCATTTTGAACCAGTCTGGCAGGTCGGGCCTGTCTAAAATCGGCTGCTGCCAGGTGGTGATCTGCCGCTGCCAGTCCTGATAATTCGTCAATGCTTGGTGAGCGATCGTCCGCGCATTGCGCCCGTCTCGCCCAAAGAAATCGGTATAGCGACGGTAGGCATTGATGCCCTCGGCAAACTCCGTCACGGGTAAATCCCAGGCCAGGACGATGGGAAACTGCCGCGTTTCCCCCGGTTGCAGAGTAAACCGCAGGGCCAGAGCACAGCCGACTTGCTCCCCTTCGCCCGCCGCCGTCGTATCCAGCAGGTTCATCAAGCGGCCCAGCTTAGCCCAGGCGTTCCACAGGTCGCCGCCGTCGCCAGCCGGGTTCCAGCGTAGGTCGTAGGAAATCTCGATATCCGGGTTATCCAGCGTAGCGATGCACCATTGTCCATCGCCTTCCTGGGGTTCTCGCAGGCGCTGCCAGTCGCCGCTCATCAGGCAGCCCTTCAGGCCATCGGTGGAAATCAGTTGGGTGTAGTTGCCCTGGCTCTGGCCAATGGCCGGGACGTAGTCGTAGTAGGGGCTGCCGTCGTCCCGCTGCTGCACTTCGGGGGATTTTTGCGTATTCGTAAACCAGCCCACCATGTTCTGCCAGCTCACCATCACGCAGAGGGTAAGGGGCTGTTCCGTGGGGTTGTGGGCCGTCCACTCAAACACCGCCACGGGGTAGCTGGTTTCTTGGTAGTTGTTGGCCCAGATGGGCGAAAACTGTTCGCAGGTGATTTCCGCCTTAAAGACGTTCTCGTAGCGGTACCAACTGCGGGGGTAGAGGGCGTGGTACGTCCCGGTGGAACGTTCCGCCGTCGAAGCGGGATACCAATTCCAGGTCGAAAGCGTCCCGTCTTGGGGCGCTTCCGTACTCAAGGCGTAGGCTTGGGTTTGTCCACCGCCCGATTCAAACACGCTGAACTGACAGCCGGGGAAATTCTGGAAAACGTGTTCACCACCGTCGATGTGCCAGAGGTTAAAGTCTCCCCTGGGCGAGCGGCCAATACACCCAGCCCCAAAGCCCCCCAGCGGTGCCCCATGCCAGGGGCCATCGTCTAAATTGCTGGCGTAGCGCACGATGTAATGCTGATCCCAGCCTTGGCCAAGGGGCCATTGCCAGGACTGGACGGGGATTTGGGGAGGTTGGGAAACAGGGCGTGATTCAGTCATCCCCAGATTTTACCGGAGGGCGATCCCTCTCAGGAAGTCACCGCAGGGACGATTCAGCGATTCTCGTGGTCTCCTGTTTCCTGAAGCCGTTGATGGAAGCCATCGATGGCGGTGGGCAGCGTGAAGTAAATGTGATTGACGCCGATGCGATCTAATAAGCCGGACAACTTCAGTTGGGCATAGAGATCCTGCTTGACCCTAGCCATGGCAAAGGTAATTCCCCTGGACTCCAGTTCGTCGTAGAGTTCGTTCAGCATATCGGCAGCGGTGATGTCGATTTCGGCGATGGCTTCGGCATTTAGCACAAACCATTCTACGGGTTCTGTTTCGGCTTCAATGGCGGCGAGGGCGCGACGCTTGAAGTTATTCACATTGGCGAAGAAAATCGGGGCATCGTAGCGGTAGATCACCAAGCCGGGAATGGTGGTCGCCCCAGGCCAATCGGAAATATCGTGGAGCCCTGCCATGCCGGGGACTTTACCCATCACGGCATCGTAGGGGCGGGCAATGCGAGCAAACAGCTCAATCACCGAGAGCCCCACGGCAATGGCCACCCCCACCAGCAAATCCGTCGCCAATACCCCCAGAGTGGTAAACACCGCTAGGGCATAGTCTCCCCGGCGGAAGCGCTGTAATCGGCTAAATTCTGGAAGATCCACCAGGCGAGTGGCGGCATAGATCACCAATGCCCCCAGGGCTGCTGTGGGAAACATCACCAGCAGAGGCCGCAAAAACAGCAAGACTAGCACCACCACCCCAAAGGCCACCAGGGAAAAGACCTGGCTTTTGCTCCCCATGGCGTTGCCAATGGCGGCCCGACTGCCGCTGCTGCTCACCGGGAAACCTTGAAATAACCCGGTTCCCAGGTTCACAATGCCCAGGGCCAGCAGCTCTTGGTTGGCGTCAATGAGCTGGGGATAGTGGTTGCGGGCGGCGAAGGCACGGGCGGTGAGCACGTTATCGGAATAGCCGACAATGGCAATCCCCACCGCTGCGGAAAGCAAGGTAACGGCCTCCTGCTGAGACACCATGGGCACCTGGAAACTGGGCAGACCAGCGGGAATTGTCCCCACCACCGCCACCCCATACTGGTCGAGGTGAAAGAGGCTGACCAAGGCTGTGGCTACCAGCACCGCCAGCAGCGGCCCCGGTGCCCTAGGGAAGCGGGCCTGCACCCCAAACAGCAGCACCAGCACAAACCCCGCCAGGGCAAAGGTGGGCCAGTGGATTTGGTCTAGATGCCCCAAAAAGTCGGCCACCTGTCCGGCAATACTGTGGGCCTCGATGGGAACGCCGCTCACCTTACTGAGCTGGCCCATGATCATAATCACCGCCACCCCAGCCATGTAGCCGATCAAAATGGGCTTGGATAGCAGATTGGCCAAAAACCCCAACCGGGCCACATAGCCCACCAAACAGACGACGCCCACCAAAATGCCCAGCACCGCCGCCAGGGTAGCGTGGCTAGTACCGTAGGCCAATACCAGGGGAGCCACCGCCGCCGCCGTCATCATCGCCGTGGGTGACTCTGGCCCCACCGAGAGCTGGGGCGAGGATCCGGTCAGCGCATAGAGCACAATCGCGGGCAGCATGGCCCATAATCCCTGTACCGGGTTCACCCCCGCTAGCTCGCCATAGGCCATACATTGGGGGATCAGGTAGGCCGCAACGGTGATTCCGGCTAGGAGATCAGATCGAAACCAGGGGGAGGGGTAGTGGCGTAGACGCACGAGCCCCGGTAGCAGGGTCTTTAGGAGGGATGGTGGAGACTTAACAGCCAAGGCAAGGAAATTCCGATGAATTCAGGCAAGAATTATTGGATCACTGATCTTACCAAATCTAGGTCTAGCGTTCTTAGGATTGGCCCACTGCTCCTAGGAAAACTAGGCGGATGGCTGGGCAAAGGATGCTATGATGAAAAACCTGTGACTTTTAAAGCATTGAGATCAGCTTACTGAGGTAGCCCGATGAGCAAGCGCACCCTAGAAGGGACGAATCGCAAACAGAAGAGAACCTCCGGCTTCCGGGCTCGGATGCGCTCCCACACTGGCCAAAACGTGATCAAGGCTCGGCGTCGCAAGGGTCGGGCTAAGCTGGCGGTTTAGGCCAGTTCCCATGGTTATGGTCGTCGGCCTACCTCTGTCCTCAGGATAGGGGTAGGCTTTGGTGTAGCTATCCGTTCTCTATTGTTGTATTGATTATCGTGCTGCCCAAATCCCAGCGACTGAGACGTTCCCGTGATTTTTCCAAGGTCTATCGCCTGGGGAGTAAGGCAGTGTCTGCCCATCTGGTGGTGAAGGTGCTAGAGACGACGGGCATCGCAGATCAGACCATCGCCCCAGCCGATGCCTTACTGCCTTCCCCCAGTGCTGGCCTTGGTCGGGTGGGTATTGTGGTCAGCCAAAAGGTGAGCAAGCGGGCGGTGGTGCGCAATCGCCTCAAACGTCAGGTACGCGCCATCATGGCGCAGATCCTCCCCCAGTTGCGGCCCCATCTCTGGGTGGTGATTAACCTACGACCTGGGGCGGAGCAGTGCGAATATGGCGATTTTTTGCAAGAATTAAAACAGCTCTTTACCCAGTTAGAGGTTTTCCATGGGCATTCGTGAAGACGTGTTCTACGAGGGTGGCCCCCATATCGGTGATCTGATCATCAACGGGCTGCTAGCCTTCACCATTATCTGTATTCCTCTAACGGTGGGAGCCATTACCCGTGCCCTGTGGCTGCGTTACCGCATCACCAACCGCCGCATTTCGGTCACCGGGGGCTGGAAGGGCCAAGACCGCACCGATATTATTTACTCTGAAATTCGCAAAATCGTCACGGTGCCCCGTGGTATTGGCCTCTGGGGAGACATGGTGATCACCCTTAAGGATGGTAGTCGGCTGGAACTGCGCGCCATGCCCCGCTTCCGCGAAGTCTACGAGTATATCAACGAGAAAATTTCCCCCCAGGCCCAAGCCGTCAGTGGATCCGTGGGCAGCAACTCATAGGTCGTGGGTTCTGCCCCCGTTCTACGGTACCCCGCACTGTTTGGGTGGGGTCAGGGAGAATCAAGTAGGGTAGATTAAGTAACTGAGCAAGTTGACGTCGTAATTCCCCTAGCGGGATTAGGTGCCCATGGATTTTGGTATTGGATTTCTCTCGAACAACATCATGTTGCCGATCCTGGACTTTTTCTACGGGATTGTGCCTAGCTACGGCCTCGCGATTGTGGCCCTCACCCTGGTCATTCGCTTTGCCCTCTACCCCCTCAATGCTGGGTCTATTCGCAACATGCGCCGGATGCGGGTGGCGCAGCCGCTGATGCAAAAGCGGGTGAAAGAAATCCAAGATCGCCACAAAGACGATCCCGCCAAGCTCCAAGAGGAAATGGGTAAGGTCTACAAGGAGTTTGGCAACCCCCTAGCGGGCTGCTTCCCGGTGCTGGTACAGATGCCTGTCCTATTTGCTCTATTTGCCACCCTGCGGGGGTCGCCGTTCTCCGACATTGCCTACGACGTGAATTTTCAGGTCTTCCCCGAGGAGAAAATCGAGCAAATTCAGCCCCAAATCTTCAGCACCTCCCCCAAAGCCATCTATGTGTCCGACGGGTCTCACTTCCCCATTGCGGCGGTGGTTCCCGGTGGCAACAAGCTGGTGGTGGGCGAAAAAACCGACGTGCGCCTGCAAACCCCTGAGGGCCAACCCATTGGTGACCTGGTAACCGAGTACAACCAGGAGAATGCCGACGAGGTTCAACCTCGCTGGGAAATTACCAAAGGCGACGGTGTGATTGAGGTGGATCAGGACGGTCACATTACCGCTGTGGCCCCTGGGGAAGCCTCCATTAAGGTCTATGTGCCTGGATTGGCGACCAATAAGGGCTTCCTATTCATCGAGGCTCTAGGTCGGGTTGGGGTAACCGGAGATGATGGGGCGATTCACTGGGATATCTTGGCGATGATTCTGGCCTTTGGGGCCAGCCTCTACCTCAACCAGGTGCTCTCTGGCCAGGGTTCAACGTCTGACAACCCCCAGCAAAACGCGGTCAACAAGTTCACGCCTGTGATCTTTTCGGGGATGTTCCTGTTCTTCCCTCTGCCCGCTGGGGTGTTGATGTACATGGTCATTGCCAACATCTTCCAAACCTTGCAGACCTTCATCCTGTCCCGCGAACCGCTGCCGGAGAACCTGCAAAAGATTGTGGATGCCGAAACCCGCAAGGCGGATGTTGATGATCGCAAAACCCTCCCCTTTGAACCGGGTCGGGCTAAGAAGAAAAAGGCGTAGGCACCATGGAGGACGCGGTATACCGGGCTGGAATTGAATGGTTGACCGCCCTGTTGGCCATGCAGGGACTAGAGGCCACCGTGACGGCTAACCTAGTGGAGGACGAAACCGGCCATAGCTGTTGGCTCACCATCTCTGAGGAAGGGCTGACCCCGGAGCAGGTGCAAACCCTGATTGGGGAAAGGGGATCGGTGCTGGATTCGATCCAGTACCTCGCGAATACCACCCTGAACCTAGGCAAAGAGGCCGACCAGCAGCAGGCGTTTACCCTGGAACTGGCTGGCTACCGCGCCAAGCGCCTCGAAGAACTGAAGACCATGGCCCTGGCAGCGGCGGAACAGGTGCTCGCCAGCGGCCAATCCTATGAACTCAAGGGCCTCTCCTCCGCCGAACGCCGACAACTACACCACTTCCTCAAGGCCCAGGAAGGGCTATCCACCTTCAGCCGTGGCAAAGAGCCGGATCGGCGGTTAGTGGTGTGCCTAGAGTCTGAGGTTCAGGACGACGCCTAAGGTAGACCATGGACACCGACAGGGTATATATCCCCCAACTGCTTCATCAGCCAGAGAAGACCCTCACCCTTGAGATTGACGCGCATCTTGCCGACCTAGAGACCCTCACCCCGGTACGGGCTGAAATCCAGGTGACCCACCAGGCCACCTTCCTGACGGTAAAGGGCTGGGCGGAAACCATTGTCACCCTCACCTGCCACCGCTGCCTCAAGAACTACAACCACCGGGTGGCCATCGCCCCAGAGGAATTAATTTGGCTCCAGGATGATCCTGACCCAGCCACCCTGCCCCTGGAGCAGGAGGTGGGCATTGAGGATCTCATGGAAACCCTACCTCCCAACGGGTATTTTCATCCCGCCAACTGGATTTACGAACAGATTTGCCTCGCCTTACCCCAGCGCCAGTTGTGCGAGGCCGACTGCCCCGGTATTGAGGTGCCCAACACCGTGCCAGAGATCCAGGACAGCCCCCTCGTAGATCATCGCTGGGCAGCCCTAGCCCAACTCCAGCGGCAGATGGGACAAGACCCACGGGGGGAATAGCTTGGCCTGGATCACCCCATCAGGATGACGGTGTCTAGGACGTGGATGATGCCGTTATCCGCTTCGATGTCGGCAGCGAGGACGGTGGCATTCTTCACCTCAAAGCCTTCGGTGCCGTCAATGGGGATGGGAGCCCCTTCTAGAGATTCCACCTGGCCTAGCTGAATCAACTCAGCCTGGGTATACTTGCCCGCCACCACATGGAACTTGAGGATGCGGCCTAGCTGGGGCGGATTCTGCACCAGGGTTTGCACGGTGCCGGGGGGCAGCTTGGCAAAGGCGGCATCGTTGGGGGCAAAGACGGTAAAGGGGCCAGGGCTTTGGAGGGCCTCCACCAATCCAGCGGCCTGGACGGCGGCTACGAGGGTAGAGAACCCCTCAGTGTTGACAGCGATATCGACGATGGTAGGCATAGTGCGCGTGATCAGAACGCTTTTCATTGTGCGTTTGGAGGTCACCCATCGGCAAGGGGAGAGGGTTAGAAAGACCCGCTCACGTCCATAACCATTCCTGATGACGACGATTCGACAGGATCAGCCGATTTCCTGGGGGCTAGCGGCGATGGCGTCCTTGGCCTCCAGCACCAGCACCGGAATTGGACTGGTTTCTAGTACGGTTTGCGAGACGGAACCCAAAATCACCTCCGCTAGGGGACGGTGACCTCGTTTGCCGATCAGAATTTCGGTAGCGCTGTAGGTTTGGGCGATGTTCAGGATGGTTTCGGCCACCACACCGGGCTGAATCAGCACTTGGTGGCGAATGTCTGCAAGATACTGCTGGGCTTGGGCGTAGATTTGGGCCTCTCCCTGAGGATCCTCCACTTGTCGGACGTGGAGGACAATCACCTCGCGTTCGCTGCGACGGGCCAGTTCTGCGGCCTTGGCTAACACAATGGGGGCCAGCGGGGAGGTATCTACCGCCGCCAAAATCAACACCTTTTGAGCTACGGAGACCTTCGTGGGATCCACCTCGCCCCGATCCAGTAGGCGGGGGGCAAAGGTCGGGATAGCCCAGGCTCCTAGGGGTGCGGTGATGAGGATCGACAGGGCGGCAAGGGCCAGCATGGTTTCTCCTCCGGCCAACCCTAGGGACAGAGGCACAGCCCCGATGGCAGCCTGCACCGTGGCCTTGGCAGAATTTCCCGGCAGCAAAAACAGCCGTTCTTTCCACGTCCAATTACTGCCCAGGGTGGAGAGGAACCAGCCCAGCCCCCGCCCCACCAGGGTTCCCACCGCCAAAATCAGCAGCCCCACCGCCGCCATGTTGCCCAGTACATCCAACCGCAGGCTGGCCCCCAGCAACACGAATAGCCCAATTTGCGCCACCGCCCACAGGCCATCAAAGCTATGGCGCAGCCGTCGGGCTAGGGGGGCATCCAGGGCAATCAAAAAAAATCCTGTGGCCATCACCGCCAGATAGCCGGAGAAAATCGGCAGGGTTTCCGCCAGCACCACCAGCAGCAGGGCCAAGCCAGCCGCTACCAGGGCTTCTTGAACGGCACTTTGCGCCCAGTTTTGTCGCGCCAGCAGCAGCACCAACATCTGTGCCCAGGCCCAGCCAATCAGAATGCCCAAACTAATCTGAGTCAGCATTTGAAAGGGCAGTGCCTGCACCGGACTAAGGGTGATGATTCCCCAGCGAAAACCTGTGGCCGCTCCCTGGGAAAGAAATGTCACCAACAGGCTAAACACCAGCAGCAGCAGCACATCGGATAGGGCACTCCCCATCAAAATGGCATCCGGGATACCCTTGGCCACGCCCCAGCCCAGGCTCTTGAGTCGCAGCATGGCAGGCACAATCACTGCCGGAGATTCAGCCCCGATGATGCAGCCCAGCAGCAACCCGTGGGCAAAATCGAACCCCAGCAGGCCCATAGCCGCAAAGGCGACCACCACCGCTTCACAGGCGGCGGGCAGAAACCCCAACCGCAGGGCCACCGTCCCTTGCTGGGCCAGTTTCTCAGCATCCAGCCCCAGCCCCGCCTTCATCAAAATCACCATCACCGCTAGGGTGCGCCAGGGGTCGGCAAGGGCCAAAAAGTCGGGATGAATCCAGTTTTGCCCCTGCGGCCCCAGGGCCGTGCCAATGACAATCATCCCCACCAAGGCCGGAATCCGCAGGCGAGCGGTCAACTGTCCAGCGAAAAATCCACCCAGGATCACCACAATTAAGCTGGTCAGCATGGCTTGCTCTCAAACGAGATTTCAACGGTTTTGAGATCCACGAATTCGCAATCAGGCAATGATATCGAGGTGCCCTAATGACTGACCGTTCGAGCTTACACGGGTACGCCAATTCATCTGATCTGGCTCACCCTTCCGTAGTCTCCCCAGAGGCTTGAACTGCCGCAGGCAGCTTCTCGATTTTGAAGCCCGTGATGCCGTAGAGGAGGGAGAGGATGGGGCTGGCCAGGTTGAAGATGGCAAAGGGAAAATATAAAAATGTAGATACGCCCAGGGTAGCGGCCATGAAGGCTCCGCAGGAATTCCAGGGCACCAGGGCGGAGGTGACGGTTCCGGCGTCGGCGGCGAGGCGGGAGAGGTTTTGGGGTTGCAGGCCGCGTTTTTGAAACTCTAGCCGAAACGTGCGGGCGGGCAGCACCAGGGCGATGTATTGGTCTCCGGCGAAGATATTAAGGCCGATGGCGGTGACAGCGGTGGTGGCAAAGAGTTTTCCGGTGGAGTTGGCCCGCCGCAGCACGGGGTGAATCAGCTTGGTGAGCAGACCAAACTCCTCCATGATGGAGCCAAAGGTGACGGCCCCAATGATGATCCAGAGGGTAATCAGCATACTGTCCATGCCGCCGCGAGAGAGCAGGCGATCCACATCGGCGACGCCGGAGGTTTCGCGGTAGCCGTTGGCCATGGCTAGCCATACGCCCTTGATAAAGGCGATGGGGGCGGCGGTATCCGGCTCATTCACAAAGCGCAGCACCGCTTCGGGCTGGAGTACCACCGCCGTTAGCCCCCCCGCCAGGGCCGCCAGCATAATGGCCAGGGAGGGCGGCGTTTTGCGGTAGGACAGAAACCCCAGCAAAAACAAGGGAATCAGGGTCAGCGGCGTAATCCAGAACAGTTCGCCGAGTTTGTTAAGGTCGGTGACGGTGGTCAGGCTATCGGCGACCTGGGTTTGGCTACCAATGATGGCAAACACCAGCAGCGCCAGGAGGAAGGCGGCCCCCGATGTCCAAAGCTGGGCCTTGATGTGGGTATAGAGGTCGGTACCCACCATTTGGGCGCTGAGCACCGTGGTTTCGGAGAGGGGGGAGGTTTTGTCGCCAAAGTAGGCCCCAGAGATGACCGCCCCAGCGGTGACAGCGGGAGACACCCCCAGGGCCACGGCAATGCCCACCAACCCCACGCCCAGGGTGCCCGCCGTTGTCCAGGAACTCCCAATGGCCACCGACACCACCGCACAGATCATCGCCGAGGCCACGTAGAACCAGCTCGGCTGCAAAATTTGGATGCCGTAGTACACCAGGGTGGGAATGGTGCCCGACATATTCCAGGTGCCAATCAGCGCCCCCACCGCCAGCAGAATAAAAATGGCACTGGCGACCGAGGCCACGGCCTGCCCCCCCGCCCCACTCACCGCCGACCAAGGGTGCCCATTTTTGATGGCAATCAGCGCCGCCACCATGGCACTCAGCAGCAGCGCCACCTGCACCGGGCCATCAATGGCACCGAGGCCAAACAGCATGACGGAGCTGCCAATCAGGGCAATCAGCGTGATCAGGGGAAGAACCGCATCGAGAATTGATGGATCACGGGGGGCTGGAGCGGTCTGGGCCATGGGAATCTCCTGGGGCTAGGGGTGGGCCATGCGGTCTAGGGCCACGGTGATGGCCAAAATCAGCAGGTCGTTCTGGGACGGTTCGATCTGGACACCGTAGGTATCGGCAATACGAAACCAGCGCTTCGAGACCTGGGCAATTTTGCGCCCCTCTTCGCCAATCGTGTATTCGTAGTCCAGCACGTTGCCGCGCACGGCCAGATCGGGGCCATCCCCCACCTGCACTGTCCAGCGGTCGCGCAGGGGCGAGATCAGCGCCTTTTTCACCGTCGCCAAGCGGCCATCGTCGGGGGTTTCAATCACCATGGTGTCTTTGATGGTGAGCAGCCGCTCCTGAAGCTTGCAGACCTGGTTGCCCTGAAGATCCTCAAAAAACAGGGTGTTCCGCACCCGCAGCAGCTTGCCATCCACCTTAAACACGCGCTGCCCTTGGCTGTCTTCAATCCAGAAATCATCGCCAATGGAAAACAACCGCTCCCGCATTCGGTACTGAGTGGCACTGCCGCGCCGACCAAATACGTCCCGTTCTTCTCGGCGTTGTTCTCGGCGGCTGGGGCGATCTCGGTTCACCATGATGGTTTCTCCAGGAGGGGATAGGGAAGCTGGGGGGTAAAGCTCAGCTCATTACAGCGTTCCTATAGTCTTCACTCTAAAGCCCTCTCCCAACAACATGGGCTACCGCTTATACATAAGTCTCTACCAATCACAATGCTCGATTAACGACGATAGGAACTGAGCAAGGCGCAGGACTTACCCCTTGACGCATGAGTCTTGCTCTTCTCGTTCTGAGTATACGCTTATCCCAGGTACGGGCGGCTGGGGAAGATCGGGACGACCCCCGCTAAAGGGCTACTAAGTACACCCAAGTCATCAAGGCTGACCTTGCTAGGGATTGATTTCCCCTAGCCCCCCTTGAAAAGGGAGGAACCGGAGTCAAAGTCCCCTTTTCAAGGGGGATTTAGGGGGATCTCCCAGCCCTTGGCTAGTGGTAACGAGATCTGTGTACGTAGTAGCTGCTAAGGGGAGCTAGGCATCGTCTCCTGGATAAGCCCCCAAACCGTCGGAGTTGCCGATGTGGCCTAGCCCCAACCTAGCCCCAAAGCGGTAATATGTGCCTAGCCCTGAATCGTCATCTACCAACCGATCCCTCGTCAAAAAACCTGAAAATTAGGTTTCAGGGTTTGCTGTGGAAACAGCAGTGATGGTTGTACTCACATGAATGTCGGAAATAATGTATCAGAATCTTGTCATCGTAGAACTAAAAGGAACCCTAACCCTAGTCAAAACAGAACAGTCTCTCAGCCAGATCAAGCAATCGATTAAGGCTCAGACAGGCAATCTGCTGTTAGATTTGGGCCAGCTTGGGTTTGTGGACAGTGCCGGATTAGCGGTTTTAGTGCGGCTCCACAAACTGACCAATTCCATGGGCATACGCATGGCTCTTTGTACCTTGCCTGTGCAGGTCAATCAGTTGCTTCATCTCAGTGGGATGTTCGATTTTTTTGAGGTCTTTGACAGTCGAGAAGACTTTTACCAGAACTGGTCAAGCCAATTCCCTGCTGGATCTTCCTTCCCTACTTTAGCCGCAATTCCCGTCGTCACCATTGCTACCGAGTAGGGGATCAAAACGCGTCTCCGACATAAACATTTAGCCGTTCGTGACCGTTGCTCAAAACCACGGCATCATGCTGCACTTCGACTAACTGCCACGCACTTTGGCTAATCCGATCCCCCAGTTTCACGGCATAGGCGTTTTGGTTGGTTTGCACCAAGGCTGCCGAAAATTGGCCCGTTTGCACCACCCCAATCAGGCGATTGACTTTGGGCACTGGCTCAAGGGGTGGCAACGCCCTAGGAGTAGGTAACGTGGCCTCTGGCGCAGCGCTAGTAACGAAGGTTGAGGCGGCGACTCTCTGGGCGATGGGAAGGATTTGGGCGCTAGGGGGCGGTGGGGGTAAAGGCAACATTAACGGCATCCCCTGGGTCACCTCTCCTTGACCGCTGCCTCCCTGAGCACCAGGGACATCCTGAGATGCCAAAGCACCTGGGTCAAAGTAAAAACGGTCTACCATCAGGGAGAAGGCTTCGGGTTCTGCCGACCCCACTGTGGCGGCATTGGCCAGGTAAAACCGATCCACCATGACGGGACGTAGGAAGGGCCGAACCTCCGAGACTGGGGTAGCAGAGCTGAGACCTTCGGATCGAGGAAAAACCTCTCCCAGTCGATGATAGAGCGTATTGAGGCTTGACTGCGCGAACCTGGGGGTTTGCCCAGGGTTGCTCCATAAAGGTGCGAAGGGAACTACCTGCCTAGGGGTTGTGATCCAATCCATGACACCGACGCCTAGGGCCAACCCAATCGCCCCGCCGATCATGAGTTGCTGGGCAGGATGCAGACATTGCCAACGGTTTAATAGAGCACGGTGATTGTCAACCGGACGATAGTCTACCGTAATATCTGAGGGGATAAGGTGCGCAGGTTCCCCCTGGGCGAGGGTAGAACCTTGGTGTAGGACAAGGGGATGGGATGGTAGACTCAGGCTGTTTACGTCCGCATCAGAGGCCGCTGGGGGTTCAAACATAGGCACCTGACTGCCTGACAGAAGTGGGTGAAAGGCTTGAAACCTCGTGCTGCGAGGGGGAAAAGGTGAGGTGACATGAGACGCTGGAATTGCATATCTCAGGGTCTTTGCCATGCCAGCCACCACCTGTCTCTATGATCAAGTGCTGTCCTTGCTGCGTCAATATAGCCATCGTCGGGATCTGCGACACCTCAAGGCCTTGGCGT
>NZ_JACJRS010000042.1 GCF_014697375.1 Phormidium sp. FACHB-1136
AAGGCTTCCCGGGGCCAATCTACCTTGGCAATGGGCTTGACGCCCTTGGCGGTAATCACTCGACCCGTCTCGGTTTTGCGCCCAATCCGGCTTTCGTCCTGCACCAGGTAGCGAATCGTGGGCAGGTTCAGCATCGATTGCAGAGCGATTAGAGCGAGGCTGAGGTTTTTTTAAAAGTCCCTATCGCCTCTGGGGATTGCTTCAGGCTCCGAGGACGGGGCACTTTCAGCTTGGCTTGCAGTTTGTTTCTGACCAACTGCCGCACCGTCTCATACTGCACCGTCAGACCGCACTCCTGCTCCAACCAGTCCACTATCGCCCCATAACTGCGAAACCCCTCTTCCGAGGCGAGACGGTGCTTCAGTTTCTCCAGCACTTCCCCCCGAATCTGGGGCACCGCTCCCGGCGCTTTCTTTTCCTCCAGCAGAGCGGCTAAGCCCCCTTGACGGTACAACGACAGCCAACGGCTTATCGTCGCTGGGCTGCGCCCCAACCGCTCACCTATCTCCTGCCGATACCGGATTTGCTTGGTTTTGATCCACCACAGCATTTGCAACCGCTCTTTGCGGAACCCCGTTTTCGCCTGCTTCAGGCTTTTCTCCAGAAAGGTTTCGCTTTCAGCAACCTCAATCACGAAGGGGCGGGCCATCCTCTCTACCCTCTCAAACGTCATCCCCTATTATGCTCAACTTCATGCCGGATTGGTATTACCTGAAGAGCTGCAATTGAAACCCCGACTCTTTCATCACCCCCTGAACAGTTACGATCTGAGCGACCCCAGTCGCTTCACCTTCGTCGAGATCCTAGAGGACGGGGTGTTCCTCTACACCGCCGTCGTCTGGTCGGTCAGCCTCAAGCGCCGCATTCGCCTCGCTTATCTACGGAAAGCCCAGGACGGGGTGTCACGCTATGTCGTCCTCTTTTCCTCGGATACGGATATCGACCCGTTGCCCCTCTATCGAGGCTACGCCGCCCGCTTTCAAATTGAATTCATCTTCCGTGATGCCCGCCAATTTACGGGGTTAGCCGATTGCCAAGCCCGTTCCCCTGATGCCCTTGACTCCCATGTCAAGGCCAGTCTGATGGCCCTGTCGTTGGCCAAAGCCGCACTGCTCTCCACTCAAGCTAAGACTGAGGCTGAGGCTGAGGCTGCCCCCCCAGTTTCTCTATCGCTTCCTTCAAACGACAGGCCCTCAATCAGCATCTTCTCGACCTATTTACCACCATGTTCGACCTGGAGCCAACTTTGATTCAATCCCACCCCAACTACCAGACCCTCCTAAATTACGGGACTATAGCCCCCTAAGCTGGGGCCACAGCCGCCTAAATCTGTCCGGAGTGTTGGGCCAAGGGACTCCGTCACAAAAGCCCATGGCCTAAACCGATGACCAATCAGGATAAGTCTTTGGCTATGCCATGGCCTAAACAAAGGCCGTGCTCACCCTGTCGTAAGGTCAACGCCGCCGCCTTGGCCTAGGCACATTAAAATAGGAACGCTGGCCTTTCGGCGTTTTTCCTTCCTTTGGTGCCCACCCCGTGCCTGATCTTGTCCAACTGTTCCCGTTTCCGTTAGATACCTTCCAGCTTCAGGCCGTGGCGGCGCTGGATGCCGGGAAGTCGGTGGTGGTCTGTGCGCCCACGGGGTCGGGCAAAACCTTGGTGGGGGAATACGCCATCCATCGCGCCCTAGCCCATGGCAAGCGGGTGTTTTATACGACGCCATTGAAAGCCCTCTCGAACCAAAAGCTACGGGACTTTCGCGAGCAGTTTGGCCACGATCAGGTGGGCCTGCTGACGGGGGATATTTCTATCAACCGGGACGCGCCCATTGTGGTGATGACCACGGAAATCTTCCGCAATATGCTCTATGGCACCCGCATTGGCGAAACCGGGACGACCCTGCAACAGGTGGAAGCCGTGGTGCTTGACGAGTGCCACTACATGAACGACCGCCAGCGGGGCACCGTCTGGGAGGAATCGATCATCTACTGTCCGCCAGAAATTCAGCTTCTCGCCCTCTCTGCCACGGTGGAAAACAGCGGCCAACTGACGGACTGGCTGCAACAGGTGCATGGCCCCACGGAGCTGATCTATTCCGACTTTCGCCCGGTACCGCTGGAGTTTCACTACTGCACTACCAAGCGCCTGGTGCCCCTGCTCGACAGCAGCAACAAAAAAATGCACCCCCAGCTTAAAAAGCAGCGTCCACCCCAGCGCCAGCCCGGTCGCCGTAGCCAAAACCGGGTGGGTCTCGCCTTTGTGGTGGGGCAGTTGCAGCAGCGGGATATGCTGCCTGCGATTTACTTCATCTTCAGCCGCCGGGGCTGCGACAAGGCCGTGGATGAGGTCAGCGGTCTGTCCTTGGTGAATGAGGAGGAATCGCGCCGTTTGAAGGAACGCATCGACATTTTCCTCGCCCACAACCCCGACGCCGGACGGGCCGGACAGGTGGAGCCGCTCTATCGAGGCATTGCCGCCCACCACGCCGGAATTTTACCCCTGTGGAAGGGCTTGGTGGAGGAACTGTTCCAGGAAGGGCTAATCAAAGTCGTCTTTGCCACGGAAACCCTGGCGGCGGGGATCAACATGCCCGCCCGGACTACGGTAATTTCCAGTCTGTCGAAGCGGACGGACATGGGCCATCGGTTGCTGACCGCCTCGGAATTTTTGCAGATGGCGGGCCGAGCCGGACGGCGGGGCATGGACTTGCAGGGGCACGTCGTTACCGTAGAAAGCCCCTTTGAAGGTTCGCGGGAGGCCGTTCACCTAGCGACATCGGGGCCGGATCCCCTGGTCAGCCAGTTCACCCCCAGCTATGGCATGGTGCTGAACCTACTGCAAACCCACAGCCTGGAGGAAGCCAAAGACCTAATCGAGCGCAGCTTTGGCCAATACCTCGCCACCCTGCACCTGCAACCCCAGCAGGAGGAAATCGCTCGCCTAGAAAAGGAAATCGGCCACCACCAGGCCCAGTTGGACACGGTAGACGAGGCTATCCTCGCCGACTATGCCAAACTGAAGGAACGCATTAAAGAAGAGCGGCGGCTCTTAAAAATTCTGCAACAGCAGGCCACCACCGTTTTGGCCGAAGACGTGGCCAAAATGGTGCCCTTCGCCATCGCTGGCACCCTGCTCTCCCTCAAGGGCAAACACATCCCCGTACCCCAGCCTGTTCCCGCCATATTGGTAACGAAGTTGCAGGGTTCCGGCCAATTCCCCTACCTGGTCTGCCTCACCCACGACAACCATTGGTATGTGGTCACCGCTGGCGATGTGGTGGGTCTCCATGCCGAAATTCCCCGTCTGCAAGCGGTGGATCGCCTTGCGCCACCCACGGATTTGCCCCCCAGCCCCGGCCAGCACCGCCGAGGAGATGCCGACACCGCCGCCGTGGTCTCTCGCATGGTGCAGCCTCCCACCTTGGAGGAACTGGCTCCCGAAGTCAAAGAACAGCTCGACCGGATGCAGCAGGTGGAAATGGCCCTGGAAAACCACCCGGCCCGCCAGTGGGAGAACCCCACCGGATTGCTGAAGCGGCAAAAGCACCTGCAAGCCCTGCGCGACGAACGGGCCGACCGCACCGACAAATTAGCCAAATACACCGGACGCTACTGGCAGGAATTTTTGGACATTATGGATGTCCTTAAACACTTTGGTGCCCTCGATGCCGCCGACAATCGCCCCACGGAATTGGGAGAAATGGCCGCCGCCATCCGGGGCGATAACGAACTGTGGCTGGCCCTGGCCCTGGCTTCTGGGGAATTTGACCACCTCGACGCGCCCCAGTTTGCCACCGCCTTTGCCGCCCTAGTGACGGAAAACTCCCGCCCCGATAGCTGGTGTCGCTACAAACTCTCCGGCGTGGTGGATGAAGCCCTGGGTGGTCTGCACAGCCTGCGCCGCCAGATCTTCCAACAACAGCACCGCCGCCGCATTGATGCCCCGATTTGGCTGGAGTATGACCTGGTGCCCATTGTGGAGCAGTGGGCCTTGGGCGAAAACTGGGTGACGCTCTGTGCCAACACTAGCCTCGATGAGGGCGACATCGTCCGCATTTTGCGCCGCACCCTGGATGTGCTATCCCAAATTCCCCATGTGCCTTACCTGGCGGATCACCTGCGCCTGACGGCCCGTGACGCCAAGGATTTGCTCAACCGCTTCCCCGTCAACGAGGACGTGGAGGGCTAAACACAGGAGCCGACTCACGGTGTCCTTCCTACCGCCGTGCTTGCCGCCTGACCAGAAAAAGCCTGACCTGGGAAAGCTGAGCTACGTTGGGCATTGTTCAAGCGCAAGGCTACGGGGGGCCTAGGCGATGGCCGCGTTCTACGGGGATGAAACTTCCGCTGGGGTGATGGGTTCGGGGGGATCGAGGCGCTCTTCCACCGTCAGGACTTCGCCCCGGCCTCGGCCCAGATCGCCATGGAGCAGGGTGTAGAAGCAGGGGATGATGAACAGGGTCAACACTGTGGCCAGGGAGAGACCGGAGAACACCACCACGCCCAGGGGTTGCAGGAATTCCGAGCCTTCGCCGATGCCCAGGGCCAACGGGAACAGGCCCAGTACCGTGGTGACGGTGGTCATCAAAATCGGGCGCAGACGACGGGGGGCCGCTTGCAGAATCGCCTGCTGGCGGGAGCATCCGGTGTCGCTGTAAATCTGGTTGGCCAGTTCCACCATGATGATGGCGTTGTTGACCACGATGCCCACCAGCAGCACCGCCCCAACCACCACCGTGGCTCCAATGGCGGTTTGGGTGATGAATAGGCCGAGGATTCCCCCTGCCAGGGCCAGGGGCACGGTCAGCATAATCACCAGTGGGTCGATCAGGGAGTTGTACTGTACGGCCATCACCACGAACACTAGGAAGGTGGCCAGGGCACCCAGCACCGCGAGGGATTGCTGAAGGCCATCATTGGTGGCGGCGGCGGAACTGGGTAAACGGGTGACACCAGGGGGCAGTTCCAACTGGTCAAAGATGGCGTCGGCTTCGGCTAGGGCGGCTCCGAGGCTGGCTCCTTCCGAGAGGCTACCCGCCACCAGGAACACCTGCCGTCGGTTAATGCGCTGAACTTCTCCCGGTGCGGGGGCGAGGGCCAGGGTGGCAATATCGCCAAGCTGCACCCGCTGACCCGTGCGAGACACCAGGGGAATATCCAGCAGTTGGGCCGACTGCTGCACGCTGCCGGGAGTGAGCTGCACCTGAATATCCACCAGGCGGTTGCCCCGCTGGAGTTGGGTGGGCACCGATCCATTCAGGGCCGTTTGAATGGTGGCCCCCAAGTCCGCCGCCGAGAGGCCCAGATCCGTCGCCCGATCCCAGTCGGGCAGGATTTGCAGTTCCTCCTGGGGAGATTCGCCATCGGGACGGTAGCGGGCTAGGGTGGCCTGTTCGCCCAGGGCGGCGAGCAGTTGTCGCCCAGCCTGGGCCAGGGTTTGGGGGTCGTCGCCCTGGAGACCCAGGTCAACATCAGCCCGCACCGGGGAGTTGCTGAGCACCAGGCCACGCACGGTTTCCTGGCTGACCCGAATCAGGGTGCCGACGAGGGGCAGTTGGCCCAGTTCGCCGTTGACCCGCTCCACATAGGCGGCGGTGTTGCTGCCCGGTTGGAGGCTGATGGTGCTGCTGCCGCGCAGGGGGTTGGCGCTGGTGTTGCTGCCAAACAAAAAGCCCCCCGCCGTGGTGAAGACGTAGGCGGTTTCCGGCTGAGCCAACAGCACCTCATCCACCGCCTGCATCACCCGCCGATTGGCCTCCACAGTGGTACCCGCTGGGAATTGCACAAAGACGCGGGCCTGCCCCGTGTTGATGCTGGGCAAAATCTCCTGGGGAATGCGCTGCACCATCCACAAGCTGCTGCCGCCAAACACCAGCAGCGCCAGGGCAATCACCCAAATCCGATGGTGCAACACTCGGCCTAAAAAGCGGCCATAACCAAGGGTGACGCCCTCCAATCGGCGATTGAACCAGCGAAACGGCCCCACATTTTGCAGCGACCGGGTAGATCGTCCCATCAACATGCGGGCCGATAGGGCGGGGACGATGGTGAGGGCCACCGCCAAGGATGCCGCCACCGAGAAACTGACGGTCAAAATCAGCTCGTTAAAAATTAGGGAAATGAAGCCACCAATCAGCAGAAAGGGCAGCACCGCCACCAGGTTTGTGGTGGTCGAAGCCAACAGGGCGGATTCGAGTTCCCGACTGCTGGCCTCGGCTTGGAACAGGGCTTCCTGCCGTCGAAATCGCCCCTTCAGGGGGGATCGCTCCATCATCTCCGCCCGCTGGGCAATATTCTCCAGCATGACGATGGAGTTATCCACCACAATGCCCACCCCCAGGGCCAAGCCACCCAGGCTAAACACATTCAGCGACAGGCCAAACAGCCCCATCATCACCAGCGCCGCCAGGGAGGCCAGGGGAATGGCCAACACAATGATGAAGGTTTGGCGCAGGGAACCCAAAAACAGCAGCACCGTAATCGCCGCCAGGGTGGCCCCGGTTAGCCCCGCCACTGCCACATTCTGAATGGAATTGCGGATAAAACGCGATTCATCGAGGGTGGCGGTCATGTCCATGCCCTCTGGCATTTGGCCCATTTGCTGCATTTCCGCCAGCTTGGCCTTCACCCCATCTACCACATCCACGGTGTTGGCGGCGGGCTGCTTTTGCACACTCACCTTCACCGCTGGCTGGCCGTTGAGGGTGACAAACACCCGTTGTTCCTCGGTGTCGTCCTGAATGGTGGCCACGTCACGCAAAAACACCTGCTGGGGAGGGGTGGTGCCGGGAACGGTAATCGGCAGAGTTTCTAGTTCCGCCGCCGAGGTGAACCGTCCCACCAGTCGGGTCAGGGTTTCCTCATCGCCCCCCCGCAGCCGTCCACCAGACACATCCTGGTTCCGCTCTCGCAGCGCCGCCAGCACATCATTTAGGCCCAGACCCACCGCTTGCAGCCGAGGCAAATCCACATTCACCTGCACCTGCTCCTCCACACCGCCAGAGACATCGGTGTTGGCCACGCCGGGTACCTGTTGCAGTTCCCGCTCTAGTTCCTCTTCGGCAAAAATCCGCAGCTCCTGGGCGCTCAGCCGATCCGAGGTCAGCGCCATTTCATAGACGGGTAGCTGGGACGGGTCAAACTTAAACAGTCGCGGCGTTTCAATGCTGTCCGGTAGCGTCCCCCTGGCCCGGTTCAGAGTTGCCGTGGCATCGTTAAGGGCTTGGTCGATGTCGCCACCCGGTTCAAAAAAGAGGTCGATGCTAATCTGGCCCTCGCGGGTTTGGGAGAAAATCTGCACCACCCCCTCGGTTGTGGCCAGGGCTTCCTCTAGGGGGCGCGTCACCTCATCCACCGCCACCACGGGCGACAGCCCCGGAGCCGAACCCCGCACCCCAATGCGCGGGTAGGTAATGGACGGCAGCAAATCCACGGGCAACTGGCTGGTGATGAAAAAGCCCATCACAAACACCGTCAGGCCCAGCATCAGGGTGCCAATGTACCGCCGAATCGCCAAGCCGCTGATACTGAACCGCTGGGGAGTCAGAGGAGAAGGAGTCATGGGAGAGAACTGGATAGAGTGCGAGGAGTTGGGTTGGGACTCAGGGGCGTCTGTACGGGAGAAAAGTAGGGTGGGCACGGCCCACCATAGAAATTAATCCGGTCGCTAATCCGATAACAAGCTGGGCTGAACCACTGCCCCAGTTGTCAGAGGTTGGTCACTACGGACAATATAGCGATCTCCAGAGGAAAGTCCCGCCAGAATCGTTACCTGGCCATCGCTACGTTCGCCGATTTGCACCGGACGGGGGGTAGCCACAAAGCCGTCGCCCTGGGGCTGGAGGACAAAGATTTGATTGCCTGAAGTCCCTGAATTGCCTGAGCTACCGCCTTGACCACTAGCCTGACTATTGCCCTGACCACTGCTCGGCCTACCGCCTTGACCACCGTTTGGTCGGCCACCCTGGGCATTCCCAGGGCCACCACCGGGACGATTCCCTGGGCCACTGCTGCCCTCGCCCACCGAGAGCGCACTTTCGGGCACTATCACCGCATTGGCGGAGGAACCTAGACCCGTCACCCTGGCTAGCAGGCCGCTACCAATGCGGCCACCGGGGTTAGGCAGGGTAATCTCTACGGGCACCAGGCGCGAGGTACGGTCGGCTAGGGGCGAAATGCGGGTGACTTGGCCCCGGAAGGTTTCCCCAGGGAAAGCATCTAGGGCAACGGTGGCGGATTGGCCGAGGCGAAAGTTACTGAGGTTGCGGTCGGCCACCTCAATCACCACCACTACTTCAGACAGATCGCCCAAGGTCAGCACCGCTTCTCCCGGACGCACCAAATCCCCCGGTTCCACCACCCGCTCTAGCACCACGCCGCTGAGGGGGGCGGTCAGGTTAGCAAAGGACAGTCGTTGGCGAGTTTCCTGCACAATCGCCCGCTGGGCCACCACTCGCTGCTGGGCCGCCGCTACGGATTGTTCGCGGGTACGCACCTGCTCCTGGGCCGAGGTGAGGGCTTGTTGGGCACCGCCGAGGGTAGTTTCGGCCTGTTCGGCGGTTTGTTCGGCAATGGCTCCCTCGTTGGCTAGGGTACGCAGGCGTTGGGCATCGTTGCGGGCCTGCTGAAGGTCAAGATTGGCCTGGTTGATGCGGGTACGAATGTCCGCCAGTTCCGCCTCGGCGCGGGTGACTTCAAACTGTCGCGCCGCCAGTTCCGCTTCGGCCTCGCCCACGGCGGTTTGCAGCAGGGTTTGCTCGATGGTGCCCATCACCTGCCCTTGGGAAACCGCATCGCCCACGTTGTAGCTCAGGCTGAGCAAACTGCCCTCCGCCTGGGAACGTAGGGATACCTGCCGGACGGGTTGGGTGCTGCCCGTGTAGCGGCGAACCTCGGAGGTAGCGGATTGGGCCTGGGCCACATCCACCACAATCGGCCCATCGGCGGGGGCACCGGGACGCTGGGGTTGAGCCTGGGCAGCGGGGTCTTGCCAACTGCGGCACCCACTCCCCGCCACCGCCAAGGCCACTATCAATACCCCGCCCAGCCAGCGCCGATGACTCTCCCCGATCCAGTGCCTAGGCCGCCCACCGTTCTGAATGCGTGTGACCATACCTGCAACCATCCTTATCGCCCAACTGCGTCATACCCCAGTCTGTCTGCCCCTTTGAGTCTGCCTACCGCCCAGAAAAATCGGCCAGGGAGGCGACCCGATAGGACTGGCCTTACTGTAGTTTAAGTTTTATAAAAAGAATCTCTATCTTCTGGGTGATTAGCGAACGCCTGAGCGGGGCTTTGAAATCCGGAGAAGACGCCTCGGGCCAGATTTTAGGGATAACGGCGCACCCGCTGATTCAATGGCACGATGAAGAAACGGCTACCGAAGCCTGAAACTCGACCCAGAAAACGAAGGACAACAACGAATGGCTAGGCTGCGTCAGGTGTTATTGGGAATTTGCTTGCTAGGCATCATGGTGTGGACGTGGGACGCCCTGCCCTACTATGCCACGGCGGATTCCCTCTCCAATCCATCCCCCTCCCCACCCAACTCAGTTTCCGAGCCAACCCTAGTCACCGCCACCTTTGCCGGGGGCTGCTTTTGGTGCCTGGAAAAGCCCTTTGATGTTCTAGATGGCGTCGTATCCACCACCTCTGGCTACACCGGGGGCACCGTCGAAAACCCCAGCTACGATCAGGTTTCCGCTGGGGGAACGGGCCATGTGGAGGCGGTGCAGGTCACCTACGATCCGGCCCAAATTGGTTACGATGACCTGCTGTCGGTATTCTGGCAAAATGTGGATCCCCTGGATAACCGAGGCCAATTTTGCGACAAGGGTAGTCAGTATCAAGCCAAAATTTTTGTGCAAACCGATCAGGAGCGCCAGCTTGCCGAGGACTCTAAACAGACCCTTGCCAATCGCTTCAATCAACCAATTGCCACCGCCATCGAGCCCGCCCAAGCGTTCTATGCCGCTGAGGATTACCACCAGGACTACTACCTCAAACATCCCGTTCGCTATAACTTTTACCGCACCGCCTGTGGTCGGGATAAGCGTCTGGCCGAAGTGTGGGGATCCACCTCTCACTAGGATCAGTCGTTAAGAACAGTAACCTTTTTCGGCTGAATAGGGGGCAAAAGGGAAGTTTTCCTGAAGAAGTCTCGGCGTCAAAAAAAATGCTCGTTTACTAGGGGTAGCTACTGAGCCGCCCTAGTAGTTCGTTGCCGTCAGGGGCACCCATGAGCACAACGAATTTGCCCACCCTACCCGACCGCGTCTTTGCCGAAGCCGTGGTACGTTCCGCCAGTGGTGCGTCTTTGCTAGATAGCCCAGAAGCCGTCACCAGCGAAACCGTGGATCAATTTTTGGCCAGTGCCGATACGGTGCAAGCCGCCGCCCAAGAACTGCGCTCCGCCGGGTTTGACGTTATCGACATCGGCAGTATCTCTATCACCGTGGCGGCTTCCCCAGCGGTGTATGAACGTGCCCTTTCCACTCATCTCCAGGCGGTGGATCGGCCTGTCATCAAAGAGCTACAACAAACCGCCACCGCCACCTTCATCAGCGCTGCCGATGCTAAACCCTTCGGCGAAGTGGATGTCTCCCGCACCCCCTTCAGCCAACTGCTGGATGGGGTAGCCCTTAGCGAACCGCTTTACTATTTTGGGTGCGATACGCCCTCACCCACCCCACCCCAAACCGGGCAAGACTACCTGACGGTGCCCGATGGCGTAGCGGAAGGTCTCAATGCCCTTGCGGCCCATCGGAAAGGCATTACGGGCAAGGGCGTGAAGGTAGTAATGGTGGATAGCGGCTGGTATGCCCACCCCTACTTTGCCAAGCACAACTACAACGTTAAGGTCGTCCTCGCCCCCGGTTCCACCAACAGCGCCACCGACGGACTGGGCCACGGCACCGGAGAATCTGCCAACCTACTGGCTATCGCCCCCGATATCGAACTCACCATGGTAAAGGCCGATGTGGCGATTTCTGGCGCATCCAAGCACGTCAATGCCGTTAGCGCCCTTCGCAAAGCCATCGAACTGCGGCCCGATATCATCTCCTGTAGCTGGGGTTCCGACCAACGGCGACGCATCATTTCCCCCTACAACCGCGTCATGGGGGCGGTGATTGCCGATGCGGTGCGGCGGGGCATTACCGTGGTGTTTTCGGCAGGCAATGGCCAATACGGCTTCCCCGGCCAACACCCCGATGTGATCTCGGCGGGCGGCGTCTATCGCTACATCAGCGGCCCCCTCAAGGGCACCCTAGAGGCCAGCAACTACGCCAGCAGTTTTGTCAGCCCCATGTACCCCAAACGCAACGTCCCGGATGGGTGCGGATTGGTGGGCAAACTGCCCTACGGCAGCTACCTCATGCTGCCCATCCCTCCGGGCTGCGAAATCGACCAACGCCTCTCTGCCCTCAACGATGGCACCAAACCCGTCGATGGCTGGGCCGCCTTCAGTGGCACCTCCGCCGCTGCGCCCCAAATCGCCGGAGTATGCGCCCTACTGAAGCAACTCAACCGCGATCTTTCCCCCGCCCAAATTAAAGCTATCCTCAAAACCACCGCTATCGATGTTTCCGATGGCTACAGCAACCCCTCCAGCAGTGGAGCCGCCGCTAGGGCAGGCCCGGATTTGGCCACGGGCTATGGGCTGGTGGATGTGGAGAAAGCGATTGCCGCTGCACCTAAAGCCCCCGAAGATGCCTGCTGTGAACCCTGCGCGTCTCAGTCAAATTTTCAATCAGAAGCCAAAAGCTTACCCTCATTACCTACCCGGAGCACCACCATGAGCAGCGAATTTCCTCAACTTCAGAAGCATTTGGAGACTATTGCATGGGAACTCGATAAAAGACTTCATGAACTAGTAGAAAAACACAAGCTAGAAGACATTGAGATATCCATTAATTCAAATAGCTTTTCAAAGCGATCAGCAGCATCAAGGTCAGCTTATTACTTAAGAGAAAATCTTGACATTTGTTGGAGTTTATCCTCGAACAAAATCGAGGATCCAAGTCTTCTTGAGGAAGAGCACATATTTGCTGCCAAAGGATTGATAAAGCTTGGCAAGTACCGAGAAACTGCCATCAACTTCCTGACCAATGTTTTAATTATTAAGCTTGACGAAGAAACTGAAGCCAATCTCTCAAGCACAGATGCTAAAAAGAAGAAAGATGCTGAGGCCAAGAAGAAGAAATTATATGATATTAGAAAACTAGCCTTTGAAGCAATTTCAGAATGCAATACTGAAATAACAGCCTTTCAAAGAAGATCGCCCAAAGAATATGAGATTTCTAGTCAAGACATCAGCGTCCTGTCGGATTGTGTTGTCACTTATGATGATGGTGAAACTAGATGTGTAAAATGTGCTGGCGATGAGAAGCCAAAATGCTACAGGATAAGTTAAATCCGCGCAAGTTTATGATCCCTTCTGCAATCTTTATACGATATAATAGTTAGCCTATAGCGGTTCCTGATCGAATGAAGTACAGGAGGATCCTTGCTGGATAAGGGTTACAGGTCTCTGTACGTACCTCATGCCACCGAGAACCGCTATATTAAGTCGTGAGTAAATATTGCAGGATTATGAATCTGTTTTTTTCAACTGCGCTCCAGATGAAGATAAGTCACTAGATTTGTCTTTTCCTGGAGATACTTATTAAATCCTAATGGTTTTGATTCAAGGATCTTAAAGTCGATAGAAGTCGATTCAGAAAAGACCATTAAGTTGATAATCACAATTAAATTATTTGCAATTTCTATCTGAATCAAGACCCAGCTCGGTTGGCAGCTTAGTTCTACAAAGAAAAGCCTGATCAAATTGTCCAGATGTTAGGCCTTGTGCATTTTTAAAGTCAGTATTATGCAAGTAAGCATTTTGAAATTCAGCATCTTCAAGTAGTGCAAAATTGAATTTTGCATTTTCAAGATTTGATCCTTGGAATTTCGCTCCAACTAAAAAAGCTCCCTCAAAATTTGCTGAGCTTAACACTGAATCTCTAAAATCAGCCTCCCAAAGGATTAAGTCGCTGAAATCAAAACTTACCAGCTCTTCTCGACAAAAATTGCCCTTTTCCAAATTATTTACATCCTTCATCAGGATTTTATATCTTATAAGAAAGGCAATTTGCGAGTCTTGTTCACATTCTGTCTTGTTGATTAATGCTTGAGCATGATTCAATATAAGCATGTGAAGTATAGTTAGGGTGCCTATAAATGGAATGATCAAAAAGATAAGAACAGTTTTGATTGTTTTTATATGTTTATTTTTCCGACTTGATTCTATAAGATCTGAAGATGTTTTTGATAAATGAATCCCACAATTGGCATGATTTAGATTGAAGAATTCTTTAGCATCACGCAGAGCTTTACCCTGTAATAAGTAATCATTGCATCGTTGATGGCTCTCCCATTCCTGGGCAGCTTGTTCAATTTTGTCGCGTTTGCGGAGGAGTTCCCATTGATCGGCCAGCCAATCTCGCAATTCAGTCCAATTGTGGATCAGAGCTTCATGGGCCACTTCTACCATTTCGATTTGTTCTTCGTTGGCGAAGGTAATTAAAATCCACACTCCAGGGCGAGTGAACTGGTTGATGATGCCTTTAACTTGGGTAGCATTTTGGTCTTTGGTGACAAGTTCCGAAAGCGGAACTCGGCGGCGGGTGGCGGTTTTGTCGTCGTTGACTTTGATCAGGCGCAGGAAAATAGAACGGGCAATTTTTTGGTCGGCCTCAGAGAGATTTTCGTAGATTTTTTTGGCTTCGTTGGCCAGGGCACCGCCGATGCCACCGACGCGATTAAAGGTTTCGATGGGTTCGATGCCTTGGCGCATTTCTTCCCACATTTGGGTCAGCAAAAATTGCAGCAGGGGCAAGGCTCCCTCTTGGCCCATGGCATCTTTGACCAGGATTTGCACCAGGGGTTTATTGAGGAGCAGATTGACGCGATCTCGGGTGGGACGGTCGAGCTTGGCGAGGGCGAGTTTGGCGGGTTGAATAATGGCTTGCTCCAGTTCCTCCGGCTGCATCACCGGAACGAGGCGACCGGGATCGGCAAAGAGTTGGTTAAAGCGGGGGTGCTGCTGGGTGGCGCTCAAAAAGTCGCTGCGCATGGTGAGGATGACGGCCACGCGCTGGCTGGGGTCGCTGGTGGCTCCGCGCAGGTTGCAGATAAAGGCGTGGCGTTCCTGGGGGTCTTCGCAGAGGGTGTAGATTTCCTCGAATTGGTCTACGAGGAGGATGAGGTAGGCTTTGGGGTCGTTTTCGAGTAGTCGGTCGGTGATGAAGCGTAGGCCATCGAAGGCTTGTTTGCTGTCGGAGCGCAGCAGTTCGTCCTGAAATTCGCGGATTTTGGCAATGGAAAGATCGTCGGGATTGGCGAGGCGGGCGAGGGCGGTGGCCAACACTTCCAGGGGATGGTTGCCCGGTTTGAGGGTGAGGATGCGGGGGCTGTCTTTGCCGGGGAGGGGCCGTTTGCGCAGGGCGGGAATGAGTCCGGCTCTGGCCAGGGAGGATTTGCCGGAGCCGGAGGGGCCATAGATGGGCAAAATCCGAATGGTGTGCGGGTCGGTGTAGAGGTGTTCAAAGCGCTGAAGCAGGTCTTCGACTAGGCGATCTCGGCCAAAGAAGCGGTCTTGGTCGTCTTCCTCAAAGGCGCGGAGCCCTTGGTAGGGGTTTGGCCCCAGTTCGAGGGGGGTGGGGTCGGCGGGGTCTGGGAGCGGCGGCGGTTCGGGCAGGGTATCGAGGTCGTCTAGCAGGGGCGGAATGCTGTCAATTCCTGGGCCTGTGGGGCTTTCGACCCATTCCAACAGCGCCATCACCCGGCTGGCCTGGGGGGCGCTGGGGCCAGGGACTAGCCCCGATGGCGGCTTGATGGCAAAGAGCAGCTTCTCAAAGTCAGGGGCGGCCAGACGGTTGAGGGCATTGACCAACTGAAGACGATTAAGACCAGCCATGGCGGAGTACTACGGAATTTAGACGGGCTCGAATTGGGGACTACGGCTTAGCTGGCCTGGAGTTTTTGGCGTAGGGCGTTTACGTCGGTCAGCAGATCGGCCTGGGTGATGCTGGTTTGTTCGCCGGATTGGAGCCACTTGAGTTGCACGGTGCCCTGGGCGGCTTCCTCGTCGCCGAGGATGAGACAGGCGGCGGCTCCACTGCGGTCGGCCCGTTTGAACTGTTTGCCAAAGGCGGAACCGCTGAGGTCGAGATCCACCGCTAGGCCATGGTTGCGTAGGGCTTGGGCCAGTTTGAGGGCGTTGGCCTCGGCAGCTTCCCCACGGGAGACCACGTAGAGGTCCGGGCTGGGGGCGGATACGGTTTGCAGTTGGGCCAGCAGCAGGGTCAGCCGCTCTAGGCCAATGGCCCAACCCACCGCCGGGGTCACAGGGCCACCCAGTTCTTGCACGAGGCCATCGTAGCGACCGCCGCCGCAAACGGTGGCCTGGGCACCGAGGTCGCTGGACTGGATTTCAAAGGCGGTGTGGGTGTAGTAATCCAAGCCGCGCACCAGGCGGGGATTCAGCACAAACTCGATGCCGAGGTCGCTGAGTTGGGCCAGTACTCGGTCAAAGTGGCGTTTGGAGGTATCGCCCAGATAGTCCAAAATGCTGGGGGCATCGGCGGCGATGGCCTGGGTCTTTTCGTCCTTGCTGTCGAGGATGCGGAGGGGGTTGCGGCTAAGGCGATCCTGGGAATCGGCGTCTAGGTCGGCCTTGAAGGGGGTGAGGTAGTTGACCAGGACTTCCCGATAGCGCTGGCGGTCGTCGCGGTCGCCGACGGAATTGAGGTTAAAGGTGAGATTTTTCAGGCCCAGGCGTTGCAGCAGGTCGGTGGCCAGCAGAATCACCTCCACATCGGCCCTGGGGTCGGCGCTGCCCAACACCTCCACGCCAATTTGGTGAAACTGCCGCTGGCGTCCCTTTTGGGGCCGTTCGTAGCGGAACATGGAGCCGCAATACCATAGCCGTTGCACGCCGCCCTGGGCCTGGAGGCTGTGCTGAATATAGGCCCGCACCACTCCAGCCGTACCTTCGGGGCGCAGGGTGCAGGATCGATCCCCCTTATCCACAAAGGTGTACATTTCCTTGCCCACCACGTCGGTGGCTTCGCCGATGCCGCGCTCAAACAGGGCGGTTTGCTCGAAGGTGGGGGTGCGAATTTCTTGGTAAACGGCCCGCTGAAACAACTCCCGCGCCGTCGCCTCTACCCATTGCCAGGTATGGATGTCAGCCACCTTCAGACCTTGGCCCACCCGCTGGGGCTGGGGCAGAATGTCTTCCGTTCCGGGTAGGGATTGAATCGACTCCATAGGGCAGCTCAAATCGGCATGGCAGAAGGATTATCATACCCCGTGGAATTCCGCTTTTGTCAGAGAAATCCTGGGAGCCATCCCCCTGAAGACAGCCTTGCCGCCAGCCCTGAAGCTATTCCACCAGCGACTAGGCTTTAGCGTCGCTGGTGGGCCATTCGGGCAGCACGCAGCAGTTCACCTCATCCACACACACCTTGCCCGACTGCAAGGCCCAGCGAAACAGTTCTACCCGGTTACCCGTGGCGGTTTTGGTGAGGATATTACTGATGTGGTTATCCACGGTGCGCTTGCTAATTTCTAGCTTTTCCGAGATTTCCTGGTTGGTTAGCCCAGCGGCCACCAGTTCCACGATTTGCAACTCTCGATCCGAAAGACTCGTCTGCCCAGCTACGGAAGATGCCTCGTCGCTTGCCATTGGCCCACGCTCCTAGGAATATGTATTTATGCTTACCTCTACTACCACTATACGCCGTTATCTTCGTCCTGTAGGGGGTGTAAAGGGGCAGGAATCCAGCCTTGGGCAGGGATGGGATCGCGGCAGACAGGGTTAGCGTTAGCCCAGAACCCGACAAGAGTAAGGACAAGGGCAAAGCCATGGCCGTAATCAAACACTGGATTATCCTCTGGTTGGCGCTGCTAGTGGTCGGATTGGGGGTGGTGCCGCCGAGTTGGGCCGCAGGGGAACCCGGAACCGTAGCCGTGGAGGCTAGTCCGTCTACCCCCACCAAAGCCCAGCCCGATGCCAGTGCGGTTCCTTCGGAGACGGTCAGCCGCTTTGTCAGTGCCTATTTAGAAGTGGTGAAGCTGATTGAATCGCGGGAGCCCAACCTCCAGAGCGCCGAAACCGAAACCGAATCCATCCAAATGCAGCAGGAAATTCAGGCCGAAGCGGTAACCCTCATTCAATCCCACGATTTGACCCTGCCAGCCTACTGGGAATTGCTGGGCTTGGCCAATAGCGACCCCGAATTTCGAGAACGGGTGCTAGCCCAGATGGAAGAAGCCAGCTTGTAGGTCTCAAGATTTCTCACATTTTTGACGCGGCTAGGGCCGCTTGGGGTATCTTGCAAAACAGGTTTAGGGCCAAGTTTTAGCGAAGGGATCATCCATGGAATTGAAGACGGTAGCCGTGACCCTACCAGAGGGCAGCAACGTGATTTTGGGGCAAACTCACTTCATCAAAACCATTGAAGACCTCTACGAAATTATGGTAGGCACCTCCACTCAGGTGAAGTTTGGCATTGCCTTCTGCGAAGCCTCCGGCCCCTGTTTAATCCGCACGGCGGGGAATGATGATGACCTGCTAGCAGCGGCGGTGCAAAATGCCCAGGCCATTGCCGCTGGTCACAGTTTTATCATTCTGATCCGGGATGCCTTTCCCATCAATTTCCTCAATGCCATTAAGCAATGCCCAGAGGTATGTCAAATCTACTGCGCCACGGCCAATCCGCTAGAGGTCGTCGTGGCAGAATCGGCCCAGGGTCGAGGCATTTTGGGCGTCATTGATGGTTTTTCTCCTAAAGGGGTGGAAGGGCCAGCGGAGATCCAGTCTCGGCAGGGTTTTCTGCGCCAGATTGGCTACAAACTTTAGCCTCTCGCCCAGGGAGGATCGGGACTATAGTATGGCCATTCAAAAAATGGATTGGCGTAGGGTAATCCATACCGCAGGACGTTTTTTGACTACAAGGAATTTCATACGTATTGATGCGTTACGCTATCGCTGACCTGGTTGACTGACAAAACCAGGCGGCGACATAGCCGTATATGTGTATTTTGAACTCGATTTGATAGGTGCGCTGGTCATGCTGTTTCCGTGATGCCATGGTTGGTTCAGGGTCGCGGTTGTGGGTAAACCGGACGTGGTCGTGCTAGGGGTGACGGTGGAGGGGACGAAAAGCCGCCTCGGTCTCTGGATTGGCAAGGCGGAAGCGGAGAATGTGCGCCGGATCGATATCGGGCCTATACTATAGAAATGGCGGGCTCATCCCTAGCTCTCCCCCTCCTTCTCTCCCCTCGATGCCTTCCTCGCTTTCTTCTCCTCTACATTGAGTTGCTGCATGCAGGGCTACTTGTCTGAAATTGATATTCGCAGCATTTTGCAGCTGATTGAACTAGGGCAGCGCACGGGAGAATTGTACCTAGAGAGTTATGGTGCCAGTTCCCATAAGTATCCGGGGCAGCGCCCTGAAGCTGGGTCAGACCTGGCGGAGGCCACCCAGTCCTGGCTAGTGTTTTTGGCTAATGGCCGCTTGGTCTACGCAGGCACCACCGACAATAGCCTCAGCCGCCTGCGAGATCACCTCCATCGCTACGGCATGGATAAGGCGCTACCCGACCCCAGCACCATTTCCGCCATCGCCGCCCTTAATTCCCTGGAGTATGGCACCCTGTGGGCGATGTTGGAACAACACCTCCTCACCCCAGAGCAGGGGCGAGCCATCCTCAGCCACATGGTACGCGAAACCCTGTTTGACCTGCTGAGCCTGCGCCAGGGTTCCTTTGTGTTTCAGCTCAGCTCGGCCCTCAGCCCCCAGTTGATGACCCACAAGGTGAGCGCCCTCGTCACCGGGCTCACCCAGCAAATTCAAACCTGGCACAAGCTACATCCCCAGTTACAGTCCCCCGATCAATGCCCCCTTCTGGTAGAAGACGAGGCGTTTCAGGCCAGTCTCTCTGAGGTCGCCTACCAGCGGCTCCGGCCTTGGCTTGATGGCCAAACCTCCCTGCGCCAAATTGCCCGCTACCTCAACCGCGACCTGGTGACGGTGGCACGGCTACTGCTTCCCTCCATCCAAAAAGGCCATGTCACCCTCGTTCAGGTCTCCAGTCGGAGCGGCCCCCATTCTCCTATGGTCAAGGGTTGGCCCCAGCGGTTGCCCCGCATTGTCTGTGTCGATGACAGCGCCACCATTCGCCAGACCGTGGAGCGCATCCTCGACGGCCAGGGCTACGAGGCCACCTCCATCGGCAATCCCCTCAAGGCGTTGGGGCTGTTGTTCCAGCTTCAGCCCGACCTGATTTTGTGCGACATTGCCATGCCCGAACTGGACGGCTACGAGCTTTGCGCCATGTTGCGCCATGCCAGCGCCTTTCGCCAAACCCCCATGGTGATGCTGACCGGGAAAGATGGCTTTTTAGACCGAGTGAAGGCGCGGATGGTAGGGGCTAACGATTACTTAACCAAGCCCTTTGGCCCCGGTGAACTGCTGGCCCTGGTAGAAAAATACGTCGGCCCCGGCGACCCGGATCAACCGCGTCCCGAAAAGTTGCTGGCCGATGCCCTAGAGAGAGACCTGGATCTGGATCTGGATATCAATAGCGCCACGATGGTTCGCTAGGTGAAGGCCCAAGGCTTGGGACACCCCATCGCCATCCCCTAGTCGCCCCTTTGCCCGCCTTGGCTAGCCCCCCTTCATAAGTATTTATTGCTGGAGTGGGTCAAGGTTGCAAAGATTCGCCATAATTTGAACCATTGACCCCAGATCATGGTTGCGTCATGTTAGGCCAACAACTCCATCCAGGAGATTTGCGGGTACGTTATAAATAGATCCCTCGGCCCTTGGATTATCCCAGGGTATACAGGGATTTCTGGGGGATACCCCCGTTGCTCGTGTGGCCTGAAATGGATCGATCCAGATTATGAGCACAGTGTTGGTGGTAGAGGACAGTCTGCCGCAGCGAGAAATGATTATCAGCTTGCTACAGGGGATTGGCCTTCAGGTGTCCTCCGCTGGGGATGGGGTGGAGGCGTTGGAACAAATCCAGAGCCACACCCCCGATGTGATTGTGTTGGACATTGTGATGCCCCGCATGAATGGCTACGAGCTTTGCCGTAAGCTGAAGGCGGATCCGGCGACCCAGCATGTGCCCGTGGTGCTGTGTTCCTCTAAGGGGGAAGAGTTTGACCGCTATTGGGGCATGAAGCAGGGGGCCGATGCCTATATTGCCAAACCCTTTCAGCCCTCTGAACTGGTGGGCACCGTGAAGCAACTGCTGCGGGGATAGTGACGTATCGAGGCGAAACCATGGTAGGCAATCCCGATTTTCTAACCCAGGCCGGACAGGATCAAGATCCGGAACTGCAATCCATTGAAACCCCGGAAGGGGAGTTATTCCTGCGATTCTTTGTCACCGCTGAGGATGAGTTTGCCCTCCCCGCCACCGGAATTCGCCGCATCATTGAACAACCCCCCGACCGGATTACCCCGATCCCGAACGTTTCTCACCTGTTGTTGGGTACCCTAAATGAACAGGGAAGGGTGGTCTGGGTGGCAGATCTCAGTCAATTTTTAGGCTATAGTTCCATGCTCAACACCGACCGGCCCGAGATTTCCGTGATAGCGATTGAAGATCAAGGAACTATGTTAGGCTTAGCCGTCAACCGGATTGTGGGTGCGCGGTGGCTAAACCCCGACAAAACAAGGGTATCTAGCACCAGCCCAGACACCATGGCTCCCTTTTTGCGAGGGGAATGGGTGTTGCCCTCCGAGGAAAATAAGGCCTTGAGATTGTTGGATCATGTGGCGATCATTCGCTCGGCTCGTTGGGCAACCTAGCCCCTAGGGTTTCCCGGATGTCTCTTCACCCCTTAGACAATGGCATTGGTAGGAGAAGGTTATGGCTTCAGGCATTGATTACTCTCAAGCTTATCAGAAAGCTGAGAGAGCCTATATCCAGGGCAACTATCAGGATGCCGCAGCCGTTATCGACGCGCTGGCGGAGGAATATCCTGAGGATCCCAGCGTGCTGCTGTTGCGGGGGCACATCTACTGCTACGGGCTGCAACAGTATGAGTTGGCGAGCGAACAGTACAGCAACGTGCTGGCCTACACCTCCGACTCAGAGTTTGTGGACTATGCCACGGGGGGGTTGGACTATGTTAGCCAATTCCTAGGGCGGGCGGGTGCAGGGAGCGGTTTCGATGGCGATGTCACCGATCAGACCTTCTTTGACGCGGCGGGCAACCAAGCCTTCGACACCCTCAATAACGAGTTGCCCAACGGGGTGGAAGACTGGGAGGAGGAGATCGACCTGGATGCCTTTTCAGTGGATGCCGAAGAACCCACGGGCATGATGGGATCCACATCGGGGGACACCACTAACCCCTTTGCCCCCCTAGGCCGCAGCGGCGATACCATTCCCGATGGCCCCGTGGCCAATCCGTTCCTAGTAGCCGAAGACGACCTAGGCGAGGATCTGGGCGAACTTAGCTTTGAGGACGACGGCGATGCCTTTGGCCCCCATAGTCAGGATCCCTTCGCCAGCGCCGATCCGGATCTCAGCTTTGATGGGGCCAATCAAGACTTCAACTTTGATGCCGCCGATGCATCAAACCTCAGCTTTGATACGGATATGGGCACCGTGGTCACGGATACCGCTGGTTCTGTTTTTGTCAGCTTTGACGAAGAGGAGGATCTTGAGGAATCTTGGCCTGCCATGATCGACGATGGCAGCGACGATATGACCGTGTTTTCTCCCGACGCCGGACTGGGGGGGGCCGATTTCAGCGACACCGGACGACCCTCGGCGGAGAACTTTAGCCGCAATGGCTTCGCGACCGAGTCTAGCCTAGAGCGGGATGAGGTCTCCACCAACAACGTCGATTTCCTCGACGAATTTAGCGAATTTGACGACCTCGGTAGCCTACCCGACTTTGAACTGTCCGATAGTTCCGCTGGCTTCACAACCCCTTCCGTCGGATCCTCTGGACTGAGTTCCACCGATGATGTGATCGATTTTAGCAGTGGGGCATCGTCCTTCGACCTGAGTGGATCCGCCGATCAGACCTCCCTCAGCGACGATGAAATCTTCAGTATTGCCGGGTCTGGCGATAGCCTGCCCGTCTTTGCCCAAACCAACGATGAGGAGGTGGAAGCCCCCCAGGAACAGGATTGGCTGGGCTTTTTGGACAATGCGCCCCTGCCCACCAAAAACCTGATCATCGCCGCCACGGCGGGGGTGGTCTCGGCCCTGGCGGTGGGGCTCGTGAACTTTGCCGCCGTCTCCCTACAGCCCAATCGGGAAATGCCCAAACTGGTTCATGCGGCCATGGCTCTTGGGGCAGGGGCAGCGGGGTTTGGGTCGGCCTACGGGGCGGGTTATCTCTCCCAACGCCGGATGCGGGAGAGCATTCGCGATCTCCAGAACCAGTTTGACTCGGTGATTCACCAGGGCAACCTGTCGGCTAGGGCCACGGTGCTCTCGGAGGATGAGTTTGGCCGCCTGTCTAGCAGCTTTAACAAAATGGCCCGCGTAGTGCTGACCACCACCAGCGAAGCCCAGCGCAAGGCCCAGGAACAGGAACAGGCCAAGGAAGACCTGCAACGCCAGGTGATTCGCCTCCTCGACGACGTGGAAGGGGCGGCGCGGGGTGATTTGACCGTACAGGCGGAGGTGACCGCCGACGTACTGGGGGCCGTGGCCGACTCCTTCAACCTCACCATCCAAAACCTGCGGGAAATTGTGGAACAGGTGAGCGTGGCGGCGCGGCAGGTGAGTAAAGGTTCGACGGAAAACGAGATTTTCGCCCGTGGCCTCTCGGCGGACGCCCTGCGGCAGGCGGAGGAACTGGCGGTGACCCTGAACTCGGTGCAGGTGATGACCGACTCGATTCAGCGGGTGGCGGAAAGCGCCCGCGAGGCGGAGGAAGTGGCCCGGTCGGCATCGTCTACGGCCCTCAAGGGGGGCGAATCGGTGGAACGTACCGTGGCGGGGATTTTGGAAATCCGGGAAACGGTGGCGGAAACCACCCGCAAGGTGAAGCGCTTGGCGGAATCCTCCCAGGAAATTTCCAAGATTGTGGCCTTGATTTCCAACATTGCCTCCCGGACGAACCTGCTGGCCCTCAACGCCAGTATTGAGGCGGCACGGGCCGGGGAAGCGGGGCGGGGCTTCGCCATTGTGGCCGACGAGGTGCGACAACTGGCCGACCGGGCCGCCAAAGCCTCGAAGGAAATTGAGCAGATCGTGTTGCAAATTCAAAGTGAAACGGGCGGTGTGATGACCGCCATGGAGGAGGGTACCCAGCAGGTGATCGAGGGCACCCGGCTGGCGGAACAGGCGAAGCGATCCCTGGAGGACATCATTCAGGTGTCCAACCGCATTGACGTGCTGGTGCGCTCGATTACCGCCGACACCGTAGAGCAAACGGAAACCTCCCGCGCCGTGGCCCAGGTGATGCAATCGGTGGAATTGACGGCCCAGGAAACCTCCCAGGAGGCCCAGCGGGTGTCGGCTTCCCTACAAAACCTGGTGGGGGTTGCCCGCGATCTGCTGACCTCGGTGGATCGGTTTAAGGTGAATAAGCGCGAGGGGTGAGGGAGTCTTGGCTGGCCCTAGACTCCGGGAAATCTAGCAAGTGTTTAGAAGGGAACCGACATGCTGCCTGAAGATCAAAAGCGAATCTTAGGGTACTTCATTGAGGAAGCCAAGGATCACCTCAACACCATTGAGCAAGGACTGCTCAACCTGGAGGCCACCATCCACGACTCGGAGATGGTGAACGAGGTGTTTCGGGCCGCCCACTCGGTGAAGGGGGGCGCGGCGATGCTGGGGATCAACAGTATGCAGCGCACCGCCCACCGCATGGAGGACTTCTTCAAGGTGATGAAGGAGTCGCCCCTGACCCCTGATCAAACCCTAGAATCGATGCTGCTGCAAATCTTTGATGGCTTGCAGGAGCAATTGGAGCATCTCCAGAGCCCCTACGGCCTCAGCGAAGATCAGGGACAGGCGATCATTGCCAACCTAGAACCCATCTTTGCCCAGGCCGAAGCCCATCTGAGCCGTTTAGCCGGGGCTCCTGCCGCCGCCGTTACCCCGGCCACCCCTGTCCCCGTCCCGGCTACCGCCCCGGCCCCCGCCCCGGCTGCCGCTGTAGCCAGCCAGCCCGAAACCAGCGCCCTTCAGTTGGTCTTTCGTAGCGATGTGCCAGAATTGCTGCGGGAAATGTTGTCTACCTTCAAACAGGCGGATGGGGATGCCTCGCGCCAACAACTGGCCCAAATTTGTCAGCGTCTACACAGTCTGGGGGAACAACTAGAACTGCCCCCGTGGTGCAAGCTGGCGCAAGCCGTGGGACAAGCCGTGGGCAACCAATCAGAAACCTACCGCACCCTGGCCCCGGTGGTCATCAAGGATCTGAAACAGGCCCAGGAGCAAGTCCTGGCTGGGCGCTTGGGCCAAGTAGCGGCCTCCGACGCCCTGCTGGCCCTGGTGCCACCGTTGCCCTCCGTCGTTGAGGATGAGTCCGATCTCGACGCGCTTCTGGCGGAGGCACTGACCGATGACGGCAGTGATGGGGAGGATCTCGCCGATCTGTTTGCCACCGCCGAGGCCGATCCCAACGCCAGTGTGGCCATCGATGCAGACGACAGTTGGCTCGATCAGATCACGGATACCGAGGCCAGCTTTGACGATGGTGGCCTAGAAGCGGCCTTTGATGGCCTAGATGGCCGCATGGCCGCTGGTGAATCGGCCCCCTTGAGTGGGATTCAGCATCACCCCGGTATTGGGCCGCAGGTGGGTACCGAAGAGCTGAACAGTTTGGCGGATCTGTTTGAAGGTGAGCAAATTGACCTAGAGGACATTTGGGAGGAAGAGGATCTGGGCGAGGGATCCCTTGAGGATGGCGATACTGACCTCAGCCCCGATGACATTGATAGCGAATTTGCCGATCTCTTCCAAACCAGATCCGCCGCCCCAGAATCGCCCAGCGAGGATGACGACGACATGACCAGCCTGTTCGGGGATGCCCTGGAACGGAGCTTGGCCACGGACGACACCACCCCAGAGATAACATCGACCACCCCCGACCTGGCGGCAACCGATGGGACGATGCCCGACGTAACGGCATCCGACACGGCGTTCGACGTAACCGCCACCGATGGGCAGGCCACCGAAGCCGCCCCCGCCGCCGACACCTCCTTTGATGCCGAGCTGTTTGACAGTCCTGATGCCGCCCCGGCCAGTCCAGTCCCGGCCAGTCCAGTCCCGGCCAGTCCAGTCCCGGCCAGTCCAGTCCCGGCCAGTCCAGCCCCGGCCAGTCCGGCCCCTGCCGCCGAGGTGGATGACTTCTTCGGCGAAGGCAATGCCGCCCCCGTCCTGGGTCGGGGCAAAACGGCCCTTGAGGAGGTGGATGACTTCTTCGGGGAAATGGAGGTCGCCCCCGCCCCTCGCCCATCTCACCCCCCGGCTACCCCTCGCACCACCAAGCCCCCGGTAGCCGCCCCGACCCCGGCGACGGTCGCCCCCGTGGCTGTGGCCCCAGAGGCCACGGTCGCGCCAGAGGAAGAACCCGTGCAAGCGCCCGCTCCGACCCCTGAACCGGAGCCTGTTGTGGAGCAGCCCCCAGCAGATAGTGATCTGAATTTGCTGTTTGACCACCTGGATCACGATGTCGTGGGTGAAGCCGAACCGGACACGCTGGACCTAACCACATCCCTGGTTCCAGATGTGGAGGAGGATCGGGAGAGTGAAGATCTGGGCGATCCCTTTGGCTTTGACGAAACCCCAGCTAGTGAAGATCTGGGCGATCCCTTTGGCTTTGACGAAACCTCAGCCAGTGAGGATCTGGGCGATCCCTTTGGCTTTGACGAAACCCCAGCCAGTGAGGATCTGGGCGATCCCTTTGGCTTTGACGAAACCTCAGCCAGTGAAGATTTGGGCGATCCCTTTGGCTTTGACGAAACCCCAGCTAGTGAAGATCTGGGCGATCCCTTTGGCTTTGACGAAACCCCAGCCAGTGAAGCTCTGGGCGATCCCTTTGGCTTTGACGAGAATCTCAACGTGGCCCTTGGGGAATCCAGTGATCAGGATACCTCGGCTGAGAAAGACCTACCCTTCGATACCGACCTCGATTTTGAGGCGGATGTGCCCCTAGAGGAGGAACTGAACCTCGATCTTGACTTGGCCTTTACCGATGACGAACCCTCCATGGCTACGGAGGAAACCATGGAAGCGCCAGAAGCAGGGTTGACCGATCCCTTTGGGGCCATTGATCTGGATGCTTTAGATCTCCTCGTTGAGACTGAGGATCTAGGCACGGAAGTTGTACCAGCCGTGCCCCCCGCCGCCGAGACTGCCCCCGCCCCCGAAGAGGACTGGCTGACCGAACTGGATGAGTTGGTGATGGAGGATGTCACCCAAACCAACGGGGCCAGCAACGGGGCCGCCGCCAACGGCACGGCAACCAATGGATCCGCAACCAATGGATCTGCAACCAACGGAGCCGCGACCCTAGACAGTCCACCGTCGGTTGATTTAGTCGATCTAGACGACTTTAGTGACCTAGAGGCGCTGTTGGAGGACGAAGGCCCGAACCCACCTGCCCCCAGCCCGCCCATGACCAAGCCTGCGGCCCCTAGCCCACCGCCCGCCGTTAGCAACGATGACGATGAATTTGGGGATCTGGAGAAACTGCTGGAGGGGGCCGACCAACTGGGCGGGTCAGCGCCAACGTTGGGGTCTCGTCGAGGGGCTGGAATGGCGAGTGGCCGTGCCCCCCGGCGGGCCAGTGCGGCAACGGATCAGACCATGCGGGTTTCGGTCGGCCACCTCGACAACCTGAACAACCTGATGGGGGAATTGGTGGTCAACCGTAACTCCCTGGAGCAGGATCAGGAGCAACTGCGGCAGTTTTTGGACAACCTGCTGAACCAAGTGCAGCAGCTCAACGATGTGGGCCAACGGATGCGCGATCTGTACGAGCGATCCCTACTGGAAAGTTCGTTGATGGCCAATCGCCAAGCCTTTGCCCTAGGCGGTTCTAGTCATAGTAGTCATGACAGCGGTAGCCACGCCACCGGGGCCACCTTCGACGCCCTGGAAATGGATCGCTTCACCGGGTTCCACACCCTTTCCCAGGAAATGATTGAGCTGATTGTACGGGTGCGGGAGGCCTCCTCCGACATCGAAATGACCATCGACTCGACGGATCAGATCGCCCGCCAGTTTCGCCAGGTTACCACCCAACTCCAGGAAGGCTTGAACAAGGCCCGCATGGTGCCCTTTGGCCAAACGGCGGATCGTCTACCTAGGGCGGTGCGCGATATTTCCATCAAGTGCGGTAAGGAAGCCAAGCTGATTGTGGAAGGGCGCGACACCCTGATCGACAAGATGATCCTAGAGCGCCTCTACGACCCCATGACCCACCTGGTCAACAACGCCATCACCCACGGGGTAGAGACCCCAGAGGAGCGTCTGGCGGCGGGCAAACCCAGGGAGGGCACCATTACCGTCCGCGCCTTTTACCAGGGCAACCAAACGGTGATTTACATTGCCGATAATGGCGGTGGCATCAACCCCACGGTGGTTAAAACCAAGGCGCTGAAAAAAGGCCTGATTACCGCCGCCGAAGCCAAAACCATGACCGATATCGAGGTCTATGATCTCCTGTTTGAACCGGGCTTTAGCACCCGCGATCAGGCAGATGACTTCTCCGGTCGGGGGGTGGGCATGGACGTGGTGCGCACGGCCCTCGCGGATATTCGCGGCTCGATTACCATCGAATCGGAGGTGGGCAAGGGTACCAGCTTCACCATTCGCCTACCCCTCACCCTCAGCATCACCAAGGCGCTGAGTTGTGTCAACAACCAGGCCCGCATCGCCTTCCCCATCGATGGGGTGGAGGATATGTTTGATGTGCCCAAGGATCGGGTGCAAACCGACGATCAGGGCCATACCAGCATTCTGTGGCGAGATACCCTCCTGTCTTTCCGACCCCTGGGCGATCTGCTGAAGTTCAATCGCAGCCTAGGCCGAGGCCGGGTCTACGGCGGATCCCTCGATGAAGGGATCGTCTCCATTGTGGTTCTCCGCAGCACCAGCACCTTCATTGGTCTTCAGGTGGATCAGGTGATTGGTGAGCAGGAAATCGTGATTAAACAGCTCGAAGGCCCGGTGCCCAAACCCACGGGCATTGCCGGGGCCACGGTGCTAGGGGATGGCCGCGTTATGCCCATTGCCGACGTGCTGGAGCTGATCGACATGGCCACTGGGCGGGTGCGGCGAGATGCCCCCACCTCGCTGTGGGCTCAGCCGGAAGGCGAAGAGGTGGTGGAAGAGAAAGCCCATGCCGAGCCTACGGTGCTGATCGTAGACGACTCCATCACCGTTCGCGAACTGCTGTCGATGAGTTTCAACAAGGTGGGCTACCGGGTGGAACAGGCCCGCGATGGCCAGGAAGCCTGGGAAAAACTCCGCTCTGGTCTGCCCTGCGACTTGGTCTTCTGCGACATTGAAATGCCCCGCATGGATGGCCTAGAACTGCTGTCCCGGCTGCAAAAGGATGAAATCCTCAGCCAGTTGCCCGTGGCCATGCTCACCTCACGGGGGGCCGACCGCCACCGCCAAATGGCCGTTGACCTAGGGGCGAAGGGCTACTTCACCAAGCCCTACCTGGAGGAAATGCTCCTGGATGCGGCCCAGCGGATGCTGAAGGGCGAAACCATGATTAGCTTGAAGGAAAGCTAGGTTCCACCGTTTCTACGGCATAGGCCGGAGCCTGAAGGCGCTGGAGGATTTGGTCGGCGGGCAGGGGCCGATCAAACCAGTAGCCCTGGCCAAGATGGCAGCCCATGGCTCGGAGCAAAGTCTTTTGGGCCTCGGTTTCAATTCCCTCAGCGGTGACACTCACCCCCATTTGGTGGGCCAGAACGAGCATTGTTTTAACAATCTCCTGGTTTTGGGGTTTGACCATGAGATCGTGGATGAACATTTGATCAATTTTGAAGGAGGTAATCGGCAACTGGTGCAGATAGCTGAAAGAGGAATAGCCGGTGCCAAAGTCATCAATGCTGATACCCACCGCCCCACGCTGTAGCTGCTGCATCTGGCGGGCGGTGAGGTTGATATTTTGCAACAGCAGGGTTTCGGTGATTTCTAAAATCAGGCTAGAACCGTGCAGATGCGTCTGACCCAAGGCCCGATTCACCCGATCTAACCAATGGGCTTCCCGTAGTTGGGAGGCCGATACATTCACGCTCACCGTTAGATCCTTGAGGTGGGGTTGCTGCCGTCGCCATTGGGCCAGTTGGGCACAGGCCGTATCTAACACCCACCAGCCCAGGGGCACTATCAACCCCGTTTCCTCGGCGAGGGGAATGAACTGTCCGGGCGACAGCAACCCTAGGGTGGGGTGCTGCCAGCGCACCAAGGATTCTAGTCCTGTGATCTGCCCCGACTGCAAATCCACAATCGGCTGGTAGTACAGCACAAACTGCTGCTGGGCGAGGGCCTGTCGCAGATCGGTCTCCATCGTGAGCCGCTGGGCGGCGGCCAACTGCATGGCGGGGTCAAAAATGGCGTAGCGGTTGCGCCCCTTGGCCTTGGCGCTATACATGGCAAGGTCAGCATCGCGGATCAGCTCCGTGGGGGTTTGGTTGGGCTGGGTAGCCCGCACAATGCCGATACTCGCTCCCACCGTCAGGTCATGACCCGCCAGATGACAGGGGGATCCTAGGGCTGCTAGGATCTGATCAGCGGTTCGGATGGCCACCATCACATCATCGGTGTGATCCAACACCATGACAAACTCGTCGCCCCCCAACCGGGCCACCCAGTGCTGGATTTGACTGAGGCGCTGGGCCATTTCCACCAGCAGCTGATCGCCCAGGAGATGCCCCAGGCTGTCGTTCACCACCTTAAAGCGATCCAGATCGAGGAAAAGGACGATGAACCCAGCTAATTCGGATCGCGACACCCGGCCTAGGCAGTCCTCTAGGTGGGTTATCACATACTTGCGGTTGGGTAGCCCTGTAAGACTGTCGTGGAGCAATTCGTGGTTTAGCTGAGCCTGGGCGGCAAGGCGCTGGTCAATTTCCCGGCGCAGACTGCGGTTCCATAGCACCATCAGCCCTGCCCAGCCAACAACCATGACCACAACGCCGCTGCCGATCAAGCGCCGCACCAGGGGCCAGTTGGTTTTGTAGATATCAATGCCGTTGAGCCAGCGCCGACTGAGAGCGTAGTACTCTGAATGGGGGTCATTTTTCAGCCGCGTTAGGTGGAGATCCAGGGCGGTCAAGACCTCTCCTCGCTGCCCCTTGGGAGCTACAAAGTGAAGCTGGGCAGGCTGGAGGAGGATGTTGGTTTGCACGCCCCCCGGCAGATTTTGCGCGATGGGAAAGAAGCGATGTACAACTACGCCATCTACCGCTTCATCCTGTAAAAGCTGAGTTAGATCATCGAAGGTATCGACAAAGACGAGCTCTGGACGAATATCAAACCCCTGGCTGGCCGTTGCGAGGGCGTTGGCCTGGATGCTGTCCCGAAGTACCCCTAGTCGCTGGCCATCGAGATCGAGGATCGACTCTAGTTTCACCCCTCGGCGGGCCACCACCACCGACCAACTGGGGGTCACCACCACCCGGTTAAAGTCAAATCGGGCCTCCCGCTCCTGGGAATAGGCCACATCCATCATCAAATCTAGCCGTCCTGCTTCCACATCGGCCAGACAATCCGCCCACTGGCAAGGCACGTAGGTGATGTCCCAGTCCTCTTCAGCGGCAATCACCACCAGCAGATCCGGGAAAAAGCCGCTGGGTTCTCCCGTATCCCCGTCCCAAAATACCTTGGGTGGATTGTCATAGACGCCTACCCGCAGCGGCAATGCTGCGGCCTGGGCAGGATCAGGGGTGAGGCCAGGGGCTAGACCGAGGCTAGCGATCCCAAGGGCCAGGGATAATGTACGCCAATTCACCACAGGCTCCGGGATAGCAACTACCGAATCACTCCGCCGACTCTTTCCCCCAGGCATTCTGCTCATGTCCCACGCCTGGTTTGATGCGCCCGTAGCTTGGGGGTGCTTGATTTATTCTAAGGCCAGATCCTCAGCCCTAGGCGCTGGCCAACATTGGGGCGGCTTGCAGTAGGGTTTGGGTATAGGGATGCTGGGGGCTGGCAAAGAGTTCCTGGGTGGGGGCGATCTCCACAATTTGCCCCCGCTGCATAACGGCGATGCGGTCGCACATGAACCGGGCGACCCAAAGATCGTGGGTAATAAAGAGGTAGGTGAGGTTGAAATCCTGCTTGAGGGCCAGCATCAGGTCGAGCACCTGGGTTTGCACCGTGGCGTCTAGCATACTCACGGGCTCATCGCAGATCACCAGTTTGGGTTTGGTAATCAGGGCGCGGGCAATGGCCACCCGCTGTTGTTGACCACCGGAGAGATCCCCTGGGAAGCGGTGCATATAGTCCTCTACCGGGATGAGGCTAACGCGGGCCAACATCTCACGGGCCTGGTCGGCGGCTTCGGCAGCGGTGGCGAGGCCATGAATCACCAGCGGATCGGCGACGCCCTGGCCCACGGTCATCATCGGGTTCAAACAGGCGTGGGGGTCTTGGAACACCATTTGAATCTGGCGTCGCTGCCGTCGGAGGGCTGAGGCGGACAGGGTGGTGAGGTCGGTGCCGTCAAACTCGACCTGGCCTGCGGTGGGTTTGATAATCTGCAAAATCGTCCGAGACAGGGTGCTTTTGCCGCAGCCCGACTCTCCCACCAGACCCACAATTTCGCCGGGGTAAATGTCCAGCGAGACCCCATCGACGGCCTTGATCACCTTAGGCGGCTCCTTGCCCAGGAGACGGGCCACGGGGTTGGCCTCCATTGTGTAGTGCTTTTCCACCTGGGTCAGCCGCAACAAGGGCTCCACCGCCGAGGCCGGATCGGGGGGTTGGTAGACAAACCCAGCGGACTCCTGAAGCTGGCGGGCACTGTCTACCAGGGATCGGGTGTAGGCATTTTGAGGCTGCTGGAACACCGCCAGCGCCTTGCCCTCCTCCACCTTCTCACCTTGGTACATCACCGCTACTCGGTCGCAGTATTCCGCCACCAGGGCTAGGTCGTGGGAAATCAGCATCAGCGCCGTGCCCAGGTCGTTGCAGAGGCGCGTCAGTTCGTCCAAAATTTGGGCGGAAACCGTCACATCCAGGCTAGTGGTGGGTTCATCGGCCACAATCAGATCCGGCTCTAGGATCATCGCCAAGGCAATGGCCACCCGCTGCCGCATCCCGCCGCTAAATTCGTGGGGATATTGGCCAAACCGATTCGCGGTAATGTTGACGGTTTCCAGCACCTCTATGGCCCGATCCTTCGCCGCCGCCGCCGAAATTTCTGGTCGGTGTGCCCGCAGGGTTTCGATGCAGTGATCGCCGATGGTCATCAGCGGATTGAGGCGAGTCATCGGATCCTGGAACACCAAGGCCACGGCCTCGCCCCGAAACTCTCGCAGCCGCCGAGGGGTAAAATCCAGCACCGATTCCCCCTTAAACCACACCCGCCCCCGCAGATCGGTCGTTTTGGGCAGCAACCGCAATATCGCCCGTCCCAGGGTGCTTTTGCCACAGCCCGATTCCCCCACCAGGCCCAGGGTTTCCCCCGCCGCTAGGGTCAAAACCATATCATTCACCGCCGGATCACGCTGCCCTGGGTAGGTGACCGAAAAGTTATCGAGTTCAAGCAGGGTTTCAGCCATGGGGAAATGTGGGGGCGGCGATATAAACCGTGATGGGGCAGGGGAGGCCGGGGCAGGGGAGACAGAGAGAATCCGCTATTGGTCGAAGCGGCGCATCAGGTAGGCAACGCCAAAGTCGCCGTTGGGGTGGTCTTCCAGCAGTTTGGATAGGGCAAAAATCCGCTCGGCAATGTCTGGACCTAGCTTATCGACAATGGCCTGCTGTTCCCGCGCAATGGTCTCTTGATCCCGCACCTGAGACTGCCACTCGGCGGAAAAAAGATAGCCAATGTGGGTATCCAAGCTCAGCTTTTGCAGAATGTTCCACTCCCCGGCATCGCACCAAATCCCCTTGCAGTTGGGGCAGCGCTCCACATAAAAGGCGGTGTGCTTGAGGCTCACTCGCCCCCGCACTAGGTAGCTGCGGCAGTCGGGGCAAAGGGCGGCACGATTATCTAAACCCGCTGGCTGAAAGGGCACATCCAGGGACAGCGGCAGCACGGCCACCTGGGTCGGGGCATCGGGGTCAATCTGGGGCCTTTGCCACTCGTCGTAAATCTCCGGCGGAATCCAAGACCCGCCACAACTGGGGCAAGCCTTCGCCGCCAGCCCTGGGGCCAATTCGCTATCTTGCAGGGGCACGTTCCCCTCTTTCGGGCATTGGTACAAAGCGGGTTCTCCTAACAGGTGACGCGGGGCCACGGATTGCCGTGCCGTCCCCAGGAATTCCTACTATTAAACCATTCTGCGCCACCGTTCCCAGGGGTTGTCCAGAGCGACCCCCAGGGCAACCAGGACCAAGCCACCATGGGCCAAACTGTGGGACACCAGCCTAGGACGATGTCCCACAGTTTACCCTGTGCCTCTGTAAGTGAAACCTATACAGGCCAAGGCTTTGATGGGTTGCCGCTAGGTCTAGCCTGTCTCCCTGAAGATGCCGCCGATTGACTGAGTGACCCACAGAGTTAAGAATGCGCTGACCAGGGAAAAAGATTTTTCATCATTTTTAACTCCCCATCTTTGTATGATCGGGTTACAACTGGTCTAAGTATCCCGCAGCCGTTGCACCGACAGGGGATGCCCGTCGTTCCTGCCGTGGCCCTTGGTTTGTTTCCTTGCCCCGTCTTGCAGAATTTCCGTGATTCTATCGTCTTCCCCTACTATCCGCCGTGGTAAGTCCCTCTATGAACAGGTCTATCAAGCGTTGCGTTCGGCCATTCTGACCGGGCAGTTGGCCCCTGGAGATCGCCTGGTAGAAACCCAACTGGCCGAGTGGCTTCAGGTCAGCCGCACCCCCCTCCGGGAAGCCCTGCGCCAGCTTCAGCAGGAAGGATTGGCCACCGCCGATGTTAGTGGTGGGTTGCGGGTCACCACCATCACCGCCGCCGATGCCGCCGAACTGTATGACTGCCGACTGGCCCTAGAATGCCTTGCTGTGGCCGGAGCCTGCGCCAACGCCACCCCAGAACACCTCAAGCGCATCGAAGCCTGCGTTTTGCAAGCCGACGCCCTCGAAGCCCAGCCCCAAGAGCCTTGTACCGTTGCCCCATCCCCTTCTCCATCCCCATCCACCCCAGGGCAGATCTCCCCTCAACAGTTGCTTGATGTGGACTACCAATTTCACCATCTGATTGCTGAAAGCTCTGGCAATCGTCGCCTGATCTCCCTGCTCGATGGCCTGTTCGACGCCATGGCTCTGTTACGGATTCAAACTCTCAAACAAAACCCCGATGTGTTGGACATTCGCCTAGAACATCGACAGATTTACCAAGCCATCGCTACCCGCAATTCTGAGGTAGCCATCACCGCCATCAAAGGCCACCTCAGTGCCAGCAAGGCTAGGGTGATCCAAGAAATCGAAGCCTACCAGCCCCCGATCTAGATGGCCCAGGCCCAAGATGCCTGGGAACAATGCCGCCCCGTTCACGGTACCGTGTTCCTTGGGCGGTGTTCGATGTGCCGTGCCCCGTTGATAACCGCTGGTGAACTATGGAAGCTACCTCGTCGATGGATGGCCTGCTGGGAATGGATGGCCTGCTGGGAATGGATGCCCTGCTGGGGATTGTGGCCCTAGCGATTTTGCTGGGCGGGCTGTGGATGCTGCTGAGCGGCGTGGGCGATATGAACCGCTGAGGCGGTAGGGGGCAATGGGGTGCGGGGCAATTCTGAGAGACTGACGCGGGCCGTGGCATAGGCATAGAGCTTGGCGACCCCATAGGCGAGGGTAACCCCCAACAGCAGACTGGCCACCGCCATGCGCCCCCAATCCAGCAGCCACAGGAGGGCCAGCCCCAGGGCTACGAGGTCAATGGCAATCACATCCAGCCGATGACGGGGGCCAGAGGGGTGAAAGGCCTGCCCCTCAAAGCGGCCATTGGCGAACAGGTTAAAGCCCAGCAGACTAACGAGGATCGTCATCATCCCCAGGCCCAGCCACCCCGCTGCCGCCAGGTAAAAGCCACCGAGTTCACCCAGGATGGTTGCGGCCAACACGGCGGTAAACCGCTCTAGTCGGGGCGTTGATCCCAGTCGCCTTGCCGTTAGCACCTGTTTCACATCCACCCGCGCCATGTGGGCCTGCTCCAGCAGCATCAACCCCAGGGCCAAGGCCAACAATCGCGACGGCAATGGTAACGGCTGAAGCCCTTGGCTCCACAACCCCAGCCCCGCTGGCAAAAAGCACAGAGCTACCCCCACTGGCACAAAACCCATAACACACCCTACACCCGATGATCCGCCCTAGCATACCCTTCCTAGGGGAGGAATCCAGGATGGCCCCAGCCAGTTCTACCATTGGCCCGCCGCCATCTTAATCCGAAACGAGATCCCTGCCCCGTCGTCCTGTTCCTGCTTATAGTTAAGCTGTCCCATAATTCCTGTCCCATATTCCTGTCCCAATTCCCCTGTCCCCCATCCTCTGTTCCATCGCATTATCCAGGAGCCAGCCCCCGTGCCCCCCACTCAAACCATCCTCACGGACTTGTTCACCATTGGGCAGCGCCAAGGGGAGATTCCCTGGCAGCCCTTCCGCCCCGGCGTGGAAATCTATCCCCTCTGCCAAGGGCAAGATACCCCCGCCCAACTGGCCCTTTTGCGCTATCAGCCCGGTGCCTCGGTACCCCGCCACCGCCATCCCGGTTTCGAGCATATTTTGGTGCTGTGGGGTGCCCAGGAAGATGACCAGGGCCGCTATTCCGTCGGCACCTTGACCATTAACCCACCGGGCAGTCAGCATCGGGTGGCCAGCCCAGAGGGGTGTATTGTGTTGATTGGCTGGGAGAAACCCGTAGAGATTCTCCCCGGCGAGGCACAGCTTGGAAAATCCTGAAGATTAGTGGCCTTCGCCATGCCGCATGACAGAATGGGGCGTGACCCAAGGATATTGAGCAAAAAAGGATCCCTATGAAACTGGTTGTGGTGGGTGGCGTGGCCGGAGGGGCTTCAGCGGCGGCGCGGGCGCGGCGGCTGGATGAACAGGCCGAAATTGTGGTGCTAGAGCGGGATCATTACGTGTCCTACGCCAACTGTGGCCTGCCCTACCACATCAGTGGGGTGATTGCCGACCGGGACAAACTGCTGGTGCAAACCCCCGAAAAGCTCAAGCAAAACCTCAACCTGGACGTTCGCACGGGTCACGAAGTCACCGCCATTGATCGGGAAGCCAAGCTTGTCCAGGTTCGCAATTTGGACACCGGGGAAACCTACACCGAGTCCTACGACAAACTGGTGCTTTCGTTGGGGGCGGTGCCCATTCGTCCCCGCCTGCCAGGGATAGATCACCCCAGTATCTTTGTGCTGCGGAACATCCCCGACATGGACGCCATCATGGCCAAACTGGGGCCAGATACCCAGCGGGCGATTGTGATCGGCGGCGGCTACATTGGCGTAGAAGTGGCGGAAAACTTGGTGCATCGCGGCCTGAAGGTGCATGTGGTGGAGATGATGGATCAAATTATGGCCACCCTGGATGCTGAAATGTCGCGGGATTTGCAGTACCACATGGCCGACCACGGCGTGCTGCTGCACCTGGGCACAGCGGCGGCATCCTTTACCGATGTAGAGGGCAAAATCCAAGCCAACCTATCCAACGGTGAAGTGTTGACCGCTGACCTGGTGGTGATGGCCGTGGGGGTGCGCCCCAATACGGAACTGGCCAAGACAGCGGGGTTGCCCGTGGGGCCAAGGGGTGGCCTGGTGACGGATAAGCATATGCGTACCATCGATCCCGACATCTACGCCGTGGGCGACATGGTAGAAACCGAGCACACTATCACCGGGGAACCCATGCTGGCGGCCTTAGCAGGGCCAGCCAACCGTCAAGGTCGCATCGCCGCTGACAACATCTGCGGGCGCAATTCCACCTACAGCACCACCCAGGGCACCGCCATCGTCAAACTCTTCGACATGGCCGGGGGCGGCACCGGAGCCTCGGAACGAATGCTGCGACAGGCCAACATCCCCTACCGCAAGGTGTATCTGCATCCCTCCGGCCATGCCACCTACTACCCCGGCACCACGGCCATGCACCTCAAGGTTCTCTTTGCCCCTGGTGACGGCAAACTTTTAGGCGCTCAGGTCGTCGGCTTCGATGGCATCGACAAACGCATTGATGTCCTGGCCACGGCGATTCGGGCTGGCCTCACCGTCTACGATTTGGAGCACCTGGAACTCTCCTACGCGCCACCCTTTGGTTCCGCAAAGGATGCTGTTAACATGGCAGGCTTTTTGGGGGCCAACCTCCTCCGGGGCGACTACCTGCCCTGGTACCCCGAAGACTACCCCGAAAAAACCAACCTCGGCACCATCGTCGATGTCCGCACCCAGGCCGAATACGAAGAGTGGCACATCCCCGGTGCGTTCCACATTCCCCTGGATACCCTACGGGATCGACTGAGCGAAATTCCTGCCGATTCCCCCGTATTTGTCTACTGCCGAGTGGGCTTCCGGGGCTATATGGCCGCCCGCATTTTGATGCAAAGCGGCTTCGATCATGTGTTTAACCTCTCCGGCGGAGCGCTCACCTTCAGCAGCGTCCATCCCACGGTCTATTCCACCGGAAAAGCCCGTTATCCCTTTGTCGCCCATGCCGAAGACCACATGGCCGAACAGGCGCTGGGAATGTAGCGTGTATCAAAGGATTGGATGTGGAATGCCTACGAGTGTCGTCAAGCTAACTTTTCACCCTCTCCATCATGCTAGTTAGAACTTCTGAAGGCTCAGAACAATTGGCTAAATACTGATGACAGATCTCCTGAACCTTCTTGTGCTCTCTAAAGTTGGATTCGAGTGACCAAATCACAGCATTTCTCACTAGGACATCCTCAACCGAATTTTCTCCTTGCAAGAAATCAAGCAAATGATTAATGTATCGATTATCACCTGTTGCCATAAAGCTAGCCCATAAGCAATCGATAATTGCTGGATCGTCAATAACAAAATCCAACAAACTAGGCGGATAATTTTGGTTATAGTCGTTCCTCAATTCGCTCAAGTCAGAGTGAAATAAACTTCCTAGTTCTTTCAGATTTTCCTTTGATTCTGGCGTGTCAGACAACCACAGCGCTGTGAGCAAAATTTCTTGCTCTTCTGAATCTGCAACTGGTAGAGTTTCAACTAACCATAGGGAAACATCGTGAGGGTATCTGCGAAAAACAGCTGTCAAAAAAGCTTGAACTGACGTTGCACTAGTTGGTTCTTTAAGAATCCCATGGTGGATCATGCTCTGAATGGCAACTGGGATAAGTTCTGGGCTTGGCTTGCAGTAGAAAAAACTCATCCATTGATCAATAGACTCACGAGTCAATAGCTCATCCATAAGGAAACTCACTTTTAAATAGCATCAGGTAATGCAATGGAGCAATCATTGAAGCTAGAAATGACAAAGGGTCAGCAGCAACTCAAGTACATTATTAGTTTTAGGTGCCACCAAGAGTACGATACTCCGCAAGAACTCGACTGACATAAACTTGACAGTTGTTTCCTAAAAGCTTGTATGCGCCAGGATTGCCTATATTAGCTACAGCCTGTCGCATAATCCCATCATCTAGACCTGTCTTACCTGGAACTTGCGTATAGATTCCCAGATGTTTTGCTTTCTCCTGAGCACAACCTGCTGTCCCCATAAAGCCCCAGTCAGGTGGAGCTTGTCCATCTTCAAAGAAAATATGCTCATGATAAATCCCTTTGTTCTTAATCCAGGGTTTACTTGCAATGCTGCCCACTCCCTTGATTTTTCCACCTAGTGGTCTTCGCCCTACATAGGCTCGTTGAATAACGGCATTTTGCAAGCTTGGTAAGCCATCGAGTTTAGCCTGAATGTATCCCCCTTCCTCTTCCATCTCCTCTTGCATTTCAGGTGGAATATCAGCGAGGGTTTGTCGCTGAAGAGTGCCTGGAATCTGCTGCACTACATGGGTTAACTCGTGGGCGATCAGTTCTTGGCCACCCCGATTACCGGGTTGATAGGCTCCTTGGCGGAAGAAAATATCTTGGCCAGTGGTAAAGGCTTTGGCTTGAATCGAACGATTGAGTTGGTCGGATTGGGTGTTGGTATGAACTCGCACCTGGCTAAAGTCGGCCCCCATGGCTTGGCCCATTTTGGTTTGCAAATCGGGCGCTAGGGCTTGGCCCCCGCCCCTGGCTTGCTGAATGCTTGTTTCTAGATCAGGGGCAGCTTCCCCTTCCACAATGCCCGCAGAGGGAGCCGATTTCATTTGTAGCTCTTCTTCTTCGGGGATCTCCATGCGTTGAAGCATGGGCTTCATTTGTAGCTCTTCTTCTTCAGGCATCTCTAGCCGCTGAAGCATGGGCTTCATTTGCAGTTCATCTTCTTCGCCTATTCCTTCCCGTTGGATGGCTTGAGATGGGTTGGCACTGGGGGCATTGATGTGCTGCACCACCTGGCTGGCGACTCGGTCGGCTTCTTGTTCGTACTTGTCGCCCGGTGCGCCGATGGTGAGCTTGGGCTGGATGGGCTGGGGGCGGCTGCCGTGGGGGTCTGTGATGGAAAATTGTGGGGGTGGGGTGTCCCGGTTGAGGTTGGGTGGGGCGGGTTCCTGCGACTCCGGGAGGGGGAAGGGGCGGGGTTGCAGAACATTATCAGACGCGGGCTTGCGGGACGGCGATAGCGACTCTTTGCGGCGGGAGGACTGGTATCGAGCCATGGGGACACCTGCAATCTGCATAGCGATAATACCCAGGTTCCCACAGTTGCTTCCCATGGGGGCTTAGACGATGGTCTAGATCTTGCGGGGCTAGGAAGCTGTTGCCCCCTAGGTAAGCATTAACAACGATCATTTCCCGTGAATTTCTTGACCAATCCCCTGCCGATTCTGGGCAAGGTGACAAGAACAGGACTACCGAATTTAGATGCCCGCACGGGCCACGAAGCGACCGCCAGCGACCGAAAGAAAGCTTGTCCATGGCCGCAATTTAGACACCGGGGAACCCGACACCGAAGCCTACGACAAGCTGGTGCGATCCCTGGGGGCGGTGCCCATTTGTCTGCCCCGCCCCGCGAAGGATGCCGTTAACGGTGAATGTAGCCCGTCGTAGGTGGCGATGGCCCCAGGTCGGCCTCAGAAAGCGGCAACTAGGTCAGCGTGCTAGGCCGCGACTAGACCCCGGTGGCGCAGTAGGGCTTGGGTACTGGGTTCCCGGCCCCGGAAGGCTTTGAACACCTCCATGGGATGGCGGCTACCGCCCAGGGCCAGCACCGTATCCCGGAACCGATGGCCCGTTTCGGCGATGGCGGTTTCGTTGTCGAGGCCCACTTCCTCAAAGGCGGCGAAGGCATCGGCACTGAGCACCTCGGCCCAGAAGTAGCTGTAGTAGCCTGCGGCATAGCCCCCGGCAAAGATGTGGGTGAAGGCGCAGAGGAAGGCGTCTTCGGGCAGGGGCTTGAGGACGGAACACTGGGCGGCAATGCGGTGATTCACCTCCGCGATGGTTTCGCCTCCGGGTTGGTAGCGGTGGTGCAGTTCTAGATCCGTCCAGCCGAAACGCACCTGGCGCAGAATGGCGCTTCCGGTCATAAAGGTGCGGGCGGCGACGATTTTTTGGTAGAGATCCTCCGGCAGGGGAGCCCCAGTTTCGTAATGGCGGGCTAGGGTGAGCAGGGTATCGCGGTGGTAGCACCAGTTTTCCATGAACTGGCTGGGCAGTTCCACGGCGTCCCATTCCACGTTGTTAATCCCCGCCGCCCCGGTGTGGTCTACCTGGGTGAGCATATGTTGCAGGCCGTGGCCAAACTCATGGAACAGGGTTTCCACGTCGCGGAAGGTCATTAGACTGGGCTTGCCATCCACCGGGGGCGCTTGGTTACACACGAGGTAGGCCACGGGCAATCGCACCTGCCCCTTCACCTTGCCCCGGTTGATGCAGGTATCCATCCAGGCACCGCCGCGTTTTTCGGCGGGACGGCTGTAGGGATCGAGGTAAAAGTGGGCGATGGGGTCGCCGCTGCCGTTCAGCACCTGGAAGTAGCGCACGTCGGGGTGCCAGAGGGGGGCTTCCCCATCGGCGGGGGCAATGGTGATGTCGAAAATGCGGCTGGCCAGGGCAAACAACCCGTCGAGCACCTGGGGCAGGGGAAAGTAGGGCCGCAGTTCTTCGTCGTTGAGGCCGTACTTTTCTTCGCGGATGCGCTCGGCCCAAAAGGCGGTGTCCCAGTGGGTGAGGTCGTCGGCTTCGGGGGCACCCTTTTCAGCGGCAAAGGCTTTCAGGTCGGCCAGTTCCTTCACGGCGGTGTCGTAGCTGGCGCGGCGCAGTTCCTCCATGAGCTGGTCAATGGCCTCTACAGAGGGGGCCATTTTGCGGGCCAGACTCAGCTCGGCGTAGGTGCCATAGCTCAGCAGATTGGCCATTTCGTGGCGCAGGGCCAAAATTTGCTCAATCAGGGGCCGATTGTCTAAATCCCCCTCCGAGGCACGGGTGACAAAGGCGCGGTAGATCTTTTCCCGTAAATCCCGCCGCCGACTGTGCTGCATAAACGGCCCATAGCTGGGGAAATCGAGGGTAATGTGCCAGGGGCCAGCCTCCGGGTTGGCTTCCACTTCCCCGGCATCGCGGGCGGCTTGGGCGGCGAGGGCCAGCAGGCTGGGGGGCAGGCCATCCACCTCCTCGGCGGTGGTCAACACCAGGCGAAAGGCTTTGGTGGCATCCAACACCTGGTTGGCAAACTTGGTGGTCAGTTCCGCCAGGGTTTGCTGAATCTCGTTGAATCGATCCTTCTCCGCTCCCTCCAGGCCCACGCCAGACAGTTCCGCCTCCCGCAACGAGGCTTCCACAATTCGCTGTTGGGCCGCATCGAGGCTATCCCACTCGGTGCTGGCCCGCAGTTGCCTAAAGGCGTTGTACAGGGGCTGGCTTTGGCCCAACTGAATGGAAAACTGTACCAGTCCGGGCTGCACCGCTTCGTAGGCGGATCGCAGTTCGGGGCTATTTTTTACCCCCATCAGGTGACCGATGATGCCCCAACTCCATCCCAACCGCTCTTCAATCCGGGTCAAGGGCTCCACTAGGCCGTTCCAGGTGGGCACCACGCTAGCCTCCAACCCTTGTAGGTCAGTCCTGAGATGCTCCAGTAGAGTGGCGATGCCAGGGACGATGTGATCGGTTTCGATGTGGTCGAAGGGAGGTAGACCAGCACCAATTAGGAGGGGATTTTGTACAGTCGTCGCCGTCATAGTTAGAACGATAGAAAGAGTAAGGAGTGATGCAAGGGTAGAGATGCAGCCGCGAAGGGCTTGACGTTATCTCCAGCCCGGAGGGGATCGATGGGCCGTAGCGTGGGACGGAATAGATCTAAACAGAGAGCCAAACGCTAAGGGAGTTACCTTAGTTATTCTGCCTGATTCCCGTCGGATTGTCTTTTCGAGACCTAGGCAAGGGTTAGTCCCAAGCCGACCCCGACCGTTAAGACCATGAGGTCTCCTCGCCCACGGATGATACCGGGAGTAGCTGAGGTTATCCCGAACTAAGGTTAGAGAAGGGAATGGCAGATCCCCGCTGTGCCACTACGCAAAAAACTCCCAGGGCAAAGTACCCCAGGAGTTCGATCAGAACAGATTCTTTCGCCGTGCTCGGTCTAGGCCGTGCTATACCTTAGCTGACAGCGGCACCACTGCGGCCATAGGTAGCCCAAAAGCTAGGGTGAACCTTGCCCTGGATGTGGTTCCAGTAGCGGGCCGCTTCGGCAGGCAGACCCGCTTCGGTGGCCAAACGAGCCAACATAGACTGCTGACGACGCTTGACGGTGCGATGGCGGTTGACCATCATCAGACGGGCTTTGTCCTCGGTGCTAACGGCAGCGGCCACAGGAGCCACCACATCAGCAACCACGGGAGCCGCCACAGGATCCACCGCCGCAGCAATACCCGTGTTGTAGGCCACCCCGCGATACATGAGGTCAACGGTGGGCTGCTGTACAGGAGCCTTAGTGACCGTGCGGAACCGGATATCCACGCCCCGGAATTTACCAACTTCGTCCACGGCTTTCAGGTCAACGGTGGGGGGATTGTAGTCGTAGCTAACGCCGCGATAAGTAAGTTTCATGAGGTCGCCTCCAAAAGATCAAGGAATTTGATCCAAACCTTGGGGCGCGTTCCTTCGGGGGGATCAGCCCCTACTTCCGTCTCTCTCTGATCCGAATGAGATGAGCGAGAGAGATGAACGAATTCAATTTACTTCTGTATAGTAAGCTACGGTTTTGAAGGAAGTCAAGGGAGGGGTTGAACTGTTACGGTTCTTCATAGGGGGATCTTCTGTCCTTTGTCCTTAAAGAAGCGACGCTCCCAGGCCATATCTCATAAAGCAGCGCCCCACCTGCACACCGACTTTTCGCGGGATTTTGCAGACGTTTCAGGCCATTCACCTGGCCTCCACGGGAACCGTCCAGCAGGGTAGCCACCGCTGGGAAGAACGTCGCAAGATCATTCGCCTCATGGGCTTCCCGGCTTGCCAGTCTTCTCTCCTAAAGTAACTCCTGTCAACCTGCGGAATGTCGGTTGTATAAACCGTAGCCCCGTGGGAGAGGGTTTGGGGCGAGGGCTCAAGCACAAGCCGGAAGAAGGTTGCTAACCCCCAGATGGCACCCTAGGGTGGCCCATCGGCTAAGGGGAAACCACTGTGGGAAGATAGAAGGATCGTCTTTGGCGTACGGTGCCTCAGCCCGCCTAGCCCTCGGTTTGCCATGCCCAGCCTCTACAGTGAAGTCACCATCGACGCGCCCCGGTTTGCCGTCTGGGATGCCCTAATTCGCAAGGAAGAATGGCATCGCTGGAATACCTTTCTCTACGACTGCGACCCCAGCCGCCCCATCCGCCCAGGGGGGGATATCTTGCTGGCCCTGCGCCGCCTAGAAGGGGAGGACGAAACCGAGTTTCAGCCCCGCATTTTGGTGGTGCAGCCCAACCGCTGCCTGCGCTGGATGGCCAAAGTTCCTGGTTTTCGCAGTGAACACGTCTTTGAACTGGAAGACATCGGCCCCAACCGCACCAAATATATTCACCAGGAACGGGTATCGGGGATGCTGTCCCGCGTGTTTTTGCCCTTCATCCGCCGCGATGAAAAAGAGGGGATCAGCCGCATGAGCCGCCAAATCAAACGCTACGTGGAGCAGGACTATCGCCGTCAGTGGTGATCCTTGTGTCGCCATGCGGTGACGGTGTAGAGGGCGAGGGCCGTCCAAATGCAGCCGAAGGTGATCAGGTGGGTGGAGGTGAAGGGTTCGCCATAGACCAGCACCCCCAGCAGCAGGGCAATGGAGGGAGCCAGGTATTGAAAAAAGCCCAGGGTGGCCAAGGTCAGGCGTTTGGCGGCGGTGTTGAACCACAGCAGCGGCATGGAGGTGGCCACTCCAGCCCCCATAAATAGCAGCGTCAGAGGGATGGTTTGGCCAAAATGCCCCTGCCCGGTGAAGCCCAGATAGCTAACAAAGGTCAGGGTGACAGGCGTAATCAGCAGGGTTTCCACCGCCAGCCCGACCAGGGGAGCCACGGGGGTCGTCTTGCGCAGCAGCCCATAGAAGGCAAAACTAACCGCCAAACTCAGGGCAATCCAGGGCACGGTGCCGAACTGCACGATGAAGTAGCCCACCCCCACCGCTGCCAGGGCCACCGCTACCCGTTGCAGCGGATGGAGCCGCTCCTTCAGAAACACAAACCCCAGCAGCACCGTGACTAGGGGGTTGATGTAGTAGCCCAGGCTAGCCTCCACCACCTGGTCGCTGTTGACGCCATAGATATAGATGCCCCAGTTGACGCTGAGCAAACTGGCGGTGAGGAACAATACCCCCACCCGGCGCGGCTGGCGCAGTAGGGCCACCAGATCGGACAATCGCCCCTGTACCAGCAAAATTAGAATTAAAAACACCGCCGACCAAATCATGCGATGGCTCAACACCTCTACCGCTGGGCTAATGCCCAAGAACTTCCAGTAAATCGGCAGCAGCCCCCAGGCTCCGTAGGCCATCAGGGCATAGAGGACGCCACCACCGGGGTTAGGTTGACTGGAGGAAAGCGCTGGGGAAGACGGTACAGGGGAGGAGTGGGCCAAGGGTTCACACAAGAACGAGTAGGTGCCAGAGGGTCTATTTTAGGCCGATTGCTCCACCCCTGCATTGGCCTGCGCCCACGGCAGTGGGCACTAGACTTGTTGCGAAATTGAGCGATAACAGCCCCTGAATCGGGCGAACCCCGTTGTACCATGCTGAACGTCCAACGCGCCCTCCAGAATGACCGACGGCGTTGGGGAAAAAGATGGCGCTACCGCAGCGGAAAGTGACGAGTCTTGAGGGGTTTGTCGAAGCCTTCCCCGACGTGAAGGGTGTGATCCTCGATGGGACGGAGCGCCCGAACCAGCGGTCGAAAGACCGGAACCCACAGAAGGAGGATGACTCCGGCCAAAAGAAGCGTCATACCCGCACGCATCGGGCCGGGGTGGCCCCCGACCGCTCGATTCTCCTATTCAGCACCGCCTATCCCGGCAAAGCCCACGATAAAGGCATCCTGAATACCGAAGGATGAGCCGAGTGGATCCCCGATGCGGTCAAGATCCAGGGTGATTTAGGCTTTCAGGGGCTGCAAAACGAATATGTCAACGTCGAGATTTCCCACAAGAAACCGAAGGGGGGACACCTCACCGATGAGCAAAAAGCAGAGCATCAAGCCCTGGCCCGAGAACGGGTGGTCGGGGAGCACACCTTTGCAGGGCTAAAACGCTATGGGATTGTCCGTCAGGTCTACCGCAATCGTAAACCGGGATTCGATGACCGGTCGATGCTGACCGCATCGGGGCTCTGGAACTTTGATCTGATGGCCGCTTAACCGAGGGCGGGGAAGGGACCCATGGGCAATGCTTGTAGTTGTCTACTTTTCCGCTATTTCGCAACAAGTCTATTACTTTGATCGTACCTCGCCCGAATGAACTCCGCTATAGTTATTTTCATGGAGTACTCTAAGGGCGCAGATACGTTAGGTAAAGACGATAGCGGTTTACAATTCTATGTATTAGCAGTTCATATATTGATTACAAGGAACCTTTTGGCATGGCCGAAATTCAATTTGCCCGTGGTATCGCCGAGCCCGTCATTCCTGATGTGCGCCTCACCCGCGCTAAGGACGGATCCAACGGCACCGCCACCTTCTACTTCGACTATCCCCAAGCCCTGTCTGAAAACGGCGTGGAAGTGACCGGGATGTATCTCGTAGACGAAGAGGGGGAACTGGTGACCCGCGAGGTAAACGGCAAGTTCATCAACGGCGAACCCGCTGGCATTGAGGCCATCTACGTGATGAAAAGCGAAGCCGATTGGGATCGCTTCATGCGGTTTATGAACCGCTACGCCGAGAAAAATGGCCTTGGCTTCACTAAAAGCTAGGGGATCGCAGCCATGGCCCATCCCCGCCCCCTAGATCGTCCCGTTGGCTGTGCGGTGATCACTGTCAGCGACACCCGCACCCCCGACACCGATCAGAGTGGATCACTGATTCAAACCAGCTTGACAGCGGCGGGCCATCGGGTGCTGGATTATCACATTGTGGTCGATGAGCCAGATCTCATTCAGGATTTAGTCATCCAGTGGGGCGCAAACACCGCCCTAGATGCCATCCTCGTCAACGGCGGCACCGGAATTGCCCCCCGCGACACCACCTACGACGCCCTAGAAGCCCTGCTAGAGAAAACCCTTCCCGGCTTTGGTGAACTGTTCCGCCATCTGAGCTTCCAGGAAATTGGATCCCGTGCCATGGCCTCCCGTGCAGTGGCGGGAGTGTATCGGGGTAAGCTGCTATTTTCTCTGCCCGGTTCCAGCAAGGCGGTGAAATTGGCGATGGATACCCTGATTTTGCCGGAACTCCCCCACCTCGTGAGCTTGCTGCGGGGATAGGGCGAGGGAGCCTCGCCCCTATCGAGCAGGGACGAAGCGTTCCTTCGCTATGGCGCGGAGGCGGTTGATGTCTTCCCGACGGGTGACGGACAGGGGTACGGTACGCTTGACTTGTTCAACCACAAGGGCCGTATCGGCGGGGCGATTTTCGTAGAGGGCGCGGTAGTGGGCGGTGATAATGGCCTGTTCGATTTCGGCCCCACTAAAGCCCTCGGTGACGGCTACCAGGGTGGGCAGGTCGTAGGCTTCTAGCCCTTGGTTGCGAAGGTTGAGGTGGATTTTGAAAATGTTTTCCCGTTCGTTATCGTCGGGCAAATCGACAAAGAAGATCTCGTCAAAACGGCCCTTACGCAACAGTTCCGGCGGAATAGCCGACAGATCATTGGCCGTAGCCACCACAAAAATTTCCTGGGATTTTTCTTGCAGCCAAGTCAAAAAATAGCCAAACAGCCGCCGACTGAGCCCCCCGTCGGCATCGCTGTTGCTTTGGCCCATGCTTTTTTCAATCTCGTCAATCCACAGGATGCAAGGGGCCATGGTTTCGGCAAGCACTACCGCCCGCCGAAAGTTTTTGTCCGACTCGCCCACATATTTGTCGTACAGTCGCCCTGCATCCAACTTTAGCAGGGGCAAATTCCACTGACGGGCAATGGTTTTGGCCGCGAGGGACTTGCCACAGCCCTGAATCCCCACAATCAAAATGCCCTTGGGAGCGGGCAGGTTAAACTTACGGGCCTGGGGCGTAAAGCCAACCCGTGCATAGGCCAGCCAGCGCTTCAACCCCTCAAAGCCACCCAGTTCTGCCGCGTTGGTTTCTGGGGGAAAATAATCTAAAAGTCCTTCCTCATGGATGACCTGGGCCTTGCGGTCAATGATACGTTTAACGTCGTCGGCGTTGAGTTTGTTGTCGTGGTAAGCGGCATAGGAAACTACCTTGCGCGTTTGGCTCAGGGTCATCCCTCGCAAAGCCTTGACAAGGGCATGGACGACTTCAGGGGTTAACTCAACCGCCACCTTGCCATTAACCGACCTAGCAACCTTAGAAACTTCGGCCATGAGCTCCTCTGGTTCTGGCAGTTTCAAATCTAAATAGGCCGCATCCTGGGCCAGTTCTGGCGGCAAAACGACCCCGCTACCACTGATCACAATCGTGGATCGGTTGAGGGAAAACTGTTGCACCACCTCCCGAAACTGGCGAGCCACGACGGCATCCTTCAGGTGGGGAGCAAAGTCCTTGAGCCAAAAAATAGCCTTAAAGCTCATATCCTGGATGTGGCGCAGCATATCGATGGGTTCGGCGGTTTTGGGCAGGGCTTGTCCGCGCTTACTACCTGGGGGCGCATACTCATTCTGCCAGCGGTTGTCAGGGCTTTCGGGAGAACGCATCAAGCCCTGGGCAATGCTCCACTCAAAGATGGGCATTTGCATATCGGTGCAGGCCTTTTGCATCAGGGTTTGTACCCGCTCCTCCTCCACCGTTTCAATTACAATCACTGGATGGAAGGAAACCACCAGGGTCTTGAAGTGCTGCACGCTGTCTTTGAGGGACATGGCAAGTTCTCGTTAAGGGGACTAGACAAACACCGCAGGGGCAACGAATCACCCCTAACCCTCATTAGTCTAATGACTGAATTGCACCGACACCTGCTAGAGATTGTTCAACGCCTACCCACCGACGTTGTATTGAGGGAGGTCAACCGTTAAGCTGTTAGTCATCTAAACTGCGTATAATACATTAAAATTCTGGAATAAGCCATGGGAGTCAGAAACTATCTAACGTCAGAGGAAAAGCAAGAGCTTCAGAAGCA
>NZ_JACJRS010000043.1 GCF_014697375.1 Phormidium sp. FACHB-1136
GAGCCAACTTTGATTCAATCCCATCCCAACTACCAGACCCTCCTGAACTACGGGGTTATCGCCGCATAGACTGGGATCACAGCCTCCTAAATCTGTCCGGAGTGTTGTCTATGGAGTCTTGCCAAGCACTACAGAGTAATCGCCCCCTAGCTGTAAATTTTACGCAAGCTAGCCATCACAGTTTTTTGATTACATTCAATTAAAGTTTATGAAGACTTATCCGCATAAATGCGTAGGCTTAGCAGTATCCTTTGACAGACATTTACTTAAAATGACCCAAGGTGGAGCTAAAAAATTGCAGGGTGGTCAGCATCTCCATAGCCGGATGCGGCCTTGGAGTTGGGATCAGGCCATTGCCGCCGTGGCCCAACAGATCCATCAATCTCGCGATTTGCCCACCCTTTGGCAGACCATTCTGGAGTCGATGCGGTGGCTTTTGGACTGTGATCGGACCTTGGTCTATCAGCTTTCGCCGGATATGGCGGGCCGGGTGGTTGCGGAGGCGGTGCGGGATCCGCAGTGGTCTATTTTGGATCAGGTGGTGCAGGACACCTGTTTTGAGGCGGACTGGCTGAAGGGTTACACAGATCAGCGGGTGTGGGCGGTCAGCGATGTGGCCCAGGCTCAGCTCACCCCGTGCCACGCCGAGTTTTTGGCGGAATTTCAGGTGAAGGCAAATTTGGCGATTCCGGTGCGGTGCGAGTCGCGGCTGTGGGGCTTGTTGATTGCCCATCACTGCACGACCCCTCGGCCCTGGCCCCAGGAGGACGTGGCGGGCCTGCAACAGATGGCCCTCTATGGCGGCATTGCCGTTCAGCAGGCGAGTTTAGCGGCGCAACTCTATGAGGCCAAGGCCCAGTTGGCAATCCAGGCCCAGGCAGAGCAGGGGCCAAACCGCGATGAACGGCTGCGGCTGGCGGCGATTGTGGATTCTTCCCAGGAGGCCATTCTCAGCAAAACCCTGGCGGGCATCATCACCAGTTGGAATCCGGCGGCGGAGCGGCTCTACGGCTATACCGCCCAGGAAATTATTGGCCAATCGGTAAACCGCCTGATTCCGGTGGATCGCCGCCCTGAGGAGGCCCAAATTACCCAAGCCCTGGCCCAAGGGCAGCGCATCGAACCCTACGAAACCCAACGCCAGCACCGGGATGGTCGCATCCTGGATGTGTCTATGACGCTGTCGCCCATTTTTGATGGGGAGGGACGGGTGATTGGCACCTCGACCATCGCCCGCGACATCACGGATAGTCGGCAGATTGAGCTTGACCTGAAAGCTGCCAAGGAACAAATTGATCTCGTCCTTCAGGCTTCTTCGGAGGGGTTCTCAGATTGGGATTTAGTCACCAACAAGATTTATTTTTCACCTCAGTTTAAGGCCATGCTAGGCTATGCCGATCACGAGTTTGAGAACTCCCTAGAAATGTGGAATTCCGTGATTCTCCCAGAAGATGGCGAAGCGTCCTGGCAACTTTTAGAGGATTATAACAATGGCAAAGTGGATCAGTTTTCTATCACCCAGCGGTATCGTCACAAAAATGGCTCCATTATTCATATTCTGACTCGTGCCATCCATCTTAAAAATGCCCAAGAGCAGATGATTCGAATTGTGGGTAGCTACCTCGATATTACCTCCTTGGTGACCACTCAGGAGGCCTTAAAAAAATCAGAAATACAGCTAGCTAGTGTCCTGAATAGTTCTCTGGATGGCATCATGGCCTTCCGTTCGGTACGTGATTGGCAGGGGAGAATCGTTGACTTTGCATGGCTGCTGAGCAACCCGGCGGCCTGTAATATGGTAGGCCGTTCCGGGGATTATTTAATCGGTAAACGCCTGCTGGAGGAAATGCCAGGAAACCGTGAGGAAGGGTTGTTTGATGGCTATGTTCGCACCGTGGAAACCGGAGAACCCTACCAGCGAGAGTTTTACTATAACTACGATGGCGTTGAGTCTTGGTTTGAGGCGGTGGCCGTTAAATTAGAGGATGGTTTTTCCGTGACCTTTCGTAACGTGACAGCCCTGAAACAATCGGAACAGGTGCTCTGCCAACTCAATGCTGAACTGGAAAATCGGGTGGCAGATTTAGCCCAGCGCCACGCCGAAATGGTGACGCTGAATGAGATTGGCGACTTTCTTCAGGCGGCGGCCACGGTGGAAGAAGCCTGCGGCACGATTGCAAATTTGGTGGAGGATCTGTTTCCCCATTGTGCCGGGGGCATTTTCATTACCCGCGAGTCGAACAATCGCCTAGAGAATATCAGCCGCTTTGGGCCATCTCTGCCTTCCCAAGCAGCCTTTGATCCGCACCATTGCTGGGGGTTGCGGCGAGGCCAAATTCACCATGTGGAGGCAGATCGGGCTAGCCTGCGCTGCCAGCATATTCCTGCCGATGCAGCCCTAGGGGCGACCTTCTGCCTTCCCATGATGGCCCAGGGTGAAACCTTGGGGTTGCTCTACATCGCTGCCGAAACCGCCGCCGCCCTGGATGAATCGAAGCAACAACTAGCCCGCACCCTGGCTGAGCAGGTAGGTATGGCCATTGCGAACCTCAAGCTGAAGGAAACCCTGAAGCACCAGAGCATTCGCGACCCCCTCACCGGGCTGTACAACCGCCGCTACCTGGAGGAGGCTTTAACCCAAGAAATGGCACAGGCCGAGCGCAACTCCCACAGTATCGGCGTAATTATGCTAGATATCGACCATTTCAAACGCTTAAACGACACCTTTGGCCACGATATCGGCGATTTTGTCCTGCAATGGGTGGCCAAGCTGCTGCGAGACAATGTGCGTAAATCCGATATCGTCTGTCGCTACGGCGGCGAAGAAATGACCGTGATTCTACCGGAGGCCACCCTGGCCGAAACCGTTGCCCGTGCTGAGCATCTGCGCCACGTCCTCAGCCAGTTGAATCCCCACCACCGGGGCCAAAGCCTGGGAATGCTCACGGCTTCCTTTGGGGTAGCGGCTTTCCCAATCCACGGCAACACCCCCGCAACCCTGATCAAAGCCGCCGATACGGCCCTCTACCAAGCCAAAGACGCCGGACGGAACCAGGTCTTAGCCGCCCAAGGCATAACCTGACTACCCCGCTATCGACGGTAGGGGCGCGGTTGCCGCGCCCATCCCATGCAATGCCAATCAATCCGAATTGAGCACCAATTCCGGCGGCAGTTCTTCCCCTTTGTACCCACGGGTGGGAACCGGAAAGCCGCAGGAGGTACCGTCGGTGTGGATCACCTGATCCTCCCAGGGCAGGCGATAGGCTCCATCTACCATGTCCTGCATGTAGGTGTAGGGGCAGTCTTGGGCACCGCCTTGCACCGCCACATAGCCCCGGTGGCCAAATTGGTAGATGTTGTTCTCCACGCCCCAGTGGATGCGGGCCTCGCGCACCAGGTCGGGCCGCACTTCAGCGGTGATGATTTCGTCGGGGCGGTGGCTGCCCATCACCAGGGGCACACCGTCAAAGTTGACGATCATGCCTTCGCCCATGGAATCAAAGCTGCCGTCGCTGCCGCACATGCACACCGAAGCTGTCACCATCAGGTTACAGAAGGCATTGGCCTGGTTGGTAATCTGCCAAGAATGGCGAATGGGGGCCGTGTAGCCTGCGGTGCGAATCATGATTTCGGCCCCTTTGTAGGCGCATTCCCGCGCCATTTCCGGGAACATGCCATCGTGGCAGATAATCAGCGCAATCTTGCTGCCGTTGGGGCCATCGCAGACGGGGATGCCTAGATTTCCAGGTTCCCAGGGTTCTACGGGCACCCAGGGATGCAGCTTGCGGTAGTAGAGCTTCAGTTCTCCGGTGTTGTCGATGATGAGGCCGCTGTTGTAGGGGTTGCCGTCGGGGTTGTATTCCATAATCGAAAAACAGCCCCAGATGTCGTTGTCGATGCAGGCTTGGCGAAAAGCGGCGACCTCTGGGCCATCCAGCCGACACATAATCGCTGGGTTGGTGTCCATGGAAAGCCCATGCAGGGAATATTCCGGGAACACCACCAAATCCATGGAGGGCATATTGCGGCGGGCTTTGCCGACCATCTCGCAAATCCGCTGGGTTTGGGCCGCGAGGTCTTCCGGCGTAACCACCGTGGGCAACTGCAACTGCACCATCCCCAGCACCACCCCATTGGGAGATTTGTTGAGACCACCCAGTCCGCTCATGCCTTTGACCTCGAAACGACAGCCTTCATCTTCCACCGGGGCTGATCCCGTCACTGTAGCCAATGCAACGATATTGGGGGCCGTATGCTGCGCTACTGATGGGTTGACTGACCGATTAGGAACGCGAATTCCCAAGGTCTTAGCAGATTCCTTAGCCCTTAACCGTTAGCTTTTCGGGGGTCGCGGCCCCACCGTTGGCGGGGTTGATGACCCCTGAGGCGGTGGCGAGTTGGGCCGAATAGTGGCTAATACCGGGGAGGCATTTTTCCACCATGGCGTGGCTTTCTTCGAGGAGGTAGGTCAAAAAGGCTTGGGAAACCACGGACAGTTGCTTACCCGCCAAACTGGCCACATACCAATGGCGCTCGATGGGGAAATGCTCGATATCAAGGATGGCGAATTCGCCGTTAGTGCCCTCGGAAATGATCGTGTGGAGGGACAGCACAGATACCCCTAATCCTCCGGCAATGGCCTGTTTAATGGCTTCATTGCTGCCCAGCTCCAGGCGCACTTTTACACCGACATCATGCTCGGCGAAGAGTTTTTGTACGGCGTGGCGGGTGCCCGAACCGGGTTCTCGCATGATGAACTGTTCGCCATTGAGGGCTTGGATGGGCACCTTGGTTTTGCCCGCCAGGGGATGGTCCTTTGGCCCAATCACCACCAGGGGATTTTCTAAAAAGGGATGAATGTTCAAGTCGGGCTGCTCTGGCGGCGAACTGATGATGTAGAGATCATCGTCGTTGTTGGCCATGCGCTCCTGGATATTTTGGTGGTTGGTCACCTTGAGGGAAATATCAATGCCGGGGAAGCGTTGGCAGAATGGCCCCAGCAGCCGGGGCACAAAGTATTTCGCAGTGGTGATCACAGCGAGGCGGAGTTGGCCCTGTTTCAGCCCCTTCAGGTCTGAGATGGCCATCTCAAATTGATCGAGGCCACTAAAGATTTCTTGGCAGGTTTCTAACAGTTTTTGGCCCGCTTGGGTGAGATAGAGGCGTTTGCCGATTTGCTCAAAGAGGGGCAGACCTACCGCCTTGGTGAGCTGCTTTACCTGGATAGAAACCGTGGGCTGGGTGAGGTAGAGTTCTTCCGCAGCGCGGGTAAAGCTGCCGTGGCGGGCCGTGGCTTCAAACACTTTGAGCTGGTGTAGCGTGGCATGGATCAACGTTCTGCCTCCCTGGTGGGCCAACGGACTTTTCTATAGAGCTGATTCTATCAAATTATTGGCATATGTCATAAATATTCTATGATTTTACGGTGATCTCCAGTCCTATATCAATGCCTTCACCCAGTCAGACCTTCCAGGCGTACCTCTCTGTCTTGATCGCCCTCTGCCAGGGGACAAACCCCGATGTGAGGGAGTTGCAGGGGAGATTCCTGACGGTTCAGCAATGGTTTCAGCAGCAGATCTTGCCCCTAGCCACCGACAGCCATCCCGCCCTTCAGCCCCTGATCACAGAGATGAACCGCACCCTTCGGTTGGTAGCCATGGATGTGGCCTTTTTGCAAACCGCCCGCCAGCCTATCACTCGCCAGCAGCGGCAGCGGCAGATGTTGACCAAACTTGCGCAGATTGAAACCTTTGCCACCTCGATCCAGCAAGCCCTTGATGGACAAAAAAGCCCCGAACCTTCAGGCCAGGGCTTTGATCAGGCATCCTCTAACGATTAGACGAATCCTCAGTAGGGCCATGCCAAATTCGAGTTGGCAACTTCCGATGACCTACCGAACAAACCGGAGGGGCGAGGGCTCCTCCTAGGGCATCCGATCCGCTTGGGGAGGCAGGAAGCTGGGGTCAAACACGGCCTCAACGCTGGGCGTGGTGGTAAGGCCAAAGCCCTCCGTGACCTGGGCAATGGTGGCTTCTAGACGCTCTGGATCTACGCCACCGAGGCCAATGGTGGCGGTTTCTGGCCCGGTGAACAGGCGCTCTATGGCAATCTGCATCCGCTCAGCCTCGATGGTGGTGTCAAAGAGTTCGTCATCGGCGTACTCAGTCACCACGGCCAAGGCGGCTTCGGGGTCAGCCAGGGTGTCCTTTAAGCCTTTGATGTAGGCAGCCACAAAGCCCCGCACCACCTCCGGGTTGGCTTCCAAGAACTCCTTACGCACAATTAGGGCGTTGCCATAGAGGTCTAGGCCATGGTCGTTGTAGTAGAACACATTGAGGTCTTCCTGGGGCAGACCTAGCTTCTGGTTCAGCACAGGCAGGCAGGAGATGGAGAAGCAGGAGATGCCATCTGCGTTATTTTGGGCCAGCATACTTTCCCGCAGTTGGGGTTCCACATTCGTCCAGGTCACGCTGTCGGCCTCTGCGCCTACTTCCTTAGCCAGCACGGGCCACAGTCGCCGTGGCCCATCCCCCGCCGGAGCCGCCAGATTAGCCCCACCCAGCTTGGCGGGTTCGCTGAACTCAGAATCGGCCTTGGTGACAATCACAAAGGGGGAACGGTTGAACTTAATCGCTACCGCCACCAGTTGTTGATCGGGGTTTTTCTCGTTGAATTCCATCATCGAGTACATATCCCCTTCGCCGATATCGTACTGTCCGGCGGCAACTTTGGTGATCGAATCGGCGGAACCAAAGCCGCGCTCGAAGGTGACATCAAGGCCTTCTTCGGCAAAATATCCCTTCTCTAGGGCAATGGCGAGGGGCGCATCCACCCCCTGAAACAGCCAAGACAGGGTGAACTTAACCGGGGTGAGGTCTTCGGTGCTGGGCGCGGCGGCTTCGGTGGTGGTCTCTGCGGTATCGGTGGTTGTCGCCTCTGGGGTGCCTGCACAGGCAGCCAAGGTCAGAGAAGCGGCCAGCAAAAGCGAACCCAGAAGGGGGCGAAATGGGGTCATTGTTCAACGATCTCCGTTACCAAAACGTGACTAAAAACCTTAACCTAATCTAAATCTGGTTCTAGATATAGAGGCTGTATGCGGAGAAATGAGTAGCCTGGGCTACGGATTCCCCCGCAGGGGTGCGGTGCCTGAGCCCAAACCCTACTAAGGGGCGGGTTGTTCGGGAACACCGATCAGGTTGAAATGGTGCATCACCCACACCACGCCCGTGGCCGTGAGGGCACCGATGATCAGGCCCGTGCCCAGCAAAATGAGGAAGGCCCGCTGAAGGTCGCGCTTCATGCCGGGGCTGGGGGCTTCCGTGGAAGGCTGTTCTGGGTTTTCCGGGCCTTTGGGCAGGCGATCCGCTAGGGGGGTGGGAGGGCGAGACCCATGGGTAGCGTCGTCGGCATCGGGGAACAGGGAGGGATCGGTCATGGGGAGATCCGGTATGGGGGCAGAGGGGAGACTAAATCCGGCTGGTTTATTCCCGGTATCATCAGCGGGCGAGGAGACCTCGCCCCTACGGTGGGTCAGGCCAGAAAGCGGGGTATTCCAGGGGGGAAATGGCCTTTCCCATCACCGCCCTAAAGTAGCCCTAAAAGACTAAATCTAGACCGAGGCGAGCCAAATCTAGGCTGTAGAGGCGGCTGTGATCGCCATCGGGCACCGCCCAGAGAAACTGACTGGGGGATCGCTGCACCATGGCCGTGGGACAGGGCAAGTCGGTGACCCGGTTAATAATTTGCCCTTCCTCGTTCATCAGCGACAGGTGCCCCTCGGTGTCGAGGAGGCCATAGCCCACGGAGGTTTCAAAAATCCAGCGCGGTTGGATGTCGGCTCGGTAGCGCACCATCCGCAGCGGTTTGAGATCGACCACAAGCAGTGACTGGGGCTGATCGACCTCCAGGGCCAAATAGCGGTAGGGACGGCGAGTGGGCACCAGGTTATAGAGGGGCACAGGCAGCGAGACTGGCCCTAGGTAATGCCCCCGCCGAGTGACCAGATAAACAAAGGTCTTTTGCGGTTGCTGCACCACCAGCCCTAGATGACGGGTATCGAGGGCTTGCAGGGCGACAATGCGGCCCTCGGCGATGGGGATAGACACTCGGCAGGCCGCTGAGATTTTAACGGGAGCCTGGGACGGACTGCGCAGATGGCGGATGAGGAGATCGGCGGTGGCGGGCTGGGGCTGTTGGACGGTGGCAAACCAATGCCCGTTGGGGGCCACGGCCACCTGGATGGGGCGGGTTTCCTGGGCGATGCGACCTAACCCGTGGGAAATGGAGAGGAGGTGGAGGGAGGTGGGGGTGGTCAGCATCCCCCCCTGGGGAATGGGGACAAATCGCTGCACTGGCCCAGAGAGCGTAAAGCCCTGGGTGGGGCCAGGGGGGGCAGAAATCCCCTGCTCTGGCCAGTGGTAAAACCAAACGTGATCCTGGTGGGCGGTGATCAGCAGGCGGGGCTGGGTCGTGGACGTATCGTCCGGGGTTGGGGGTTGAGGATCGGGAACGGGCAGGGAGGTCAACCCCATCACCGTGATGGGATGGGGCATGGCCACCCAGGGCAGATCGGGGGCGGGCACCGCATCGGGCAGCACCTTTCCCCCCAGGGGCATGGCCGCAATTTGCCCCGTTTGGCAGGCTTGGTAGACTTGCCCAATGGCTTGGCGCATGGCCTGGGCACTTTGGTAGCGTTTGGGGGCCAGCTTTTGGAGCGATTGGGCCACCACCGCCCGAATCGGGGCAGGCAAATCCTCAGGAATGTCGGGGACTTGGTTCATATGGGCCACCATCAACTCCATGGGCGTACCTGAAAAGGGGCGTTTGCCCAGCAGCATTTCGTAGAGGATAACCCCCACGGCATAGAGGTCGGAGGTGAGGGGGTGCTGGTTGTAGAAGCGCTCTGGGGCCATGTAGGCGGGCGATCCGGAATGGCCCATTTGCGACTCATTCACCTCCTGGCTGAGGCGGGCGATGCCAAAATCAGAAATTCGCGCCACCCAGCCCCGTGGGGTGAGGGTGAGTAGAATGTTTTCGGGCTTGATATCACAGTGCACAATGCCCTGCTGGTGGGCGTGGGCCAGCCCCGATAGAATATCCAGCACCAAGCCCAGCATCTCCTCCCAAGACAGCACAATGTCGCTCTCCAGGATGGATCGCAGGGTGCCCCCCTCGCAGTAGTCCATCACCAGGTAGCGCCCATTGGCGGAATGCTCTAGGGCTTGGCAGGTAACGATATTGGGATGCTCTAGGCTCAGCAAAAACCGTAGTTCCCGCAGAAACTTGTGGGTTGGGAACCGATCCTTATGCAGATACTTGAGAGCCACCATCTCACCCGTTGTGCGGTGGATGGCGCAATAAACCTGACCAAACTGCCCGTGGCCCACCAGCCCAAGCAGTCGATAGTGGGATCGTCGGATGGGGCGGGTCATAGCCACGCGATTCTCAGCCCTGCTGCACTAAGGCTTGCATAATACTTTGGTGGGATTGCCCATTGGCCACCAGGGCGGCGGCGGGTTGTAGGCGCTTTCCTAGCCCCAGCACAAAGCGGTTGGCATCATCGCCTCGGGTGGTGCAGCTCGTTTGCACACAGGTCAGCTCGCGCCCGGTCAGTTGGCTAAAGAAAATTTCTAAAATGCCCCGATCCAGATCGGCGGAGGGGGTTTGGCTGGCGGGGGCGGCGGCGGTAAAGGGGGAGTGGGTAATCTCAATACTCAGAAACCCCTGATCGCGGTAGGTAATATCAAGCTGAATTTGGCCCCAGCCGTGGGTCTTCCAGCACTGCTGAAGGGATTGCAGAAACTCAGCCATAGAGAGGTTGGCGAGGGGTTGGCTGTAGTAGTCGGCCAGTTCTTCGCAGAAGCGGGCATAGAAGTTCTTGCCCCACCAGCGACCACAGTTGTACAGCACCAGCTTTGAGGCTTGGCCCGTTTCCTTTTCCAGTCCGGCATAGATGGCTTGCAGCAGCGGTTCTGGAATGGCGAGGAGGCGATCCCCCCGGCGGTTTTCCAGCAAGCCTAGCTCAGTAGATCCGCGCACATAGAGATCCTGGGCAAAGTAGTTGCCCGGTAGGCGACCATCAACAAGTAGATCGGCAACGGAGACCATAGGATTGATTCCCTCACAGGTATGGTGGACGGGGATGGGGGGACGGGTTCAGACCAGCCTGACTCCCAGGGGAGACCAGAGCAAACGGCCCAGGGAGCCTAGAGCAACCCCGCCAGGGGATCGAGTTCTGGCACCGCCGCCGCTGGCACTGGGGCCGAGGAGGCATGGCCCAGCATCAAATCGCGAGCCTTGGTCATCCCTGGTTTCAGCAAGTTCATCTGGGCCGGGGTCAGCACCTTGGCCAGTTGTTGTTCCAGCAGTTGAAACAATTGCTGATCGAGAGCCTGGGTTTCGTGGGCCTGCACCATCTCCGGTAGCCACCCCTGCAACCGTCCTTCCACAAAGGCGCTGTCGTCGAGCAGCATGGCCATGGCCACGTAGCGCAATGCCATCAGGCCATGGCGCACACTGCGTTCCACCTTGGCCTCCGGTTCCTGGGTGCGCTGCTGAAGGGCGTCGGCAATGGGCTGCATAATGGCGATTTCCTGATCGCGCAGGATGCGATACACCGCAATGCGCTCCGGGATTGAGCTCACGTACTGGCTCAACATCGTCAGGGCGTTGGCATCGAGGTAGGGTTTCTCAGCGCTTTCAAACAGGCTGTCGAGTTTGAACGTCATGGTCCGATCCTTCAATGAGGCGTGAATGAGGCGAGGCGTGAATGAGGCGTGCAGGGCAGAAGACTAGGGACTAAGGGGGCCGATGCGGGCCATGGATCTAGCCAAACAAGCTAGAGAAATCGTCTAAGGTGAGATCGTCACTGGGGGTGTCGGTGGTGGGGGCCGGAGCCTCCATGGGGGCAATGGGCACGCCGATGGTGGGCTTGCCCTCCCAGGACATCATCTCGAAGAACTGGCCGACGGTCATTCTCAGAGGCGAGTCGCCCCCCAGCCCAGAACTGGCCGTGCCGCTAGTGCTATCGGCCCGGTGGGTGATCATGCCGTTCCAGTTCACCCCTTCAAAGAAGGCTTGGACGGTTTCCTTCATCCAGGGGTGGGGGCTATTGTGGCCATTGGTGGCGGTTAGGGTCGCGGAAATCATGCGCCACCTTCCCCGGCCCGTAGGCGCTTCTCAATGTCGCGGGCGTTGGCCCCTTCGTTCATCCAGAAGGCGGCGGCGTCAATGCGTTCGCGGCCCCCCAGCAGGAATTTGCAGTAGGTTTCGCCCATGGAATAGCACTGAATCTCGATGCAACTCAGTTGTTTGCGCACCATTTCGGTGAAAAATCCGGCAAACAGCCCCGCATAGATATGGCAGACGGGCTTACCCACATCTCCTAGGGTACGGGCCACCGCCGAATCGAACAGGTTGATGAACATAAAGCCCTGCTTACGGTCGCTCATGTCTACCTCCCAGCGGCCCCAGCCTTGGGAAATGAAGGGCCACCACCAGGTTTCTAGCAGGAACATCAGGTTGGCTCGCCGGGGGCTCATGGAAAATTCCTTCTCAAACCAGCGCTCAAAGTGCAGGGAGTCCAACTTACCCCACTCCAGGCCCACGGTATACATGATGGCGGCGGAGGCATCTCCCACTTCCTCCTGAAGCCCCTCCAACAGACCAATGATGAAGTCTTCACTGGTCAAGACATTGCGGGTGTCGTTCCAGTCTGTGATGGTGCCTTGATCGGGATTGAACTGGAAAAAATCCTTGAGCGCATAGTGGTTATGCTTCTTCGGAAATTTTTGGTGCAGACGGTGGGCGGTCTCTGGGGTCATAACCATGATCTATCCAGCCTTGAAGGACGGTTCTCACTGCTATAAGTAATGTGCCCACGCAGGGCCAGAATTAACAGGGGTTTTAATCATTATTGATGCTAACGCCCAATCTCCCATTCCGACCAATGCCTCAGAGTGAGGGGTATTTGGCGATCCCAGCCCCTTGCCCGTCCCCAGGTCATCCCCCATCTGACACAAAACTTATCGCGACCTGCCAGACTTAGCCCCCGGATGGCCCCCGCCCCCGCCCACCCCTCACATGGGGCAAACCCTAGTCAGATCACCCCGGATGCATGGGATTGGCCACCCGCTGCGACGACCTAGGGATCCAAACCTTGATGCTGCAACAAAACTTAAACCCCGCTGTCCCACGGGAACTGTGCAGTCGTAGTAATCTGTTGAACGTGGAAGTCAACCCTATTGAGGTTCTCGCTCGGTTCTTGTCGGTAGACCAAGACCAGTCAAGGGTTTGAACCTTAATAGATTGTCATAAATACTTGGTTTTCAAGAGGGCATTATTTATGGTTCAACGCGGTTCTAAGGTTCGGATTCTCCGCAAAGAGTCCTACTGGTATCGGGATGTGGGTACCGTGGCCACCATTGACCAAAGCGGCATCAAGTATCCCGCCGTGGTTCGCTTTAGCAAGGTGAACTACTCTGGCATCAACACTAACAACTTTGCACTCTCTGAACTGGAAGAAGTGGAAGCGCCCAAGGGTAAGTAAGCTTATCCCCGGATGGCGTCCCACGCTCACGATTACCCCATCACCCTTGCAGCCCACGCTCTATCCCACCCTTGGCCGATGGTCTCGGTGGGGCTGAGCTAACGCTGTAGGGGTGTTGTTTTTGAGAGGGGCAACCTGAAGGCGAGCCGATGGGGAACCCTTGCCCCTGCGGGGTTGGGGCAGGAGGGTGGAATTTGGATGGAGCCTAGGGTTAGGATCAACCTGGTTAAACCTTGTCTGCTGGAGAATCCTGTGCCCGAACTGCCGGAAGTTGAAACCGTTCGCCGGGGGCTGAATCGCGTTACCCTGCATCGGTCTATCGTAAGGGGTGATGTGTTGTTGGCCCGCACCCTCGCCTATCCCGACCGCCCAGAGGCATTTTGGGCCGGACTGGTCAACACCCATCTCACCGATTGGCAGCGGCGGGGCAAGTATTTACTAGGGCAGTTGGCTCAGAACGATGGCAAAGCAGCGGGCTACCTGGGGGTGCATCTGCGGATGACCGGACAATTGCTCTGGGTCGATCCGATGGAACCCGTGCCCACCCATTGTCGAGTGCGGTTTTTTTTAGCCGATCACCACGAACTGCGCTACATCGACCAACGTACCTTTGGCCGTCTGTGGTGGGTGCCGCCCGACCAGGAGCCCGCGTCGATCATCACCGGACTGCAAGCCCTGGGGCCAGAACCCTTTGACGAAACTTTTTCCCCCACCTACCTCAAGCAACGCCTTGCCCACAGCCGCCGCCCGATCAAAAACGCCCTGTTGGATCAATCCCTGGTGGCGGGCATCGGCAACATCTACGCCGACGAAGCTCTGTTCCTCAGCGGTCTGCGCCCCACCGTGCTCTCTTGCCAAACTGGCCCCCGCCGCCTTGCCCAACTGCACCAAGCCATCCTAGACGTGCTCACCACCAGCATCGAATCCGGCGGCACCACCTTCAGCGACTACCGCGATATCTACGGCGTCAACGGCAACTACGGCGGCGTTGCCTGGGTCTACGACCGAGAAGGACAACCCTGCCGCCGCTGCCAAACCCCCATCCAGCGCATCAAACTAGCCGGACGGTCGGCCCACTACTGCCCCCAATGCCAGCGGTAGAGGCGATACAATCAGGTAGCGCACTGATTGCGCCGACTGCGTCGATTGCGTCGATGACACCGATTACACTCATTATTCAGAACCATCCAGGACAGACCATGGCAGCCACTCTTAAACGCGGTGATTTAGTCAAAGCCCTGCGAGACAAACTGGAAAACAGTCTCGAAATCCAGGCCAGCGATCCTCGCCTTCCCCCCTACCTGTTTGAAACCAAAGGGGAAATTGTGGACATCAACGACGACTATGCCCTCGTCAAGTTTGGCCATGTGCCCACCCCCAACATCTGGCTGCGGCTCGACCAATTGGAGAAGGCTTAACCCAGTTACCCAACCCCATCGCCCAACCCTAGCTAGGAGTGTGGTCACACCATGCCGACCGATGCGACGTTTCCTCCAGACCTGCTCAAGGGCGACCTTCTGCGCCTAGTGCCCATCGATCTTGATACAGCGGACTCCCTCGGCCCGATCACCGAGGTCTGGGTCGATCCGCGCCGTCATCGGGTGATTGGGGTGGGCTGTGGGGGTGGGTTGGGCCGTCGCAGTACTCGATTCCCGTGGGTTCGGGTGCTGTCGATTGGTCACGATGGCCTGGTGCTGAGGGGATCTATCCCGCAAACACCCGATCCAGAAGACACCGCCCTAGAGGACGGGATAGCCCTCGGCGAGGTCGAAGTGTGGTCTGACCACGGAGATCGCCTGGGGCACCTGATCGACTATCGGTTTTCCCCCAGCGATGGGGCCATTCTGCAATACCACTTCAGCACCACGGCCCCTCAGGACTTAGCCCCCGGTCTCTATGCCATCCCGCCGGAATCCGTGATCAGTCTGGGCCGTCGCCGTATGATGGTGGCCCACACCGCCCTCGCCCAAGCCAACCGTTTAGGCGATCCTGTGTCACCCCATGCCGCCACGTCCCGATCTCCCCTAGAGGCACTGCCCCTCGATCAGGTGATGGATCACCTCCCCGACCCTAAACAAACCTGGGACGCCACCCTCGATAAAACCCGCCAAGCCCGCGCCCAACTGTCCGAGCAGTGGCAGGAACAAGGGCACCGTCTGCAATCGGAGGCCCAGCAGCGCCTAGGGCATTGGCTAGGAGATGTGAAAAAGCGCACCCGCCACCTGCGCCACCAGATTCGGGAAACGGTTTCCGATGTCACCGCTGGTCTGCCTACCCCACCCCAAACGCGGCAGAAAACGCCCCCACCCATTATTGATGTGGATGCCACAGAACTCTGGGAAGATGACGCTCCACCGCCGCCTAGCCACTAGAAACCGCTGCCAGGAAAATTTCAGGCTGCGGAGACTTGGCGATCTACAGGCAGGGATTGGGCGATCTACGGAACCTAGGTGCGACTCGATCCGGTTGAACGCCTAGACCACCACAGCAGCACACCATACACCAAGAGCAAATAGGCTACGGCCAGAACGGGAATCATCAAAGTAGTGGTATTCACGGCGATGACAGTCACAACGGATGAGTGAAATAGGGAGGAGCTAAGCAACAGCACAGAACTCAACTCAGGGAGGTCACCTATGGCCCGTTATCACCGTTATTGCAACGCCCAGAACTTACCGATTTCTCTGCATCGAAAAATCAGCCTGCGAAGATAGCAATGATCACAGGGTTGCCCAAAATCAGCCTCAGGGTCTTGGCAATGAACGCCAGACCTCAGGCTCCCTTGAGCGCATAGCACCTATGAGTTGTAGCGGCATTTATCCATCGCATGAAACACCTGACAACCTAAGGACAGTCTGCACTGCCGCAAATACGGCTGAGACCGACGAGCACTTAGATCGCAACGCTGGCAACCCGTGGCTGAAACACCCAAAAGCTACCCAATATCAGGTTGACGACAATGGAAAAATAAGAAACCTAAGCCGCTTACTTTGGAAAAGTCTTACTTTGTATCCTAACACGCGATTCCCTCACTGGGAGCGACATTGAGGAATTCGATGCCAGGTATTGATCAGGGTTGGATATCCCATTAGATATGGCCTAAATTGAGGGGTGGAACTCTCCACGGATCGTGCTTTTTTCCCATTTTGACGGACTTTAGGGAATAACCCCCGAATCTGGGCAAAATTGCCTCCACTAAAATCGAGGCGCAATCCCACCACATCTCCAGGGGTTAGCTTAAAATAACGGTAGACTATGTTAAAAAACGTAACTATATTCGCCTCCCTCGGCTGTCCATGACTTCAGTAACCTCCCTTTTCGCGCCGGTTGAGACCGATCTTGACCTCCTCACCCACAACCTCAAGGGGTTGGTGGGGGCACGGCATCCGATTCTGTCCGCCGCCGCTGAACATCTCTTTGGGGCCGGGGGCAAGCGTCTTCGTCCGGCCATTGTGCTGCTGTTGGCTAAAGCCACCATGGCCAATCAGGAGATTACGCCGAAACATCGACGACTGGCCGAGATCACCGAGATGATCCACACCGCCAGCCTAGTACACGATGACGTGGTGGACGAGTCTAGCGTGCGGCGGGGGGTGCCTACCGTCCACAGTCGGTTTGGCAATCGCATTGCGGTGCTGGCGGGGGATTTTCTCTTTGCCCAGTCCTCTTGGTACCTGGCCAACCTGGACAACCTGCGAGTGGTAAAACTGCTGTCCCAGGTGATTATGGACTTGGCTGAAGGGGAAATTCAGCAGGGGCTGAACCGCTTTGATACCAGCCTTTCCATTGAGGCTTATCTCGAAAAGAGCTATTTCAAAACAGCCTCATTGCTGGCCAATAGCGCCAAGGCGACGGGGGTGCTCAGCGATATTTCCGAAGTCACCATTAACCAGCTCTATGCCTACGGTCGTCACCTGGGGCTGGCCTTCCAAATTGTGGACGACATCCTCGACTTCACCAGTTCCGACGAGGTGCTGGGCAAACCCGCCTGTTCCGACCTCCGTAGCGGCAACCTCACTGCCCCCGTGCTCTACACCATGGCCGAGCAACCCTTCCTCGCCACCCTGATTGAACGGGAATTTGCCGAGGCTTCAGACTTTGACCAGGCCATTGAGCTAATTCACCAGGGCAACGGCATCCAGAAATCGCGGGATTTGGCGGCAGAGCAGTCCCGTCTGGCGGTGGAATGTTTGGCTTCCCTGCCCCCCTCGGCGGCCAAGCAAGCCCTCCAGGATATTGCCGACTACGTGCTGCGGCGGGTATTCTGAGCCCTAGGGCAACCCTTTACCACCCTGTACCATGGCCCCACAGGTCGTTTGCTTGGGCGAGGCGCTGATTGACCGGATTTTTGACCGTCGCGAGGGTCAAAGTCCTGAGGTTCCCTTTTGGGCCGACCACCCCGGCGGGGCTCCGGCGAATGTGGCGGTGGCCCTAGCTAAGTTGGGCACCCCCTCAGCCTTGGTCGCCTGCCTGGGCACCGACCCCCAGGGGCAGCAGGTGGAAGCGGCTTTGCAGGAAGCTGGGGTGGACTGTGCCGCGTTGCAATGGACATCGGCCCACCCGACCCGTGTGGTGCTGGTGAACCGAGATGCCCAGGGAGAACGCACCTTTGTGGGGTTCAGCCTGCCCGACCCCAGCCGCTTTGCCGATGCCTACCTAGAGGCTGAGCAGATTGACTTCGCCAGCTTTGAATCCGCGCAATACCTCGTCATGGGTACCCTGGGGCTGGCCTACGGAAGCCTGGGACAGAGTATGCGAACCGCCTGGGCCTGGGCCAAGCAGAACGGCGTCATCACCGTGATTGACCTCAATTGGCGACCGATGTTTTGGCCCCAACCAGAGCAGGCGATTCCCCTAATCCAGACCTTTTTAGCTGGGGTAGATATTCTCAAGCTGAACCGGGAGGAGGCAGATACCCTGTTTCAGACCGATCAGGTGGAGGCGGTTCAAGCGCGTCTATCGGCCAAATTGGTACTGCTGACCGATGGGGCCAAAGGGTGCCACTACGCCACCGCCACCCTCAGCGGCTACGTCCCAGCCTATATTGTGGATTGCGAAGACAGCACTGGGGCGGGAGATAGCTTTCTCGCCGGATTTCTCCACCAACTGACCCATCAAGGAATGGATCTCTTGGAAAATGAAGATCCCTTGCGATCCGCCGTGCAGTATGCCAGTGCCGCCGGAGCGCTTACCGCCACCCAGCCCGGAGCCATGACCGCCCAACCCAACGCCAGAGCCGTGGAAGCGTTTCTGTACCTCCACAATCAACTGATGACCTAGGACAATCCAGGAAAGATCGGTTCAGCAATTCTCAGTATGACTAGGCTGGCGAATAAAATACCGCTCAGGCTGAGCTGTGAGCCTGTCGAACAATCGAAGCCTTTTCACCCTTCGACAGGCTCAGGGCGAACGGCCAATTTGCCAAAATGAGAATTGCTGAGATCGGTTAGATCGCCTGGTTTCTCTGCTCAATGGCGGCTACCCACATTCCATAATGGGGGTGAACGCGGTGGAGCAAATCCATGGGACAGGAAATTGAGCGGAAATTTTTAGTCGTCAACCATCACTGGCGTACCGATGACCCCGGCCAGCGACTGCGCCAGGGCTATATTCCCACCCAAGATGCCCGCACCGTCCGGGTTCGGGTGGTGGGAGAACAGGGCTATCTTACCCTAAAGGGGCCATCAGTGGGGATGGTGCGCCCAGAATTTGAGTACCCGATTCCCCTAGAGGATGCCGAGACAATTTTGTCTACCCTCTGCCAGCCGCCGCTGATTGAAAAGCAGCGTTATCGCATTCCCCTGGGCGATGTGGTGTGGGAGGTGGATGAGTTCTTTGGGGCCAACGCAGGGTTAATCGTCGCCGAAGTGGAACTAGCTTCTCCTGATCAGCCCGTGCCCCTGCCCGATTGGATTGGGGAAGAGGTGACCTATGATCTACGCTATAGCAACTCCAACTTGGCCCGCCAGCCCTTTACCGAGTGGAGCTAGCTTAGATCACGAACACGACTCTCCAGATCGTCGCTAGGCCGAGTGATTGGGTGAGGTAGAACGTGAGTCGGAGGCTGGGTATTGCCGTCCACGCCACTGAGTAGGACGTTGCCAGGACGACAGGGCAATGCGATAGACCGCCGCTACATCGGCCAAGGGAGACAGCCAAAAGGCCCATTTCCCGGTGGCGTCATTGAGGTCATAGGCGGATAGAACAGCAGCCTGCATCCCAAAGCGAATGAAGAGTAGAGATGTGTTGATCGCTAACAGCAGTTGCAGAGTCAAAGACCATTCGGTGATCGGTAGTTCCTTCACCGCAATCAATAAAGGTGTCAGCAGCCAAGGAAGCCCTTGCACTAGGGCCAGAAAAGCGACATCCCACCAGGTTTGCTCCGGGGTGGCGGCATCCTTGAGATCGAGGGAGCGACCCCATTCTTGCCAGGTTTCGGCGATTCCTTCGTACATCCGCACCTTCAGCAAGCGGCTACCGTCCCAAAAGCCCACCTTGGCCCCCTGGGCAGCGGCATTTCGGGCTAGGGTCACGTCATCGCAGAAGGAGGCACGGGCGGAACTGTAGCCATCGAGGGATTCCAGCAGGGATCGCCGCACCATGAAGCACTGCCCATTGGCCATCACCCGCTGGGGCTGGGAACCTCGATTTCCGGCGGGGCCAAAGCGATAAATTAGGGTCATCAGCAGGGCGGGTTGCAGCCACATTTCCCCAGCGGTTTTGAGAATGAAACGGGGAGCGAGGGACACCAAATCGTAGCCTTCCCGATCCACGGTCTGCACCAAGGCAGCGATCAAGCCGGGTTGGGGTTGGGTGTCGGCATCAATGCCCAAGACCCAGGTGCTAGCGGGGGAACTGTGGCGAAAACCGTAATCGAGCGCCCAGGGCCGTCCTACCCAGCCCGACGGTAGCGGATCGTCGGTGAGTAGCCGTATCCGTGGATCTTGGCGTTGATAGGTGGTCACCACATCCTGGGTGCCATCGGTGGAACGACTATCCACCACCAGCACCTCCCGCAGTTCGTAGCCTTGGCGAGTCAGTCCCTCCAGGCAGGGGGCAAGGCGATGGGCTTCATTTAAGGTAGGTACGACCACCGAAACCGTTCCCAACTCCTTGAGGGTAGCGGATTGGGGAGCCAAGGGTGGCCTACGCAAAGGGCCAGTCACCAGTCGCGACAGCAAGACCAGCACCATGGGCAGTTGCAAGGCCAGCAGCACTAGGGCCAAACCGCTCAGCCAAGGGAAGGAGAATAATGCATCGAACAACGGACAAAACTCCCATAGGACTTGGAGGGCTTAGGAACCTAGGACTGAGATTGGAGGTTTAGCACCTTACTTGAGGGCCGCATTAGCGGGCGGGGTAATGGACGGATCAAGGGCTGCATCCCCATCGATATCCCCTTGGTTGGCGGTGCGCCAGCAGAGAATGGCCGGAATCAGCCCGGTGATCATCCCCATGGCGATGGGCACATAGAACCCAGCGGCGAGGCTCATCACCATGGCAAAGGTGAAGTTGCCAATGTAGACAATCAGAGGAATTGTTACGGACTTGGGCGGCTCTAACCGCACACCCAAAACCCGCCAGAGGGACAAGCCAACGGAGATAAAGACCACCCCGGTACCCAGCCAACCCGCAAAGTTTTGGTAGGGCATCCCAAAAAAGGCACCGGGTTCATGCCAGTACCAGAAGGGCAGTGCGGTTTGACTCATGGCTGGATCGAGGACAAAATCCCAGGAGGTGAGCAGCACAGAACCCAGGAAAATCGCCCCTAGAGAACGCAGCCAGCCGTAGCTCGACTCGGCCTGGGCGGATTGAGACCCAGTGGCCTTCAAACCACTGCGGGCCAAAAGGTAGGAGGACAGCCCTAGGTAAAACCAGGAAAGGGGAATAGTGAAGGGTACGAGTCCGCCAATCTTGTAGCCTAGGCCGTTGAGGTAGCTGTAGTGGCCGAAGGGAAAGCCCGTGCTGGTACCCAATAGTTCGCTAGATAAAGAGACGCCAATGGCCGCCGCCGCGAAGGCCAAAACCGCCTTCAGCCCCAGGGTGCGATAGCCGTAGAGCGCCATGGCCACGGTGCCCAGCAAAATGTAGCCAACGCCGCCCCCGGCCATACTCCAGCGGAACATCGTTTGTCCGGCGGGTAGGTATTCCAGGATGCCGGGGTGAGGCACGACCCAGAGTAATCCGGCCAGCCCAAAGGCCATGGCCACCAAATGTCCGTAAAGGCAATAGCGTTCAATCGTCAAAAGGCGTGTCATGGTGAATCTCAGATACCGCTTGCAGAATGGGGAAGTGGGCCGTGGAGCGATTGACTAAATACCAACCAATGATGAAATCGTGCCTCAAATTATAAGTTTTGTAAACGGTCGCCTTGGGAAATCGAGCTACTTCGCTCCAGATTCGGTGTGTCCGTAGCCTCCCCTGGAGCCTGGAAACGGGGAGCGGTCGGGGCCATGTGAAAATTTGGAAAAACGGCTAAGATAAGCTCAATAATTGGTCTCCTACGGTCTTGGTTATGGCCCGCATGACGACAACTGGCCCAATGCTCACGGTGCGGCCATTGCAGTACCGCGATCTTGACGATCTCATGCAGTGGCAACCCGAAGACATGGATGCGGGAGACGATAGCTTGTCCTCGGCCTCGGTAGTGTCCTGGCTGGATCATCAGCGCCGATGGTATGCCCCCCTCAAGCTTTTAAGCTGGATGCCCAGTCCAGTTGCTCAATCCTCCCTCACCTTTGTGGCCGAGCGTCAGGGTTGCCTGGTGGGCTTCATTCAGGTGGCTTCCTTCAACCGCACCCGTAGTACCTGGCAGGTGGAACGAGTGGTGGTCAACCGCGCCGTGGCCGCTAAGCTCATGATAACGGGCTATATGGATGTGGGGTCGCGCCTGCTGCGCCACTGCTTTGAGGCGGTGTGGGAAGCACGTACTTGGATGCTGGAGGTCAATATCAACCATAAGACCGCCCTTTCCCTCTATCGCTTCAACGGCTTTCAGCCCCTCGCCCAAACCACCTATTGGTCGCTAATGCCGGAGGCCATTGCCACCCTAGCCCAGCGGGAGCCCGATTTACCGAATCTGCTGCCCGTGAGCAATGCCGATGCCCAACTGCTGTACCAGCTCAATACGGCTTCCATGCCACCCTTGGTGCGTCAGGTGTTTGATCACCAAATCCAGGACTTCAAAAGCGGGGTGATTGGGACTGCCAACGCCACCGTAGATCGGCTGGTAAACAACCTGGAAACGGTCAGCGCTTACGTCTTTGAGCAGCAGCGCAAGGCCGCCATTGGCCAGTTTCAGCTCACCATCTCCCGCGATGGCCGCCAGCCCCACACCGCCGAACTCACGGTGCACCCAGCCTACACCTGGCTCTATCCAGAGCTGATGATTCAGATGGTGAAGATTTTGCAGCCCTTCCCGGCCCAGCCCCTGCATCTCACCTCGCGGGACTACCAGCCGGAGCGGGAAGAATGTCTGGCCCAGATGCAGGCCGTTCCGGAATCCCACACCCTCTTGATGTCGCGGTCGGTGTGGCACAAGGTGCGGGAAAGTAAGCCGATTTCCCTGGAAGGGCTGCAATTGTCTGATGTGCTCACAGGGTTGCAACCCGCCGCGAAGCCTATTCCTGGACGCATGACCTGGGCTGCGGATCTGCCTCCCAATCCCACGACTTCCCCCGACAGTGCCGAGCCTCCGGTCATTCGGCCCCAGCCCCCAGAAACCTCGGAGATGTAGGTTAACAATTGTGGTTGGGCGAGGAACGTTGGCTTGACTCAGGAAATTTCGGCATTGGGCCTCGACATTGGCCGCAAGCGCATCGGTGTGGCGGGTTGTGATCGGTTGGGGTTGATGGCCTCTGGCTTAACAACCCTCTACCGCCAGTCCTTTGATCAGGTGGTGGCGGAACTGGCGGAACTGGTGCAGGAGCGACAGGTGGCGGTATTGGTGATCGGGTTACCTCTGACTGTAGCCGGGGAAGAGGGTGCCCAGGCTAAACAGGTGCGGCGCATGGCCACGGGCCTCTCCAAAGCTCTGAACCTCCCGGTGGTTTACATCGACGAACGATTTACCTCCCTGGAGGCGGAGGAACTGATTCGGAACCAGGGGGGATCGGTTCGGGAGGACAAAGGACTGGTGGATCGCAAGGCGGCGGCGCTGATTTTGCAGCGCTGGCTAGATGAACGGCAACGGACGTAACAGGATGGGATATCCTGATAACACTGTTTTTTAACGCTCCCTGTTCGTTTTTTTGCAATTTGTCCACCCAGAATCTGTAGAGTAGCCTCCATGGCGGACGAGACCCAATCCTTTGACGACTCAGCCGTTGTCCTCACGGATGACACAGGCCGCTTTTTGCCCTGTCAGGTGGAGCAGCGCTTTGACCTAAATGGCCGTGAGTACTTGCTGCTGCTGCCCCTCGATGCCCCCATTGAAATCTTCGTGTGGCAGGAGGAGGACGATGAAGAGGTGCTGATGGACATTGAGGAGGAGGATGTTGATCAACTCTTCCCCACGGCCAAGGCGGTCTTGGCCGAGCAAAACCTGCTACTTCAGCGCACCGCTATCACCCTCACTGCCGCTGGAGAACTGCCCGATGTTGATGAGGAAAACTGCCTCACCCTAGAACTGGACGAGGTGGACGATACCGGGGAGCCCATCACGGAGGAGTTTCAAATCTTGGCTACCTGCTTCCACGATGACCAGGAATACACCCTCTGCACCCCCGTGGAGCCGCTGCTGATCTTTGCCTATCGCACCGCCGCAGGCACTCTGGATATCGTCACCCCAGAGGAGTTTCAGGCCATTCGCGGTAGCCTAGAAGAAAAGCTGTTTGATTTAGATGATGAGTAGATAATCGGGGATGGGTTCGATCTCAGGGTGATTGCTACCCAGGGCACTGATGACGTATAGCAACGTAATCCCAAGGCGATGACGAAAGGTTCAAAGTGGTCAAAGTGGGGCTTTTTGGCGCTGGTGGTGCCCGTGGCAGCGGGGATCGCGGCTTGGCAGGGGTGGGCCTGGTGGAGTTGGGCCACAAGCCCTGTGGTGACGGACGCCACCGAGCAAGGTGCCGATCAAACTGTCCAGATTCAAATTCCCCCCGGCACATCGGGCCAGCAAATTGGCCAAGACCTAGAGGCGGCGGGCTTAATTCGGTCGGCCCTAGCCTGGAAGTGGTGGTCTCGCTGGCAGGTGCGGCAGACCGACGGGGGCGGTTTCCAAGCGGGCACCTACGCCCTAGCCCCCACCAGTTCCATGACCGACATTGCTGAAACCATTTGGACGGGGCAGGTGGTGCAGACATCCTTCACCATTCCCGAAGGCTGGAACCTGCGCCAAATGGCCGCATACTTCGAGCAGGAAGGCTTCTTCTCCGCCGAGGAGTTTCTAGCGGTAACCGAGGAAATTCCCCGTGATCGGTTTCCGTGGCTCCCCGACGGCCTTCCTCACCTGGAGGGCTTTTTGTTCCCCAACACCTACCAACTCCCCGCCGAGGGCATCACCGCCACCCAGGTACGGGACATCATGCTTAAGCAGTTTGAGACCTTGGCTCTGCCCCTCTACGACCCCAGCGCCATCGATCTTTCTCTGCTAGAGTGGGTCACCCTCAGCAGCATTGTGGAAAAAGAATCCGTGGTGGAAGAAGAACGGGGTACGATTGCCGGGGTGTTCACCAATCGGCTGGAGCAAGACATTCCCCTGGGGGCCGATCCCACCGTGGAATACGGCCTCGGCATTACCCAAACCCCAGAGCAACCGTTGACCTGGGCACAGGTAGGCACCCCCTCGCCCTATAACACCTACATCAACCCCGGCTTGCCGCCCACGCCCATTGCCAGCCCCGGTCAGGCTAGCCTGGAGGCCGTGCTCAACCCTGAGGATACCGAGTATCTCTTCTTTGTGGCCCGCTACGATGGCACCCATGTCTTTAGCCGCACCCTGGCGGAGCATGAAGCGGCCAAGAATACCATTCGCGAAACGTTTAATAACAACTAGCGGGATTCAGCCTGATGGTGGGGCTTGGTGATGGTCTGGTCTAGCCTGTTTGAACCGAACCTGGTGCTGGGGGGCAGTGTGTTTGACCTCTCCCCCGATCTCATGCGTCGCCACAATCTTAAGGGGTTGATCCTCGATGTGGACGATACCCTGGTGCCCCTGCGGCAGGCTGAAAGCGACCCCGATCTGGCGGACTGGATGGCCAGTATCAAAGCAGTGGGCGACGTTTGGTTAGTTAGCAACAACGTCAACAGTAGCCGCATTAAGCGCATTGCCACTCCCCTGGAGGTGCCCTATCTCACGAGTGCGGGTAAGCCCTCTCGTCGCAAGCTCAAGCAAGCCCTGGAGGCCATGGCTCTCCCCCCGGAACAGGTGGCGATGGTGGGAGATCGGTTGCTCACCGATGTGTTGGCGGGCAATCGCCTGGGGCTCTTCACCATTTTGGTGGATCCCATGCCGACCCTAGATCAGGATCGCCCGCGCCACTCCTGTCTGCGCACCCTGGAGATCGCGATGCTCAGGCTGGTGGGCGTTTCCCTAGAGATCCCACCGCCGTCCTAGCCTATCTGACGGCCTAAGTTTCCTAGCCAAGCCCGTGGCATCTCAATCCCGTGGCCAATTCGTGGCACCCGCCCTTCGGCTGGACTTCAAATATTTTTGTAACGAAATACCAAGATGCTTCATAACGACGGGGAAAACGTTAGGGAGGAAAACATAAAGAAAAGATTACGGATTCCCCTAGGCCCGAAAAGTGGCGCGATAATTGAGAAAGATAAATAAAGGTCACACCTAATAAAGACCTTTAAGTTCAATAAACCCTTTAATAAACTCCTTCTGGGTGTCGGTTATCTCGGTAACTGGCACCCAAATTTTATTGGAAGCCCTGTTCCCAGGGCAACGGGCATCCTTCAGGGCATTCTCAGGGGCAATCGGCCTGATAGACCAAGCTGGATAGGTGAGGGCGTAGTATCGAAAGGGATCATGAGCAAAAGGAATCTATGACGGTGAGTGCGGCACAAACCCTGGTGGTCAAAATTGGCACGTCCAGCTTGGCGGGGCCGGGGCTGGGGCAATTTGCCCTGTCTACCTTGGCGAGTTTGGTGGAAACCCTGTGCCTGCTGCGGAGCCAGGGGCATCAGGTGGTGCTGGTGTCTTCGGGGGCGGTGGGGATTGGCTGTCGGCGGTTGGCCATGGCCGAACGCCCCAAGACGTTGGCCATGAAGCAGGCCGTGGCGGCGGTGGGCCAAGGGCGGCTGATGCGGATTTATGACGACCTGTTTTCGGCCCTAAACCAACCCATTGCCCAGGTGTTGCTCACTCGCAGCGATTTGGCCCAGCGTTCCCGCTATGTCAACAGCTATCGCACCTTTCGGCAGTTGCTTGCCCTGGGGGTGGTTCCCATCGTCAACGAAAACGACACGGTGGCGGTGGAGGAACTGAAGTTTGGCGATAATGATACGCTCTCGGCCTTGGTGGCCAGCCTGATTGGGGCTGACTGGCTATTTATTCTCACCGATGTGGATCGGATCTACTCCGCCGACCCCCGGTCTAACCCTGATGCCCAGCCCATTTCCCTGATTGAAGACCTCGATACACTAAAAGCCTTGAAGGGGGCGGCGGGGGGCCAAGGCACGACCTGGGGGACGGGGGGCATGGTGACCAAACTGGAGGCGGCCCAAATTGCCACCACGTCGGGGGTACGCACGGTGATCACGAACGGTAAGCAGCCGGGAAATATTCTGCGGGTACTGCAAGGCGAAGCCGTGGGAACTCAGGTGGTGGCCCAACCCCGCCCCAACCGAGGCCGTAAGCGCTGGATTGCCGCCAGTTTGCCCCCCAATGGACGGCTTTATGTGGATGAGGGCGCGGCCAAGGCCATTCTGGGCCGGGGCAAGTCGCTGCTGGCGGCGGGGGTTACCCAGGTGGCGGGGGAGTTCCAACCCCAGGATGCGGTGCAGCTTTGTACCCCCGATGGAGAGGAAATTGCCCGTGGCATCGTCAACTATGGCGATCAGGATCTAAAACGGATTATGGGGCGACATTCCGACGAAATTCCCCAGATTTTGGGCTACGTTGGGGCCGATACCGTCATCCACCGAGATAACCTGGTCGTCCTCAAGCCCTAGGACGATCCTCGTCTAGATTCACCGCGATCCGCCGTCTCCGGTTAACCGTTCCATCCCAGGTCTGTTCCTATTCCCCATCCCCTATGAACGCCATCCCCTCCTCCCCAAAGTCTGGTCTTGGCTGGGCCATCGGCACCATCGTCGCCATTGTCGCCACCCTGGCCGTCAACACCCTCTCCAACCTGTACCCACCAGGGGGGCAAAACGTGGGGGAAATTTCCAACACCGTCCTCGCTGGAGTGCTGATTACCCCGGCTAACTATGCTTTCATCATCTGGGGCGTGATTTACCTGGGGTTAATCGCCTACGCCGTCTATCAATTTCATCCAGGGCGGCGCACCGACCCCAAAATTCAGCGGGTCAACCAATGGCTGATCCTCGCCTGTGTGGCCCAGGTGGTTTGGATTTTCCTGTTTACCTTCCAGTGGTTCGCGGCATCTATCCTGGCCATGCTGGTCATTTTGGGATCGCTGATTCAGATCTACCTCACCCTCGCCATGGGCCGATCCCGAACCTCCCGCCAGCGGCGATGGATGGCCCACATTCCCTTCAGCCTCTATCTAGGCTGGATTGCTGTCGCCACCATCGTCAACATTGCCGCCACCCTCTACGCCGCCAACTGGGGCGGCCTAGGCCTCAATCCCCTGCTGTGGACAATCGTGATGATGGGCGTCGCAATTCTGTTGGGGGCGGTGGTGCTGTGGCAGCGGCGGGATGTCACCTTTGCCCTGGTCTTCATCTGGGCACTGGGGGCCATCGCTCAACGTCACGCAGATCAGCCCGCCCTGTGGATGACGGCCCTGGGGGGAATGGTCATTTTGGCCCTAGGCAGCTTGTGGAGCCTAGGCCGTCCCCGTCTGGGGAAATCCTAGCCTAGGGTAGGATCGTCAACCCTTAGGTCCCTGATCGGTTGTCAATAGGTCTACGCTCCTGGGAGGAAAGCATCGGATGGGATCACGACTCGCCGCCATTGCCACCGCCTTCGACAATGTCTACAGCGGCTGGATTTTGTGGAATTTGTTCCTCGCCTTTGTACCGTTGCTGCTCAGCTTTTGGCTGTTTCGCCCCCGTGCCCTTCCCCGCCGTTGGTTTCAGCTATTGATAGGAGTTGTGACCGCCATCGGGGTCATCGGGCTTTGGACTAGGGTGCCCAATGTGCTACGAACCTGGGGCCAAACCCTCGGCAATGCCCTGATAGGAGACATCAGTGCTCTCCTGCGATTGAGTTGGCTAGCGGTAGTGCTGCTGCTGGTGATAGGGCTGTGGCAGTGGGGGCTAAGTCCGAGGGATACGCGCCGTCCTTGGCTGTGGTGGCTGGGGGTAGTGGTGTTCATCGCCTTTTTGCCCAATGCCCCCTACGTCCTCACCGACATCATCCACCTCATTCGCGGCACTCGCACTGGCGCTAGCCCGACCTGGGTGATTGCCCTTGTCTTTGTACCCATCCACATCACGGCGATTGTTCTAGGGTTTGAAGCCTACGTGATTTCCATCCTCAACGTGGCCTACTACCTAAAACAACAAGGGGCCAAAGCCTTCATTTTGCCCATGGAACTCACGATGCACGCCCTCTCCGCCATTGGCATTTACCTAGGCCGCTTCATCCGGTTCAATAGCTGGGACTTGGTGACCGGGCCTCTCGATGTCCTCACCGATACCCTGAATATTCTCACCTCTAAGCGACCCCTGGCCGTCGTCATCGTCACCGTTGTGATTTTGACCGTACTGTATTGGCTGATGAAGCAAATCACCCTAGGGCTAAAGCTACGCATCCACTACGCCCGCCAAGGCATTGATGCCCTCAGCTAGACCTTCAGGCACTTTAACGGCTCTCAGGTTCCTAGTTATAGGCGTTTTTGATCAGAACGAGACCGCTTAAGCGTCTACAGCCCTAGCCCAGCAGATCCTGAATTGTCTCAAAGTTAGTCGGAATGACTATAACTGCCAAAACGAATCGGCAACGTAGTCCCAGGGTGGGCTCGGTGCATCCTTTCATGCCAACTCCGAGCCAGAAGACTCCGATTCCCAGGCCGACAAACCTGAGGGGTGAGGAGGTTTCGCCCCTGCGATGGGATGGAACTTGGGGTGCCCAGGCTTAGCGGCGGACGGGATCTACGACGACTTCTACTTGGTTGGGGTTACCTTGGCTAATGACCGGGAAACGGCGGGTGTTGATGAATTGTAGTTCGCCATCGATGGTGATGCGGGCCTGCACGGCGTAGGTCATGCGGGGATCGATTTGGTCGGGGTTGTAGATCAGTTCAAAGGGGATGGGCACTTGCCGTCCGCCGGTGACGATACTTTGGCTGGCCAGGGTGATGGCGGGGGCATCGGCGCGGCTAACGTCCACCAATTGCACCTCTAGGATGGCATTGGGGGGCAGGGCGATGCGGGGGCGATAGGTTACCGTGCCTGTAACTGTGGCCAGATCGGTTTGCTCCACATTGTTCACCTCAAAGGTTTGAGCACCATTGGGGGCGATGCTAATCTGCACCGAGGAGACTTCCCCGGTGCCGCTGTATCGGTATTGGATGCCGCCTACAGAGGAAATGGCCACCGCCCGTCCGCCATCTACCGCTAGGCGACCCGTTCTGCGATTAAACACATTGATGTAGGGCTGGCTCTCTTGGGTGAACACCCGCACGGCATAGGTGGAGGTGTTGGTGAAAACAAGGGTGCCGTCAGGAACGCCGCCAGGAACCCGCTCTGGAGTAGGCAGTTGGGCTAGTTCGCTGAGAATGCCGCCATCGGCCACAAAGGTGCGGTTAATCACCTCGGTTTGGGTGAGCTGGGACAGGAAAAGGCGTTGGTCACCAATGGCCATGGGACCGTTCATCATAATCCGTTCCCCCAGCGGCACTGGGTTGAGCGCTTGAGCCGATCCATCAATATCCATCAGGGCGACCACATAGGTGGAGAGGGATGTACCGTCCTCGGAGATCACGCCCAGAATCACCGCTGCATCATCCTTGTCGTCGCCATTGAGATCCCCAAAGGCCATCCAGCCCGGTTCGTTGGCCAGGGCCACGCCCCAACCCTCTTCGGCCCCATACTGGCCGTTTGTCAGGGTAATCTCGGTATACATAGCGTCTTGTACCCCGGTGGTGGGTACCAGGTAAGTCCCATTTTGGACGGTTTCCCAGCGATGACACCAGGCTCGTTTGGCTGGGCTAAACACCTCACGGGTGAGGCAGTTGTGCCATTCTGCCTCCATTTGGGCGCGGGCGAGTTGGCCAAAGTCCATCGCGCCGAGGCCAAGCCCTAGGGCCAGTAGCCCCAGTCCTGGTTTAATCCCACGGATTAGCGTATGTTTTGTCATGGGGTCACCTCACATCCACAGCATCAAGGGCGGTCTCATTTCTTTGCGGTCATCCCCACTGTACTGAGTGGGAGCCTCCCGGCGACGGAAGTTACGGTTTTAGTAACGATTTCATGGGAAGGGGGCGCACCTGATGGTTGGGCTATTCAGGAGGACGAAGGCCAGACCAAGGATCACGATCAGGGCTGCTGGGGTCGGAACGCATCGACGGACACACAAGATTATGGTGTGGCCCCGCAAGCTGCGTTATCATCCAGATTACATAGACTGATAGGCTATATCGAGGATTGCAATGCTGGAGGGGTCAATACTGCAACGGTTGGTAAAGGGCCGCACCGAGCCTGAGACCACTCCCCTCAATTATGGGGTGTACTACAAAAATACCCTGGTAGCCCTATGCCACGCCCTCGAAGACTTCATTTTGACCGCTGATTCTGGCAATGCCGCCCCCCTCGTGATCACAGCGTTTCAGCGGGGAAAGTGGTATCTCGAAGAAGCCGAACGCTATGCCGACCTTGCCGATCGGTCTGAGCAGATTGTGATTATGGCCTCCCCGGAGGCAGGGTTCCACGAACACCCTACCAGCCAGCGCCCCAATGTGGCCCTAGTAGACTTGGCCGATAGTGACCCGGTGGCCCAGGAATGGCATCTGATGATCCTGTCGCCCACCTACAGCGCCATGGTGCTGTGCCAAGAGCTTTCCGAGGCCGACTATGGCAAGGCTGGAACTCCCAGCAACGACCTAGAGCGCAAATTCTACGGCTTTTGGACCTTCGATGCGGCCCTGGTCTGTCAAACGGTGGAATTGGCCCTTGATCACATCGGTCAATACAATCCTGTCCTCCAGGCTCAGATCACCGAGCAACTGACCACCCTTCGCCAGCGCACCCCCACCCAGGCTTGCCCCGACGCCGCCACTGTGGGCCGCACCGTCACCCAGGTGGTGCAATATCTGCAAACCAGCCGCGATGACCTCAAGGGAAGCTTGGCGTTTAGGCTGGCGGATGACCTGGATCAAAATTTGGTCTCCAACGAGCTTCAGGCGTTTCTGCGCATGGCCCAACTGGTGGATCTGATCGACCCGATCAACCCCCTAGCGGCCAGCGAAGTGGTGGCCCTGATCGATATGATGGGCCAATTGCTGGATCTTCCGGCTTGGCAAATTCAACGCCTCCGTCTGGCCGGGATGCTGCACCGCATTGCCCCCATGGCGGATACCTCCACCCTGGTCAGCGAAGCCCCCAGTTGTCCTCTGGTGGCCGAAGTCCAAGCCCTGCGACTGATGCCCCGGATGCGGGCTGTCGCCGCCATCATTACCCACCAAAACGAGCGCTGGGATGGCCAGGGCTATCCCGCTGGGCTGGCCGGAGATAGCATTCCCCTAGAGTCCCGTCTGCTGGCCCTGGTGGCGGAGTTTCAGCGCCAGGTAGCCCTGACTCGACACCGCCAATCCACCGCCGAAGTCGATCCTGATCCCGACGCGACCCTAGTTTCTCTCTCCGAGGTGTTGGCCCGTTTCCAGCAGGAGGCAGGGCAGCGCTGGGATCCTAAACTGGTGGAAATGCTAGGTCTGATGGTGATGGGGTTGCAGCAGGGCATGAGTCTGCCCTCCATTCCCACTAGAATTACCCTGGGGGCTGGCTTGCTGAACCCCGAAGTCGCAGACGCGGCGACGGTCTTTACTGCGCCTGTGCTGTCCTAGCCTTGGCACCGTTACTGGGGTGGGTGCATCCCGGTCATCCGGCTGGTTTAATGTTGTCAATCTGCCTTCTGCCTCACTGTTCTTTCTGCCCCCTCCTGCTGAGTGATGTCCCCTGTGCCTACCGACTCTCTTGACCTAGCGGCCCTCAAGGCCGGAAAGCTGCGCCATCTGCCAGGGGCGGACTTGGCGGATGAGGATCTGGCTGGGGCGGATCTAGCCGGGGTTCAGTTGCCGGGGGCGAATTTAGTCGGGGCCAACCTTAGCCGTGCCAACCTGGCCAAGGCTCACCTGGAGGGGGCGAACCTGATGGGGGCCAGTCTGGTCGGGGCCGATCTACGGGCCAGCCTGTGGGGGGCGAACCTGATGCAGTGTGATCTATCGGGGGCCGACTTGCGGGGAGCCAATCTCCGGGGGGCGAACCTGATGGGGGCGCGTTTTGGCGGCGGCAGCTTGGCCGGGGCTTTCCTGAATGGCTGCACCCTCACCGGGATAAACCTGCAAGGGGTGGATCTGCGCGGGGCCGATCTGCGCGGGGCCAACCTCAGCGAGGTCAACCTGAAGGGGGCGGATTTATCAGGGGCCGACCTGCAAGGGGCCAGACTGGCCAATGCCAACCTGGAGGAGGCCGACCTGCGCCAAGCGAACCTGTCTGGAGCCGCTTTGACCGGAGCGAATTTGCTCTGTGCCGATCTCAGCCAAACCCGCCTAGAGGGGGCCAGCATGACTGGAGCTTGCCTAATTGGCACTGTCCTGGATGGGGCTTAGCCCTTTCTCGTCACCCAGAATCATTAGATCGAAAAGACGACGGTAGGGTAGGCATCCTGCCTGCCAGGGGACAGCCAAGATGGCTGTTCTACAATGGGGTTGGTGATGGGTTTGTGCTCTACTGAGGATTCGGTGTTCCCCTAGGCTCGATAGACAGGCAGGGTGAAGTAGAAGGCGCTTCCCTCGCCGGGGACAGAATCTACCCAAATTTGGCCATAGTGGGCGCGAACGATGCGCTGACACAGGGCCAGCCCTAGCCCGTAGCCCTCCTGGGTGGCGTCGCGCTGGAGCCGAAAGCTTTCCTCAAAGATGGTGTCGCGGTTTTCCACGGGAATCCCTGGCCCCGTATCGATTACCCCCACCTGTACCTTTTGGGTGGTGCGATGCAGGGCGGTTAGGGAGACATTGCCGCGTTCTGGAGTGTATTTAATCGCGTTGTCGAGCAGATTACTGATCACCCGTTTCACCTGGCTGCTGTCGGCATAGACGGGGGGCAGATCCTTGGGCAATTCGGTGGTGAGGTGGAGGGACTTCGCCTGAAGCCGATCCTGCGCCTCTTCCAGCACATCGTCACAAAGGGCCACTAGGTTGATCTCCTGGGGATGGATTTGCAGATCCATGGAGGCTCCCCTGGCGGTTTTGAGAATGTCGGTGATCATCCGGTTGATGGCCCGCACTTGGGTTTTGGCGTGTTTCAGCAGTTGGCCTGTCAACTCAGGACTGAGGCTGAGCTTGCGCCGCTGGTTGGGGGCATAGCCCAGTTCTAGGGTTTCAATGGCAATGGAGGCGGCGGTGAGGGGGTTGCGCAGATCGTGGGCCATCATGGCAATAATCCGATCCTTGAAGCGCAATTGGGCCTCTAGCTCTTCTTTAATTTGGTTGAGGCGAAAGATTTCGTCGGACAGTTTAATCAGCTCCGCAGAGTGGGTTAGTTGGCCGTTAATGTCCGCCAACTCCAGATCGAGGGCATGATTCTCCAGGGAAGGCTCCACCTCATACCCTATGGGCTGGTGTTCTTGCTGCCAGCGAGGCCACCAATGCTCTAGCTGGCTGACAATATCACTGCCCGCTAGGAGTTGCTGCGGCAAAGGCGAGACCTTCACCAAGGACGGGCTAGCCACCAGCTTATAGTGCTCGGCGAGGTAGGGCTGTTCGCCAATATCCACCACATCGAGGTGGAGCTGAAACCGATCCTCCAGGGTTTTCAGGTATTGCCGGATTTGCTGCACCTGCTTAGCCAAACTAGGGCGCTTGTCGATAAACAGTAAGAGCTTCAGCGGCACCCGACCCTGTTCTAACCTATCGGAGGCAATTTCCATCGCGTCTCCCTTCCCTGGACTGCGCCACTCATCCTGACTGAAGAATAGGCTATTGTGAGCCCATAACGCCATACATAGCCTAGCCTGAGCGGGTGGGGCGAAATGGTTCAAGGTCAGCATTTCTACCGTTCCCACGAATCTCACCTAGGGCTGGGGCCTGGGCGAGGTTTCTCTCCCAGGTATGACGCCAAACCTCCCTAGGGGAAGATGGACTGCGGTGGAACTTCCCTGACAATTTAGGAGGTGGCACCCTAGCCCTTTAGGAGCCTAGCCACTGCCCCTATAACAAAACCATGCCCAGGGAATAACCCCAGAGGCGCTGAGTATTCAGCTCGTAAATGTAGGCAATAGCGGGTTCAACGTCCTTGCTCAGAGCCCTTATTCAAAGAGTTGTTACGGTCAGGACGGATTCTCCCATGGGGATCAAGCGGGTCTACTACATTGAATTTAGGGGCTTTAAACTTAGGATTCTTTGAGGATTCTTGAGCTGGGAAGCTTCAATCTGGAGGCTAAAGTTAGCACCGCCTAGGCCAAAACGGGCCGAATATCAGCCTACTTTATAAAACTCAACAATCAGGCTTAACCATTTAAGGAGGGACATCAAATGATCGCACCCATCACCCTAACCAGATCATTGTTGTCTCCGCTCCATTGGCTGAAGACCAGCCCCCGCGTTTTGGCTGGCACGATGGCCGCCTCTGCCCTTGCCCTAGGGCTTAGCCTAGAGGCCCAGGCCCACTACGACCAATGGGTATCCCAGGCCCAATCCCCATCGGTGGCCGCACCCGCCTTGGCCCAGCAAGCTCCTCGTCCGTTCCCGGCTCCGGGGCAATATCTCTTTGGGCAGGCCTCCCAGCCCGACCAGCTTGGCCATGGCTACATTGTGCTGGAAAGCAACGGCCAGGATATCTATGGAGCCCTCTATTTTCCGGGTTCCTCCTTCGACTGCTTCCAGGGACGGGTGGAGAACAACGCCCTCGCGATGACCATCACCGACAGCTATAGCCAAGAGATCTACCCTTACGCCATTGCCCTAGTGCCCCAAAGCGCCATTGCCACGGAGCAGATGGGCCATACGACCGTCCCCCTTAATCTCGACGGCTTCCATGCCCTCGATCACCTCACGGAGAACGACCTGCGCATGCTGAATACCTGCAAGGCTGACCTGATGCCCGAATCCTAAGCCTCAGCCTCGGTTGGCAGGACAGGGGAAGCCCCCTGGGTTAAGCCATTTGGTTAACCAGTTAACTGTTGTAAACCAAGCGCTATCCTATTCTGAAAGCCAACCCACTTTTGTCGCAGGCAGCGTGAACGCATCAGAACAGGCCAACAGCATCGAATTCGCCAGCAAAATCGCCACCGTGGTCGGGTTATTTAAGGGCGAATTTCCAGACCTGCGGGTCGATCTCAAACCCTGGGCCAATGATCGCGAAACTCGCGACTTGGTCGATCCCGATTCTATTGATCTGGGATTTCACTTTCCGGGGGTGAGCCGTCTCTTTCGCTGCCGTAGCCTGTTGGTGCAAATTCGCCTCCATCCCGACCCCGACACCGACGAACGGCGCGTAATCGGCCTAGAGGTGGCTGGATTTGACCATCGCGGCAAACAATGGACTCTCTCCACCATCGACAATTGGGCCTTTGCGGGGCAAGCTGCCCCCGATCCCACCTGTGGCGAGCGACTGAAGCAATGCTGTCGCCAAACCCTAGCCCTCTTTTCTAACCCCACCCAGGGGGCTAACTAGCCTCTTCCCTATCGGTGACAGACCGCCGCTGAAGACACCCGAAATAGGCCCTAGCGATCTTCCATGGCCTACTCCATCCATAGCGGTTCTCTGATGGATGAGATTTATCTCTCCGCCTACAAACAAGGGGCTTAATACTAAATCCGGCTTACCTTACCCACGGTATCAGCGGGCGAGGAGACCTCGCTCCTACGGTTTGTCGGCCTGGGAATCGGGATCTTCTGGCTCGGAGTTGGTATAAGCCCCTTGTTTGTGTCGCATCGGCTTGAAATCCGCGATATCCCCCGTGAATTACTCCGGCTTTTGCTCCGGCATCATGCACTTGTCGGAGTCGCAACCAGCGGGGCCAGCTTCGATCAGATCTCCGGCATCGTACATCGCCAAGGCCGAGTGAAAGTCTGCCGTGCCACGACGGGCTTCGACCTTCTGACTTTCGGCCTCGTAGGTGGCCTTGTCAATCGGCTCGAAGGGCAAACGGGGGAAGGTTTGCAGGTCGTCGAACCGAGCCAGCAGCGCCGCCGAAATGTAGCCCTCGTCGTTTTGGATAGCCTGGTAGATCCGCTCGCCCAGGGCTTCCAGTTCCGGCTCTCGGAACTCGATGGTGGCCGAGGTGTTGTGGGTGGTGTAGTGCTTCTGCACCTGCATGTAGAAGTCGAACTGGGCCGCCGCCGTGAATTTTTCGATGGCGATTTCGTCCGCACCGGGCAGGTTGGCCCAGGGCACTTCTACCGGAATTTCCACCAGCCACTCGGTACAGCGCGGGTCGAAGGGATCGTTCAGCAGGTTGCCGTTCTCATCCTTGTCGGACTGGGAGGGCACCACGGAATAGCCGTAGTCAATGCAGGCCATGGCTACAGGGTCATTCTTGCGGAAGGTGATCCGCCGCAAAAAGCGCTGGGCCTTGGGCGGGTGCCAGCCAGGGGAGGCCCCCGTCAGCAGCGATTTCGTCCCCGCAGGCTGCACGGTGGTACAACGGTTGGGCCGCTTCAGCCCGTGGCGGTCGCAGTAGTCCCACACCACCCAATGGACGATGTCCTTCCAGCGGGTCAGGTAGTCCTGCTCCTTTTGCTTGAACTCTAGCCCCTGCATGGTGTCGGGCCGTCCTGCCTCCCACCAGCGCAGCCAGTCTACGCCGAAAGCCTGTACAAAGAAGTCGAACAGCCCGGTGAAGGACACGCCCACGATGGGGTCTTCCAAACGCGACTTTTGGTAACGCGGCTCGTTGAATTGGTGATTCAACAGCACCGCCACCGACAGCGCCGCCGAGGTAAAGGCATCCTCTTGATCCTGAAGATTGCCAGGATCAAGCTGGTTGAGATGGACTTCGGACAAATTGCACTGCCCCGTGAGGGTGCCACCAAACACGCCCTTGTGGAATTCTGACTCGTTGAAGCAGAAGCTATCGTGCTGTCCGGGCAGGGGCTCCACGGAACGAATCACCTGCCACTTACCCTTGGCCTTGGGGGCATGGCCTTTGGAGGTATCCACCCGCTGGCAGGGAATGGCAGCACAATCAGTAATTTGCAGATACCACAGATCCTTTTGCCGTACTCCCAGGTTGGTTTTGCTGCCAGCCTTGGCCGCGAGGTTAATGGAGGAACGGATGCCACACTTCAGCAGCAGCAGGTACAGGCGATAGGCCCGATCATAGTCGGAAACGTAGAGCCGCACGCCACCGGAGGAAGTTTCCGAGCCATCGGCATCAATCAACCCAGCGACGAAGTGCAGAATGCCCTCGCGATTCCAGCCCGCCAGCACATCTAGAGCTTGGGCTTCAGCCTTGAGGGCGCGTACCTGTTCAGGGTCAAAGTTGTCCTGGAAGCCCGTGTAGAGCAAGCAAGGGGTTTCGGGATTTTCGGCGTAGTAGCGCAGCTTGCCAGAGGTGCGTCCAGCCAGGGCTAGGCTTTGGTAGCTCTTGGCTCCATAGAGGCGCAACTGAAGCTGGGGCTTACCGTTAGACTGGCACAGGGAACCATCCCCCACCAGTTGTCCCAGGGTGTAGGCCCAGGTGGGATCGACAAATTCGCCGTCGCGGTAGTCAATCTGGAACGGCTCCGTGTGTAGGGCATAGGGATGGCTGTCGAGGCGATCACTCAGTTCCTCGGTGGTCAGTTCGGTGTAGGTGCTGCTAAAGCGATCTCCCACAAAGAAGCGGTGCTTGCCCGTCACATCCAGCCAAGTACCATCGCCAAAGGTAACGCGATACATCTGGCGATTTTGCCCCGTTTGCACAGGTACTACCGGGCTCCAGCGACGACCGTTCCACACCTCCACCGTCTGCCCCACGAGGGACTGAATCGGGTGGAGTCCGTCACGGGTGATCATCAGGGTAGAACCCGCTACACAGTGGAAATTGGATCCTAAAATTTCTCCACAATTGTGAGCCACTAGGCCGTTAGCATCGAACCGGGCGGGGCCAGGAACCGTACAGTCGTAGACCGCTTCTACACCATCGGGCACAACGCTGGACACCGTAGCCGTAAACCGTTCTCGGTTGGGGCGGCGCTTGTATTGCCCCAAAACCTCAGCCAACTTTGCGGCCTTAGCAGGTTCTTGGAAACCGATTAGCTCGGCAAAAACCTGAAGGTTATCGTTGGCGATCACCAATTCATGCTGGGTTTGGCAGAAATAGGGGGCAGGTTCCCGATTGGCATCGGGCAGTTCACGATAGCCCTCTGAGCGCCGCTCTTGGTAAATCGTCGCCACAATCCCCAAACGACCTAGCATCCGCTGTACCGCTTGCAAGTTCGCTAGGTTGCTTTGGGCCAGCCGCACGCTAATCCCCTTAGCCTGACTGCCCTGGACGCTGCCATCGGCATCAAACAACCCTTGCAAAAAGCCCTGATAGAATTCGTAGCTGCCCTGTTCAATGGCGGCGGTGATCACCTTATGGCCAGGAGTGATGCCAAATTCTGCCGCGAGACTGGCCAATCCGGCTGAGTTCACCACCCGATGCTTGAGCTGGCGATGGTAATGGGCCGCTGCGGTGCGACGTTCGTAACCTACGGCAGTTTGCAAGAGGGCAATGGCGTGTTCACTCATTTCCTCCTGGGATTCGCCCCAGAAGCGCAGCAGAGCCGAATCGTTCCACTGGGTTTTGGTTAAGCTGCCATCGCCTACCAGGTTCCCGATTAACCAGCCCGCTTCCTGGGTGCCCTTTCCATCCCAGGGTTGTAGCCCCCGGTGGTTGTGCAGCAGGATACGATCTCCGGGTTGTAGAGTTTCGGCCTCCACCCATTCGGTGTATTGAGCCTTTTGGGTTTGCGCCGTCACTTTCAGAACTTTGTGGTTCCCGGTCAAACGCAGGCTGTGCCCCTCGGTAGTGCTGAGTTTGAGGACAGGCTTGGTGCCGGAATAAAAGAAACCCTCAGCGGTGGTGCTGAACAGTTCCCCGTTGACGTAGGTACTGTGCTGCTGACCGATCAGATCCTTGACCTGACGGGGGCCATCACCCGTAGGCACCCAGGTATCTACCGTCACACAGGGGTTCAGGCCGTAGCGGTCATCCGCCCCTGCCCGACGTTTGGCCTCCCCAGCCCACTGAATTGCGCCCTCGCCAGAATAAAACTGTTTCCGCACCGAGTCTACACAGTCCTGAAGGCTGGGCTTTTCGTGGAAGACGCGGGTGTGGTTGGCCATCCGCAACACGTCCCGTTCGGGGTCGATGCGCCAGTTGCCCTCGGCGTCTTGCTGCCAGAGATTGTCCTTGGCACCCGCCGCTAGTTCGTCGTTGCTGTCGAATTGGCGCATTCCGGCACTGCGTCTGATGTTCCCAGCCACCACACAGGCCGCAGCTTCGTCGATGAGCAGACAGCACTCGACGGAATTGAGTTGGCGACCGAGGGCTTTGTTGAGGATATTGGCGCAGCGGTCGTAGAGCAGCGATAGGCGGATGGGGTTGGCGACGCCGCCGAAGCCCTTGAGTTTTTCCCCGGCGGGGCGCACGTCGCTGAGGTCGATGGTGACTTCGACGGTATCGGTGAAGCGCTCATCGGTGGAGAGTTCCAGCAGGGTTTGGTAGGACTGCACCCAGCCCTGGCGGCTGTCGCCTACTCGGATGTTGACCTGGTTGCCGTCGATGGAAATTTCGGTGATTTCGCGACGGTCGGCGGCGGGGGTGGTGCCAATGTCGCCGCCCATGGTGACGTTGAGGCGGTTACGGATGGCGGGAATTTGGTTGATGTATTTGGGTTCCAGAATTGCCCCGGTGCCGCAGCCCATCATGGCCAAGTCCATCATGAGGCCAAAGGCGCGCCAGTCTACGACGTTGGTGCTGGTGCAGTTGTAGGCTCCCGAAAAATTCTCAGGCTGTTTGCTCCAGGCAGTGCCGCCCACCCATAGCCAACGACCGGAGGGCAGGGCTTTTACCTGGCGCTGCATTCGGCTCAGGAGGGCCATCTCTTCATCGGTGAGGTTGCCCAGTTCCTTCAGCCCCTCCAGGGTGCGATCACAGACTTGATCCCAGGTTTCCCGTTGTCCCGGCACTACCTCGCCTCGACGGCTATAGGTGCGGTAAAACACCGGAAACGCGGCAGGAGCGGCGTCGGGAAACGGCCCTTGCTGCCGAGTACGGGGGACTTCTTGAACCATGGGAGTAGCCTTTCGCGCAGGGATGATTGACCAGTCAACTATGATAGCGAAGATCGTCCACCGGGGCGATATAGTGTGCTACCGCCCGTATGGAACCCTGCATGACGCTACATCTAGCCCCGGTGGGCAGCACTGTACGGGCGCACGGTCATATGCCCAAACCCCAATGCCTTATACCGTTATTTGGGTGGATGAACTAATCTGCCCGTTGGGAACCGGGACGATGGGATTCGGGTTTGATATTGCAAACGGTGGGTCTTAGAGATACTCGCGGCCCAGGTAGGGCTGTAGCACCTCCGGCACCCGCACGGATCCGTTAGCCTCCTGGTAGTTTTCCAAAATCGCGGCCATGGTGCGGCCAATAGCCAAACCAGACCCATTGAGGGTATGGAGATACTGGGTGCCCTTTTGCCCTGCGGACTTAAACCGAATGTTGGCCCGCCGTGCCTGAAAATCTAGACAGTTGGAGCAGCTTGAAATTTCCCGGTAGCGGTTGGCGGAGGGCATCCACACCTCTAGGTCGTAGGTTTTGCCGCTTGAGAAGCCGAGATCCCCGGTGCAGAGGGCCAGCACGCGGTAGGGCAATTTCAACTTTTGCAGAATGTCTTCGGCATCGGCTACCAGGGCTTCTAGTTCGTCGAAGGAGGTGTCGGGGTGGACGAATTTGTACATCTCCACCTTGTTGAATTGGTGCAGACGAATCAGCCCACGGGTATCCTTGCCGTAGCTACCTGCCTCGCGGCGAAAGCAGGGGGTATAGGCACAGTAATGGATGGGCAGTTGATCGTCGGTGAGAATGTCGTCGCGGTGCAGGTTGGTGAGGGGCACCTCGGCAGTGGGGGTAAGCCACAGATCATCCTCACGGCATTGGAAGCTTTCCTCGGCAAATTTCGGCAGTTGCCCCGATGCCGTCAGCGCGGCTGAATTGACTAGGTAGGGCGGCATAATTTCCTGATAGCCTGCCTGGGTATGGCGATCCAGCATGAAGGAAATCAAGGCTCGCTCTAGGGCCGCACCAGCCCCGATTAACGTCACAAAACGGCTCTGGGCAATTTTTTCGGCGGCGCGTTTAAAGTCCAAAATACCGAGGGTTTCGCCAATCTCCCAGTGGGGCTGAATGGTGTGCTGGGGCTGATAGTCCTCACCCCAACGGCGCACCTCCACATTCTCGGTTTCGTCAGCACCTACGGGGGTGGTGTCGCTGGGTACGTTGGGCAGGGTCAGCAAAAAGGCTTCAATCTGGGCCTTCAGTTCCCGCTCCTGGGGTTCCAAGGTTTGCAGTTCCGCCTTCACCCGGTTGCCCGACTCCTTCAGTGCCGCCACCTCCGGGCCATTGGGGGCTGCCCCCGCCTTGATCGCCAGCCCCACCTGTTTGCCAATGTCGTTGCTGCGGGCCTGAAGCTGAGACCGCACCGTTTCAATCTGGCGCTGCTGCCGATCCAACGCCAACAGTGGAGCCAGATCGTAGGTACCGCGCTTGGCCAAGGCCGTCTGTACCTGATCGGAATTTTCCCGTATTTGCCTTAAATCCAGCACCGCCATTCCTTAGAATTCGCCCACTAGCGCCCCCTGGGCCTAGCCAATAGTTCAGAATATCAGGAAACGTAAAAGGCGTGAGAACGGGAATAGCCGTTGCAGCGGGACGGCGCTCAGTTACTTAGGCCACCACTGGCGGTAGGGAACGGGAGACTGGGCCACTAACCGTTCGACCTGGAACCGAAAGGGCAGCAGTAGCACCAAAGGCCGTGCCCCCCGCCCAATCACCGGGGTAATGGTGAGGGCCAGATCGAGTGCATAGACCCGAACTGGAGGAGGCACACTGAGTAAACGGTTGGGGTCAACTAGGGGCATGGCCACTTGGAGCAGTTGGGTGTCGGGATTGAGGCTAAAGCAGTCTTCGCTGGTGGCCACGGCGCTCAGCAGTTGATTGGGGTTCACCACGCTGACCACCTGGGGCAGGCCCAAATCCATCCGGGTGCCGGGGGTGTGGCGAATCACGCGGCGGGCCTGGTTGTTCATTTGGGTAAAGGAACTGCGATCCCAATCCACCGCGACCTGAAAGGCTTGGGTTTGGTTCAACACCTGCACCGTTAGCCCTAGCAACGGTTTGAGGGGCTGCGGCCCCTGGGGAAGCACCTGTACGGCAATCAGGCCATCGGCCTCTGAAGGCAATCGGGCCTCTGGGCGTCGGGCGGGCGGGGTGAGGGTCATCCCCATCTGGGGTTTAAGGGGGGGCGGCAACGCTGTCTCCACTTGGCCCAAATCTGCCGAAAGCCCCTGGCGCGTAAGCTGATCCGCCAAGGCACGGCCTAGGGAATCGGGATCGGGGATAAAGGCCACCCGATCCTCTAGGTCAGCCTCGACGGCCAGTACCATTTGGTAAACCAGGTAGCCAATACAGATGAAGTAAATGGTGAGTAATACAATATCGAGTCCCATCACACCCCGGATCGGCAACGCCCTTGACACCTCCCAGGCCAGTCATCGGTGGCGATCCCAACCCTTGGCTCCTAGGTTTCCCCGCTGACCTAGGCTAGGGTTCCAGCGGTCGCAACAATCAGCGTTATTCTGAAGAAGGTCAGTTCAGCCTAGATTAGTTTGAGAGGAACGTCCTGAGGGAACCTACTGTACACTGAAAAGCCGGGAAATACAGAGGTTCCTAGGATATTGAGGCCCGTAGAAGGCGTTTGAAAAGCGTTTGCTACAGCCCCTAGGGCTTTTCAAATATCCTCTCAAGGTTAGGTCGTCGTTAACAAGGCAAGGGGAACGCTATTTCTATGGCGCAAATTATTTCGGTTCACTCCTATCGAGGCGGCACGGGTAAATCGAATACGGTATCCAACTTGGCCGTGATTCTAGCCCAAAAGGGCTATCGAGTTGCGGTGGTGGATACGGATATTCAGTCCCCTGGGGTGCATGTCCTGTTTGGGTTTAGCCAAGACAGCATTCAGTCCTCCTTGAACGATTATCTCTGGGGCAAGATCGATGTCAAAGACGCCGTTTACGATATTTCCCATCTGCTGACCAGCGGCCAAGGAGGGGGGCTGTTTCTGCTGCCCTCCAGCATTAAAACTAGCGACATCGCCCGCGTCCTACGAGAGGGCTACGATGTCAACCGACTCAACGACGGCTATCGTAAGGTGATTCGAGACTTTAAGCTCGATTATTTGATCATTGATACCCACCCTGGGCTCAACGAAGAGACCTTGCTGTCCATCACCATTTCTAACGTGCTGCTGTTGTTGCTGCGGCCCGACCAGCAAGACTACCAGGGCACCGCCGTCACCGTGGATGTGGCCCGCAAACTCCAGGTGGAAAAGCTGCTGATTGCGGTGAATAAAGCCCCCGACGTGTTCGACTTTGATGAACTCAAGGCCAAGGTGGAGGCCACCTATCAGGCCACGGTAGCGGGCATCATTCCCCACTCCGATGACTTGATGATCCTGGCCAGCGGCGGCATCTTTGCCCTCAACTACCCCGACCACCCCGTTACCCACGTCTTGGAATCGGTTGCTGAAGCACTGATTCAGTAGCCCATTCCGAAAAAGAGGGCTTTGGGCATTCAGAAGCCCAGTTTTCCATGGAAACCGGGCTTCTGGGGTTGATCCCTAGGCTTCGTCTAGGGCCGCAATGCCGGGGAGTTCCTTGCCTTCCAGCAGTTCCAGGCTGGCACCGCCTCCGGTGGAAATGTGGCTCATTTGCTCGGCCACGCCCACTTTTTCCACCGCCGCCACAGAGTCGCCGCCGCCGATGATGGTGGTGACGCCTTGGGGGGTGAGTTCAGCGAGGGTATGGGCGATGGCTTCGGTGCCCGCCGCAAACTTATCGAACTCGAACACGCCCATGGGGCCATTCCAGATCACAGACTTGCACTGCTTCAGGGCGTCTTGGAACACCTTCACCGAGTCGGGGCCGATGTCCAGACCCATCCAGCCGTCGGGGATGGCATCCACGCTGACGGTTTGAGAGTCGGCATCGGCAGCGAACTTGTTAGCCACCACGACATCGGTGGGCAGCAGTAGGTCAACGCCCTTTTCCTTAGCCTTAGCTTCTAGGGCTTTGGCCAGTTCCAGCTTGTCTTCTTCCACCAGGGAGCCGCCGACACTGAGGCCACGGGCTTTGTAGAAGGTGAAGATCATGCCGCCGCCGATCAGTAGCTTGTCTACCTTATCCAGCAGGGTTTCGATCACGCCGATTTTGCTGGACACCTTAGAACCGCCGATAATCGCCGCCAGGGGCCGCTGGGGGTTTTCGATAGCCGCTTGCAGGTATTGCAGTTCCTTCTCGATCAAATACCCGGCCACGGAGGGACTGAGGTACTGGGTCACACCTTCGGTGGAGGCGTGGGCACGGTGGGCGGTACCAAAGGCATCGTTCACGTAGAGGTCGGCGTTGGCGGCGAGAGCCTTAGCGAAGTCAGGATCGTTGGCCTCTTCCCCGGCGTAGAAGCGCACGTTTTCTAGCAGGGCCACTTGGCCGTTGCTCATGCCATTCACGGCGGCGGCTACGTCGTCACCAATGCAGTCGTCGCACTTGATCACATCTTGGCCCAGCAGTTCACCTAGGCGCTTTGCCACGGGGGTGAGGCGCATGCTGTCTACCACCTGGGCCTTGGGACGACCAAAGTGGCTGGTCAAAATCACCTTGGCCCCTTTGCCCGTCAGGTCTTGGATGGTGGGCAGCGCAGCCCGAATGCGGGTGTCGTCGGTGATGTTGCCTTGGTCATCCAGAGGGACGTTGAAATCCGCTCGTACCAACACCCGCTTCCCTTCGAGATCGGCAGCGGTTAGACTGGCCACAGATTTTTTGACCATAAGAAGAAACCTCCCAAAAACGGCGTAAGAGCTTTGTTAGCGTTGTTTATTACGTTATGCGGCGGGATGGCAAAAGCGGGCTAAACCTTGTCTAAGGTAGAACTTAGCAGGCTAGGACTGCCTAACCAACCTCCGGTGTCTGTCGTAATATTTACCTAATCGACGCCATTATTCTACCGGAGTCCGAGTTCCCTTTTGATGTTGATCTGACCTAGGGATTGGCCATGTTTAAGATCGTTCTCTTCCCCATCGACATGAGTGCCGAGGCGCAGCAGGCAAGCCCCAAGGTGGCCGAACTGGTGAAGTTCCACCAAAGCCGCCTAGTGCTGCTCTCGGTGGTAGAACCCGTGGCCCCCGATGCCACTGGCGATCAGCAAACCTCCCCGGAGGCCGTCGCGGCGCTGCTGGGTCAGGCCAAGGATGTGTTTGCCCAGCAGGGCATCGACTCTGAAGTGATTGAACGGGAGGGCCAACCCGCCTTTGTGATCTGCGACGTGGCCGACGAACTCAATGCCGACCTGATTGTGATGGGCTGTCGCGGCGTGGGCCTGATCGAAGACATCCAGGCCGAAAGCGTCACCACCCGCGTTATCAACCTCTCCCCCTGCCCCGTGCTGATTGTGCCCTAGGGATTTCCTAGCGGGTGCCATCCAATCAGCTCAAACGCTCGTTTTCTCATCTGTTAATTTTTTGGGGCGGTGGGTATCCTAAGACTGCAAGCAACCATTGCGGCCCATGAAAATCCTTCTCCTATCAACGGCCATCGCCCTAGCTGTGGCTCAACCTGCCTACAGTCAATCTGTGATGACCTGCCAGGTGATTGACGATTACATCCCTGTCGGTCGAACCTTTCCGATAGACAATGACCCCGCCTACCTTGATGGATCTACCCCTGGAAGTCGGGTTAACGTTAGAACTGGGCCAGGAACCGAGTACGAGGCTATTGCCTACGGTCTGGTGGGCGATGCTGTCCAGGTCATCGGCCAAGCCTTCAGCACCACCTGCGATACCTGGGTGAGGGTAAGATTCCCAATCTCAGGCCAGATCGGTTGGATACGCAGTGACTTTATTCGACTTCACTACCAGAGAGGTTGGTGGACTTAGCCTGCCTTTGTTCCGTGACCACGATTATTTTTGACAAGGTCGTCAAAATCATTCTCGCAATTACTGATTAAGGTGCAAACCAGAATGCCATACGAAATAGCTGTAAAGAGTTCCTTCTGGCATGATTTATTCGGCCTTCAACAGGGGATTTTAAAGACTGCATCTAAAAAAATAAAAGTCTTAGAAAGAGATCCAATTTCAGCAAATGGAGATGCAAAAAAACTAGAAGGATTCTCCAATATTTATCGTGTCAAAGTCGGAGATAACTATCGTATAGTTTACGGTGTAAGCAAGAGAATTGTTCAGCTTTATGGAATAGGTCATCGCAATAAAATATATAACAACCTAAGTATACCTGAGAAATTTATTCCGCTAGAAGATCGCGATATTGAGGATGCGGAAGGAATCTTGGCATCTAACGAACAAGTAGTCAGCAAACCAATGCCCAGTCAAGATTCTACTCCACAAGACACTATAGAAATCTCTGAAAACATACTGAAACAAATCAACATTTCAGAAGAACACTGGGCAGTTTTGACTGCTATTAAAGATGAAGATGAATTAATGGACGCGCCAGTTCCAGTTCCTGTCCTGCAAAGACTTATAGAAAGGTTATATCCTAGGTCAATCGATCAAGTTCTCGAACAACCTAGCTACATATTGCATGACATAGATGATCTTAGTCAATACTGCGATAAAGATGTGATTGATCTTTTACTGTGGCTCGACCCAGAACAGGAAAGGCTTTTAGATGTTGACATAGATGAGCCTATTTTAGTTCGTGGTGGCCCCGGCACTGGAAAATCAATCATGGCTATTTATCATATCAAGAGACTGGTTGATCAAGGAAAGTGTCCAATTTTACTTGCAACACATAGTAGTTCATTTAGTGCCTATGCGAAACAGCTTACCGAACGTTTACTAGGGCAGTCTGTCGAAAAGCTTGGGATAGAAATAAAGACTATAGAATCTCTCGTTTGTGAGTATTTTTATCAGTATCGGGAAAACCCAGATTGTCCGAGTAATGAAATGGAGATGAATCTCTTAAAAGAAGCCATATCCATTTGCAAGTCTCAGATTCTCAGGAATGTTGGAGCCTTAAAGTGGAATATCAGTCACGATAAAGTCAAAAGACTAGGATACGATTATATTCTTGAAGAAATACAGGAAGTCATAGAGTCATGTTGTTTAGAGAGGGCGGATTATCTGACTCTAGATCGACGAGGACGCAGAATATCTATTGGTCTGAGAGAGCGTAATTTCCTTTGGGATTTGACTCAGGTATGGCATTCTCTTTTAAGAGAGAAGTCCTATTTTACCAAGGGATTAATCAATGCAAAAGCACTGGAATTAGCGCAAGGAAATGATCACAAGAAATATCAGTATCTTGTTATAGACGAAGCACAGGATCTCTCACCTGTAAGATTTAAATTCTTATTGGAATTAATCGAATCAAAAAAGAATGTATATGTAACTGCCGATGAAGCACAGGCAATTTATACAAAAGGATTCAGCTGGCGAGAGATATATAATACTTTGAACACGAAAAAGATACTTAACTTAAATTGCAACTTCCGTAATACTGAGCAAATATCTTCTGCTTGTTCTAAGCTGTTAGTCATCTAAACTGCGTATAATACATTAAAATTCTGGAATAAGCCATGGGAGTCAGAAACTATCTAACGTCAGAGGAAAAGCAAGAGCTTCAGAAGCAGTTGAAGTTCCATGAACACCCTGACATTCGAGAGCGCATTCTAATACTACTACTGCGCAATGACGGCAGGACTCAACAAGAGATCGCGGACTTAATCGGATGCTCCTTGCGGAAGGTGGCCTACTGGAGCACCCATGGAGATCCGAGCAAGTTAGATAGTTTGATCGATGACCGAATGAAAGGCAACTATCATAAG
>NZ_JACJRS010000044.1 GCF_014697375.1 Phormidium sp. FACHB-1136
ATGCTGTTGAGGCTATCCATCGGTGCACCGTGTTTTACTTGCACCTGCACTCTATGCGGTGGATAGCTTTTTTCCAACCCAACCCCAAAAAACTGTCCGGAGTGTTGCTCCAAGCCTCCATGTCATAGATATGCCAGGTGCCAACCAGAGATTTCGATTCCTTTTTCGCCATGGTTTATGCCTCTCATCGGTGATGGGTCGCCTTGAATGTTATAGCCCTAATAACAGCAGTAGCGGTGGCAGGGAAGATTGCAGCACCGTGGCTAGTTTGCTAACATCGGACACCGTGGCGGCCACGCCCTTTAAGGCATTCATAGCCATGGAGCAGAGCTTAGCCGTTCGCTGTTCCGGCGGTTTCTTGCCCTCCTCGGCGATAGTTTCCACCGCCTCTAGAGCTTCTTTTTTTTGAGATTCCGAAAGGGCGCTGTCTGCATCAATAGCCTGCTGAAGGGTAGACAGAATATCCGCCAACTCATCTGAACCAGAGACCTCAACCCCCCGCAGTTGTTGAATACTAGTGGTCACCTGGCCGCTAAGGGTGCTGAGAATGCTAGAACCAACGACATCGCCGCCGATACTAACTCGGCCCCCGGTAGACATATCCACCGTGCCACTGAGGTCGCCCCCGACACTAATCCGAGTGCCGCTCGACATATCCACATTGCCCCCGGCATTGATGTTGGTTTCTTGGTTAGTCACGGTCATACCTCCTGCATTTTGAATCATGTAAATTTGGTTGCCTTCGCCCTGGATCATCACTGGGCTACTGCGTTCGGCTAGTTGGCCCGTCAGCCGTTCAATCATCGTCTGCTGCTGGGAAAACAGTTGTCGTACATGCTGAATTTCCGAATCCTTCGCTTGTAACGTCAGTTCGTACCCCGCCTCTAGGCGCTGCACCGCCGATTGGTATTGGGTATTGAGCGCCTGTTGGACTTCGTCTTTGTCGAGTTGGAGAAAATTTTCGCTGGCGATGTCGATTTGTGCCGTGGCTCCCTGGCCCTGGGGATCAATTTTTTGCACAGAAAACAGGTCAGGAGAATGATAATTAATAGCCGTTTGGGTGAGGGCAAAGGCGAGGGCTTGGGGATTTACGGCTTCCTGAAAACTGAGGCTAACGCTGCGCTGAATGGCGGCCACCCAAGCTTCAAATTCTCCTGGCTGAAACTCGCCTCTCTCTGGCTGAGGATCGAGAAAATGCCCCTTGGCACTGCGGCGGAGAAACACCCGCTGGCAGGTCACGCCCTGGAAACGAGTACTGGGGTTAATATGCCAATCTTCAATACAGACATCGGTGAGGGTGGCCTCGGAGAGATCCGCATTGACCAGGTTGGCCTGGGCCAAATTGCTGCCCGTCAGGTTGGCCCCGCGCAGGTCGGCCCCCATCAGGTTGGCCCCGGCAAAGTCCATCTCTTGCAGGTCGGCGGGGGGGCAGTTCTCGGCGGCGCGTAGGTTAATGCCCTGCAAGTTTAGCCCCCGAAAATCCTTATCCGGGCTGGTGCCCTGGGTGAGTAGATGCTGCACCTTGGGGTTATCGAGGTCGAGGTAGCGGCTATCGGTGCGGGCACGTTCTAGACGCTGGGCCTGACGAAAACAGGTGCGGTAGAGCGATTTACCTCGTAAATCTGTATTTGCCAAGCTGGCCCCGGCAAAGTTCACCTGGTTCAAATCCAGGTTGTGAAAGGAGGTGCCCCCCACCGCACCCCAGGCCAATGCCCAATCGCGGATTCCATCTGGATAGTGCCAGGGGCTATGGCGACGGCGGTTGGCGACCCAGGCCAGCAGGACAACAGCCAGGGTAAAGGTAATGCCAAAGAGTCGGGCTATGACCGTTTCGGCAGCGGTGGCGACCGGAATATTGCCCTCCCGGTAAGGGTTGGGGCTACTACCGATGGCCGAGCCAACAATGGCCCCCAGCGCCACTAGCACCAACCCCAGCCATTTTACCCGTGCCGCCTGGAGACAGAGGATATCCACTGCTGCCAAGGCCCAACGTACCAGGCCAAAGGTGAGAGCGAAGATCGTCCAACAGGTGAAGACGGTAATAGCTGTTGCGATAAAAAAATAGCCGTCCACCAGAGGAATTGTCCCTAGCTGCCCCAACAGTCCTTGCAGCGCAATACCGCCGCCCAGAGCAACCAAGCCTACCCACAGTGCCCGATCCCAGCGGTTGTAAGTGGCTATCGTCAGCCACAGAAGTAACACCACGGTGTTGAGGAAGGATTCATAGAACGTGCCAGCAAATCGTCCTAGGCCGAACAGTTCTAGCCCTAGGGTAGTGCTTAACACCGCTGTCAACTCACTGGCTAGACCACACCCCAACCCCAACGCGGCCACCAATAGCCCTTTGTGTAAGGTTTTCTGACCCGCGATCGCCCCCTGCAAATTGGCGGGCAGGGAGTTCTGGTCAAATCGCTGCCCGCGAATATCTTGGGTTGGCTTGGGCTGTGGCAGACTAGTCACGCAATGTACCTTACAAAATGCACCCTTAAAGATTCTGGCCAAGAGTCTAGACAGGCAGAACCTTAACCCCTTAATGAATCACAAAATGCTTAGATTTCACCTACAGACAACCTTAAGAATTATTTATTTTTCAAGACTGACCGAAAAAGAATTGATATTGATAGTAGTTGATTCTCCCCTCTAGGGGTATATCAATCAGCCTTGGTTGCCCTGGTGTTATCGCCAATACAATTTCTTACTATGGGTGTCTCTATGCGACATTTTTCCTCCAATGATCAGACCAGGGGTTCTAATTCTGGGCAGATTCAAGAACAGTGGTGGTTGCAGGGTAATCTGGGCAGAAGCCGTTGGAGACGTTGGTTTCGGGTAGCTGGTACGGGCACCCCTGGAGAAGAAGGGATAGAGACAGCCGAAGTAAAAAAGGAAGATCTGCAACGGGTTCTAGAGGTTGTCCGGGAAAGACAATACGGCAAACAAACCAAGCAATTTACCATTGCGCAGGATCAAACCACCTTTCTGCCCCTGGCTTCTTTAGAGATAGGGTCTGAGCGGAGTCGGGCCATTTGTCGTATCGCTCGCTACTTTTCCCTCAAAACCTGGACAGACCTAATTCGGAACATCGAAGCCTCCGAGAATGCAGCGGACTACGCCAATGAGGCAACCCTCAAGGAGATTTTTGCCATTCCTGACCAAGTCGCTGAGGATATTTTTAAGCCCACAGAGACCTATCGACCTGGCGAAGATTCTCCCCTTCAGGCCCTCAAAAACTTGGATGAATCTCAACTCACTAAGATGAATCCTATCCCCATCGGCACGGGCTTTTTGGTAGGTGGTACCCACCTGATGACCAATAATCACGTCATTGCCGATCCCGCAGAAGCTTTGGAATGTGTGGCCCAGTTTAATTATGTTCGTGATAGTGCAGGGCTGCTTCAGCAGTCCGTTGACTATAGCTTTGCCCCAAATATTCTCTTTGTCACCAATCCCGCCTTGGACTATACCTTAGTGCAGCTAGATGCGGGCCAATTTACGCGCCAAGCGGGCTATGTCTTTGGTTGGTTGCAATTAGTAGGGGATGAGTTCAACATTGCCCCTGGGCTTTCTGTGGATCAGGTCAAGGCCGTCAAAAATCTGGTCAGCAACACCAATTCATTAACGAGTCAGACCCATAATTCCACTAAAAAAGCAAAAGATATCAAAGCAATTCCGGGGGATCGGGTTCTGTTGGTGCAGCATCCCAAGGGCCAAGAAAAACAGCTTGTACAAAACGATAATCGAGTGCTAGATTATGACAAAAATGGTTTATTAGATAACTTTGTTAGATACACAACAGACTCAGATTATGGATCGTCCGGTAGCCCAGTCTTCAATACTAATTGGGACTTAGTCGCGCTTCATCATGCCGCGATCGCCAAGGAAGATATTTCTTCTACTAAGGAGGACACGACGGCAGAACTAGGCACAGCCACGTCGACCGAGGAACCCTCAACCAATGTTCCTCCAGCTTCAGCTTCACGAGACAATTCCACCACATCTGAGTCTGAATCTAAGTCCAAACAACCGAATATTGAGGCATCCCAAGGAATACGAATTTGCCGAATTGTGGCAGATCTACAAGCAAAAAGCTGGGAAAATCCTAAGCTCAAAAGTTTCCTAGAAGACTTTGTGGTTACGCCAGAGTACCTTGACTATCCCTCTTTACCCTCGGCCTTAAACTTTCTAGGCGGTGGCAACCGCTATATCAGCATCAATAACTCTGTTGGCTTATTAACTGGAAGTGCCAATGGTATCCTTAAAATTTGGAGCCAGACTGGTGTGGAGTTGATGACCCTAAAATTATCAGGGTTAACAGCCAAAATCGAGAAACTATGCTTTAGTGCTGATGGTACTTTTATCGCTCTAGTACAGTCCCATACAGATAACCAGCGTAGCCCCATTGAAATCTGGGCTATTCAGGGAGATAGCCTGAACAGCTTAAAGGTTGGCTGGCAGCGTGATTTGATAAGTTCACATCTGATTAAATCTGCTCCAGCTAAAACCGTTGTTCTAGAGTTTTATGATGACGCTAAAAACAACCAAAAATTAGTTATATCATTGAGTGCTGATGGTTATCTCGATATTTGGAACATAGAGGGAACGTTAGTCAAAACTATAGATATTATTCAAAATCAAAAAGATTTTCTGGCGAACGAGATTCAAAAAATTGAAGAAGAATACGCTAAAAAAATTAATGAACTTGGCCCTATTTCCGAAACGGAAGATGGCTCTACTTCAAGCCTGAGAAACTCTGTTATCAACGAGAAACAGAGAACACTTAAACCATTTCTCGATATTACAGATGCTGCCAATCGTTATGCGCTATCTAATCCTTCAGTTAAGTGCTATCCGCAGCATTCTAGATTGGTTTGCAACAGTGGAAAGATTGTTTCTATTCTCGATTTAAGCCAAATAAACGATTCGGCTAAAGCTATTCCAGTCACTTCTATTCAAGTCAAAGATTTTCGGAATTCACCCTTGAGTGACATACAAAATTTTGCCTTAAGCCCTGACGGAAAAGAATTAGCTATTCTTAAGTTTTCGTGGGAAAACCCTGAAGGAGAGAAACTTTATGAGGCCACATTTTATGCTGTTAACGGAGTAGCTATAAAAAGCAGTTCAGGTGAACAAAAACGTTTTTCTAGCGCCATTAACTTTGGTAGAGAAATAGTTTATTCGGTAGATGGCTCCTATGCTTGGGTGATAGGCAATGCTGACATCTTAGGTCAATCCTTTGAAGTTCATTTCCTTCCCTTAGCTATAAACCATGGATTTCCTGATCCTGGTAATGCAAAAAAAAATAACGTTCAAGATTGGAAATGGAAAATAAGTTCCGATGGCTGCCTAGCATATGCGCTCTCTACAGAGGGAAAGGCTTATCTTTATGCCTTTAAGCCACGACGTAATATTGATTTTCTAAAGACGCTATCCCACGAAAATGCCATAGCGATGTTGCCTATTCATGAGGCATTTGGAACGTCATCTCAGGACAGACTTTTCTCGTTCCGCACCCATGATGTCTACACTATTGAAATTCAGCTTAAACCTTACTTTAATGCATCTGGCTCAATTTTGGCTAAGGGTTCTCGCATAGGTAGAGAGTATGAGATTGGCATTTTTGAGGGGAAGTTTTTTGTCAATGTTGGGCAGTATAGTTTTAATGCAGGCCCTTCTCCTAGAAACAAAATTACTCATCTAGAGGTTGTTTTATTTGGCAAAAACATCAATCAGAATGATTATCGAACAATGGGATTCAATGATGTCATAACACCCAAAGTTTACGTAGATGGGCAAGAGGTGAGCGTAATACCTAACGTTCAGTTTAGCAGAGATAATACACCTGAGGGCATCGAAAATACTCCGCTTATTATTGGTGGTCATCCGTTTGCTAGCTCAAATGTTTTTGAATCTGATTGGACGAGTGATCAGGCTATTCTTCCTGAAATATCGAGCTTTCCAGGAGTTATTCTAGAAGTACGCATCTGGAATAAAGAATTGCCAAGGGAAAATGGCACACTGATAAATAGGAATCCAACGATTTCTAAGGCTTCTAAGGAACAAGGATTGATTGGTTATTGGAATTTCCAAGAGATCTATGGCAATCGGGTTAGAAACTTGGCTGACCAGGGTGCCGATGGATTTGTAACTGGGGCTGAAGCTGTCTCTCAAGCCGACATTCCATCTCGGTTTACCTCTAGCTTGGTGTTTAACAGCCCTAATCATTGGGTCAATTGTGGTGCGGAGGAAGGTTTATCTACTCCCACCGCAATTACTGTAGAAGCATGGGAGAAACATCGCTTTGGCAGCGGCGTTTTAGTTCGGCGCATGGCCACTAATGCGGAGGGTAATGCTCTGGCTGTGGGTTATGAGCTAAGTTTAAAGCGCGACAAGATTTGTGTCGTTCTTCAAAATGGAGCGACTAAGGCCATCGTGGAAACGCGGCACCGCGTTCCCAAGGATCGGGCGTTTCACCATATTGCGTTTACGTGGGATCAGTCTTCCCAGGAAGTTCAGATTTACCTGGATGGTCGCCGTCAGGATACGGTAGCGGTCGTAGGGCCTTACAAAACGATTCTGATTGATGGCCAATATCGCAGCACCAGCCTATTTGATGCCTCCCTAGAAGGAATTACCGCGCCGCTTTATCTGGGTTCGGCCCCTGGAGACAGCAATGATCGTCGCTGGAACATGGCTGAGGTACGGCTGTGGAATGTGGCTCGCACTCAAAATCAAATTCTCAACAACATGACCCAACGCCTTGCGGAACCACAGCCCGGATTGGTGGGCTACTGGCGCTTGGATGATGGCGATGCTACGGCCCGCAACCGAGTGGCTCTCTGGCAAGGGCACAGTGGCCCAGAACACCACGGCAGCATTCAGAGAGCAACTTGGTTCCCGACTGCGTTACCCTCACCCACCATTGCTCCTGTCCTTGCCGACGATCTCGATTTTGGGCGCTACAGCGGTGTCAACCCTCCAGTGGTAGGCCCGGAAGGTGGTTCTGAGTGTCCTAATCCCCCGACCGATAAAACCACCGGAGGCGGCGATCCGGATGCCCTGCCGTCGGATATCCAAAATCACTGGGCGAAGGATCGAATTAGGGCGGTGATGGCTAAGCAGGTGATGCTTCCTGCTGCCCAGGGGCAGTTTTGGCCCAATGCATTCGCTACCGTAGGTGACTATGTCACCGCCGTTGCTGCCGCCTTCGACCAACCGCTCCAGTTTGAGTCAATTAGCTCTGCGGATTTGCCCGCCACGGATTCCCACTATCTAGCCGCCCAGAAAGCCTACCAGATGGGCTTTCTGCGTCCCAATGCAGACAATACTTTCAATGTGACTCGGCTAATCCCTGAAGTGGAGGTTTTGGAGGGCTTAGTACGGGGTTTGCATTTCAAGGGTGGTACTCTGAATCTAATCAGCGCCTATCCCAGGGCAGCGACGCTATCCCTTGCTCGACGGTTGGCCCTGGCCACAGCTTTGCGCTACGACCTCGTGTTCAAGGATAATATTGAGAGCCGCCTAGATGAACACCACTTAATCAACCGTGCCCAGCTAGCGGCCCTGATTTACCAAGCTTGGGCAAAGCTAGGCCAAGCCGAGGCCATTCCCTCCGACCATTTTGTGCAGCTTCAAGAACCCCCAGCCTTGTTTGTGGATGTACCCGCCGACCACTGGGCCAGACCCTACATTCAAGGACTTGTGGAGCAAGGCATCACCCACGGCTATAACGATGGCACCTTTCGCCCCGATCTGCGCCTCAGTCGGGGAGACTTTGCTGTGCTGCTAGTACGCGCCTTTGATCCGCAACCGCGCCCTGATCGTCGGCAGGCCAACGTGTCCCAATTGTTTGTCGATGTGGCGGACAACGATCCCCAAACCAAATTTATTCAACAAATCTACCGAAGCGGGATTATGTCTGGCTTACCCGACCGCCAGTTTGGGGTCAAGGCCGTCATTTCTAGGGCAGAGGCCATCACCGCTGTCAAAAAAGTTCTTGAGCTACCGCCCGACCATGGGGCCACCCACCGCCGCTACACCGACCACCGAGATATTCCCGCCTGGGCCGAAGGCCCTATCGCCGCTGCCACCACCGCTGGCTTAATTGTGGGGCCTAACTCCGACCGCATTCGGGCAACGGTGCCGATTACCCGCGCCGAGGTCGCCTCCCTCATTTACCAGGGCTGGAACTATCAAACTCAAAAGGCCTAGGGCTTCGATATCCAGATTTCAGGTTTGTGGGGCGCGACTATTGTGCTCCCTAATCTGCAAGGGGCAAAGTCGTTTGGGGTTGTGCCCGTTAGCTAGATTTAGGCGATAAAACCTGTGCCACCGACAACGAAAGCCCTGAAAATTGAGGCGACTGCAAAAGGCTATCCACCCCCAATTCCTCCGCTTCGTACCAGCCATCTACCAAGGTCAATACCGTTATCTTTGCCTGGGCTGGGTCTACAATCCAGTATTCGGGAATGCCTCGCGCCGCGTATTCAGAACGCTTGTAGCGATAGTCTCGATCTTCGTTAATTTTTCCGGGCGAAACGACTTCCACTACTAGCAACGGCGGTGGCATTTCCTCGGTAATCGTGCTTCGACATTGCCCTGAAAGAGCAGCGACCAAGTCTTTCCCCAGCACCATTACATCAGGAATTCTGACCCGTCCAGAAATAACTAATTCTGTTTTGCCCTGGCGAATTTGGTCAAAGCGGATCACGTTCAAAAACTGCGCGGCCAAGTAACTGCCAACGATCACGTTGTCTTCATTTTCTGGTGACATTTCAATAATGTCTCCATCCACAAATTCGCAGCGACTCTCTGGGCCATCTTCCAGGCTTAAATAATCTGCCAAAGAGAGTTTTGTGGTAACCATGACCAAAAAAGTTCCTGTGCCTTTGTGATTTCTATGGTAACGATCTAAGTCAACCCCAGCCTTGCACCGATGGTGGCCACAACAGACTGGCTGAGGGCCTTGTAGTCGTAGCCACCCTCTAGGCCAAAGAGAATTTTGTCGGTGACGCGCAGGGCGAATTGGGTGAAGGTTGCGTAGTCCTGGGGGTTCAGGTTGATGCTGGCCAAGGGGTCGGCGGCGGTGGCATCGTATCCGGCGCTGATTAGCAATAAATCCGGGTTGAAGGCCCGCAGAAAGGGAATCGCCTGCTGGTCAAATTTCTTGTAGTAGTCGGCGCTGGTGCTTCCTGGTGGCATGGGCAAATTGAGGACGTTGTGGTGCAGTCCGGTTTCGGTGCTGCGCCCGGTGCCGGGATAGGCGGGAAATTGGTGCAGCGAACAGTAGGCTATGGCGGCGTTGGCCTCCACGAGGGACTGGGTGCCGTTACCGTGGTGAACATCCCAGTCTAAAAGGGCGACCCGCTGAATGCCGGGTTGCTGGAGGGCATAGTGGGCGGCAATGGCGGCGTTGGAAAAGAGACAAAAGCCCATGCCGCTATTGCGAATGGCGTGGTGTCCGGGGGGGCGCACTAGGGCAAAGGCGGAATGCCCCGTCTGTAGCACGTAATCTACCCCATCCAACCACGCACTCACCGCCAGTCGTGCCGCTTCGTAACTTTGACGAGACACAGCCGTATCGCCATCCCAATAACCGCCGCCATCCGCCGCAAACTGCCGAATTTTCTCGATATAGCCAGGATCGTGGACAGCAACAATTTCCCGATCCACTGGGCGCTGATCGGCTGGGGTGGGTTCTCGCCAGTCTAAATGCTCGGCCCAGGGCGCGGCCTTCAGGGCGCTGACGATGGCCGTCAGTCGTCCGGCATTTTCCGGGTGAATTTGCCCTGTGTCGTGGTTGAGGAAGACTGGGGAATAGAAAATGGCAAAGTCGGCCAGGGAGAAGTCGTGGTGCACGGCGGATCAATCCAGGATCTATTCCTAGGGTAGCTCTAAGGGGTGAAGATACGCCCACCTCAGGGATCGGGGTTTAGGCTTACCAGGGAAGTGCTCTAGTCATCCTCCAACGGCAGACCAAACTGCACTTTGCCCTTGCCAAAGTAGCGGCCAAATTGAAGCTCGTAGACCTCGTCTTCGTCCTGGGTTTCCACGCGCAGATCGCTACGGGCATAGCTCACACAGAGCAGCGCATAGCCCTGTTGCCGCAGGTCGGGGGAGAGCCCCATGGCCTCTGGCTGCACCAGGTCGCCCTCTAGCACCCGCACGGCGCAGGTGGTACAGGCTCCATTGCGGCAGGAGAAGGGCAGGTCTACCCCCTGACTTTCGGCGGTGTGGAGAATGTAGCGATCTTCGGGCACCTGAAACTGGTAGGTTTGGTCGGTGTCGCGGTGATGAACGATGACAGTGTGGGTAGGAGCCATAGCGCCAATGGAAGCCAGAATAACGGGTGATCTATGCCCCATGCTCTCATGAAAAATTCCTTATGGGATCACCGATGGCATTTTGGGGCGTTTTTTTGATACCATAACAACTCGGTGGCAAAATGCTACCCCACACCCTGGAGAGATGGCCGAGCGGTTGAAGGCGCAGCACTGGAAATGCTGTTTAGGGGTGACTCTAACGAGGGTTCGAATCCCTCTCTCTCCGTCCCCAAGTTTTCGTACCCAACCCAGCCCTCGTCAGGCATGGGGCTGTCGTTTCGCGATTTGATCTGAGTTGAGGGTTTAGGCCCTTCATTCAGGGGATAGTCCCACGGCAGGGCTTCAGCGGCCTATGCATCATTGTCAGTCAAAGGTACTGTTCTGTGCTTCAGTTTCAGCCACCGGGCTTTGTTCAGCGGGTTTTAACGACGCCCCTCGGTGTCATGGCCTACTACACCCGTCCACCAGCGTCTCCCCTGCTGGAGACCGAGGATACCCGTCCGCCCTTGGTCTTTCTCCACAGTCTGGGGGGAGGGTCTTCGGCTTTCGAGTGGTCGAAGGTCTATCCCGCTTTTGGGCATCACTATCGGGTCATTGCCCCTGACCTCATTGGCTGGGGGCAGTCGGCCCATCCGGTACGCAACTACCAGGTGCAGGATTATTTTCAGGTCATCACTCATCTGCTAGAAGCCCTGGCAGAACCGCCCGCCCTGGTGGTAGCGACCTCCCTCACGGCGGGGGTGGTCATTCGGCTAGCCACCCAGCGGCCCCATCTATTTCAGAGATTATTGCTCGTGTCTCCCTCTGGCAATGGCGACTTTGGCCGAGACTACCGCACCAGTCTCCCCGCCCTCCTGGCTGGAACCCCAGGCATCGATACCCTGCTTTACCAACTGGGAGCCGCCAACGAACTGGCAGTACGCGGTTTCCTGTCCACCTTCCTGTTTGCTAACCCCAGTCGTATCACCGAAGATATGGTGCAAGCCTACCTCACCTGCACCCAGCAGCCCAACGCCCAGTATTCGGCCCTAGCCTCCCTCAACGGCACCATTAGTTTTGACCTAGCCCGCTACATCGGTCAACTGAAAACGCCCACAACCATTCTCCTGGGTGAGCAATCCCGCTTTACCCCAACCGCCGTCACTCGTCGCCTCGCCAGTCTCAATCCCCAGGCTATCCAGGCCGTAGCAGAAATCCCCGATGCCGGGGTGCTGCCCCACCTGGAGCGCCCTGACTGGGTGATAGCTCACCTCAAGACCTTCGTGAATACTGAGGGCTAGGACATCCCCTACGGTTGCAAGACACCTCATTTCCCAACCCAGTCCAGCCTCTATGCAACGAAATATTAAACGGGCGAATCCCTTGTCTAACGGCGACTTGGTGGCTATGGAAGATTTCTCTCTGAGTCAAGAAAAATGCTTATATGAACTATCTTTTCATTCCCTAGGATTTCCAGACATTAGCGGTATATTGAAGATGGAACTGATGAGGTTCCCCTGGCAGATTCAACAGCCAAATGTCCACACACAAGAAGGAGTGAAAGCGCTGTTAACGTTACATCTGTCTCGCTTAACCAACGACACCCAATCCCATATTCAATACTTCCTAAAGTAGCAAGCGGGGAGCTTTGAGAAACACGAGCTTCAGGATCTTTTAGATCAGCACGTTGTTTCCCTCCATGAAGGCTAGAACAAAGCTAGGAAGTTCCTTGGAACAGGGGATGGGTGTTGTTTTGTGTGGATGTTATGGAACTTTCTGTACAGCCCTTCACCGTGCATAAGCGGGTGCCCCTAACGATTAGTCGTGGCACCACGGCTACCTCTACAAATCTTTGGCTAAAAATTCGGGCTGATGGCCTAGAAGGCTGGGGCGAAGCGTCCCCATTTTCCATTGGCACCCACCACCAACCCCTAGACATGCTCCAGCGGGATATGGTGCAGTTACGAGGGATTTTATCGGCCTATCATCCTTGGAATCGCCAAGCCATTGAGGCCGCGATTCAGCCCCTAGGGCTCCAGTCCGCTAGTCGGGCGGCGTTGGATGTGGCTCTATGGGATTGGTGCGGCAAAGCTACTGGACAACCCATCTGGAAACTGCTTGGCCTAGATCCGAGCCGGATCGTGCCCACATCGGTCACGGTGGGTATCATGGCCCCCGAAGCCGCCTGCCAACGGGCTCAAGATTGGATGCATCAAACCCAGGCCCGTACCCTCAAAATTAAATTGGGCCATCCCTCTGGGATCGCCGCCGATCAGGCCATGTTCCAGGCCATTTATGATCAGGTACCTGCCGATGTGTCGATCAGCGTTGATGCCAACGGAGGCTGGAACGTTGAGCAAGCCATCCAGATGGCCCAGTGGCTGGGAGAACGCGGTGTTACTTACCTTGAGCAGCCTCTCCCGGTTCATCTCGATGACCAGATTCCTACCCTACGGAAACAATCTCCGCTGCCAATTTTCGTCGATGAGAGCTGCTTCCATGCCCAGGATATTTTGCGGTTGATGCCCCTCACCGATGGCATTAATATTAAGCTGATGAAGGCGGGTGGGCTAACCGCCGCTCTGCGGATGGTTCACATGGCCCAAGCCTGCGGCCTTCAGGTTATGTTTGGCTGCTACTCAGACAGTAGCCTCGCCAATAGTGCCATGGCCCAACTTGCTCCCTTGGCCCAGCACCTCGATCTCGACAGCCATCTCAACCTTTGCGACGATCCCTTCACAGGACTTATCCTCCGCCAAGGGTGCGTCTACCCCTCTGCCCACGCCGGACTCGGACTGACCTATGTATCTCCAGCCCCATAGCCGCATTGCCCTGCTCATGCACGAAGGCTTGCAACGTGGAACGGGCAAAACCGGACTTGCCATGGTGCGCTACGGTCGATCCCCCGTCGTCGTCATCATTGACCATCAGTCGGCGGGGCGATCCTTGGCAGACCTCACGGGCATCCACCAGACCATTCCGATTGTGGATTCGGTCGCTGCGGCCTTCGCCTACCAACCCGATGTTCTCGTCCTGGGCATTGCTCCTTCCGGAGGGACATTACCGGAACCCTGGTTTCAGGAATTAGAGCAGGCCGTCACCGCTGGTCTCAGCCTCGTGAACCCCCTCCACACTCCCCTGGCTCAGCATCCCGACCTCATCCCCCACCTGCGATCCGATCAATGGATTTGGGACGTGCGCCAAGAACCCCCAGGACTTACCGTGGGTAGCGGTAAGGCAAGCCACCTGCCCTGCAAGCGCATCTTGGCCGTCGGCACCGATATGGCCGTCGGCAAGATGTCCACTAACCTAGAGCTTCACCGAGCCTGTCGGGATCGGGGGCTTAAATCCAAGGTCATCGCCACAGGCCAAACCAACCTCATGCTAGGGGACGACGGTATTCCCCTGGATGCCATTCGGGTTGATTATGCCTCTGGAGCCATTGAACAGGCCGTCATGGCCTACGGTTATGACTACGATCTCCTCTTCATTGAGGGACAGGGTTCCCTCCTCAACCCAGCCTCCACCGCTACTCTCCCACTTCTGCGGGGAAGTCAGCCCACCCACCTGATCCTCGTCCATCGGCCAGGACAAACCCATATCAGCAATTGTCCCGACATCAAAATCCCTCCCCTTCCCCAAGTGATAACGCTTTACGAGCAAGTGGCCGCTGCGGGGGGAGCCTTTGCGGGAGCTAAGGTCGTAGGCATCGCTCTTAATACTGGGCATCTATCTCCAACGGCGGCGGCAGAAGTCATGAATGCCACCGAGCAAGACACGGGACTCCCCTGTGCCGACCTATTTCGAAATGGGGCAGACAAGCTACTAGCCGCTATCCTTTAAGCCCAGAAGTTGAATAACAAACCGCCCGATACAAGTAATAAAACCCTATGTGAGACTGTCCCGTTCGTTAGGAAGGTTCTCGCCTTGTCTCGGTGCTGATTGTAAAGCAATGAACGCAGAGGTAAAGACGTCAGCAATGCGCAACTATTTTTTCCGGAGGCGATAGGTGATGCGGCCCTTCGTCAAGTCATAGGGCGTGAGCTCAACCTTGACGCGGTCCCCAGGCAGGATTTTGATATAGTTGCGGCGAATCTTGCCAGAAATATGGGCCAAGACATTAAACCCATTATCGAGATCCACCCGAAACATGGCGTTAGGCAAGGACTCCGTCACGGTGCCCTCCATTTCAATGAGATCCTGCTTAGACAAGTTGAACTCTCCTCTACGTGGTAACTAAACAATAGGCCCAAAACCCATCTTGAACGACAGTTCAACCTGCAATCACCTGCTGAAGAGCAGTATAAACCGCCTCCATAGGTTGATTACCGTCCACCGAAACAAGCTGTTGACGGCTGCGATAGAAGTCAATCAGAGGCTCAGTTTGTTGACGGTATACCTCTAGACGATGGCGAATCACCAATTCCTCATCATCGGCACGGCCACGTTTGAGCAAACGAGCCACAATGACTTCATCATTTACATCTAAGTTAACGACAAAATCAGCGGGCTGCTGAATTTGATCCAGAAGCTGACCCAAAAACTCAGCTTGGGGAACATTGCGAGGAAAGCCGTCCAAAACCCAGCCCCCCTGGGCGTCCTCTTGACCTAGGCGTTCCTTGATCAAGTCCAGAATCAGGTTGTCGGGAACCAACTCTCCGGCGCTCATGTACTGCTCAGCTTTTTTGCCTAAATCAGTCCCTTCCGCCACCGCAGCACGGAGGATATCGCCCGTAGAGATGTGGGGAACGCCGCCTTCCGCCGCAATTTTTTGCGCTTGGGTTCCTTTCCCGGCTCCCGGTGGCCCTAGAAAAATGAGTCGAGTCACTATTGTTTCACCATTCCTTCGTAGCGTTGGGAAATGACATAGGTCTGAATTTGCTTGGCCGTGTCAATGGCAACGCCCACCAGAATGAGCAGGGAAGTTGCGCCGAAACCACGGAAGGTGGGAATACGGGTCAGGCTTTCAACCGCACTAGGTACCACCGCGACGAGACCGAGGAAAATAGCCCCCAAGAAGGTCAGACGATTCAAAATACGGCTGATGTAATCCGTCGTAGCCTTGCCGGGACGAATCCCGGGAATGCTGGCTCCCATTTTCTTTAGGTTGCGGGACAAGTCTTCGGGGTTGATCACCAGGGAAGAATAGAAGTAGCTGAAGAAGAGAATCAGCAGCAAATAAACCGCCACATAGAGCAACGAAGTTGGGTTGAAATAGTTACTCACAAAGCGGTTGAAGGCCGGATTGGTAACGTATTGAGTCACCGAAATCGGCAGTACCAAAACCGCCGAGGCAAAAATGATCGGCATCACCCCGCCCTGGTTCAGTCGCAGGGGAAGATAATTGCTCTGCTCCAGGTACATCTTGCGCCCCACCTGGCGCTTGGCAGAAATGATGGGAATTCGGCGAGTGCCTTCCTGGACAAACACAATGCCCACGATCATCGCCAGGAAGGTGATCATCAGGATGATGATGCCCCCGACAATGTTGCGATCCCCGCTTTGGGCGAGTTCAACGGTTTGCCCTAGGGAACGGGGCAGGGTAGACACAATGTTGAGGAAAATCAGCAGCGACGCACCGTTGCCAATGCCTCGCTCGGTGATCAATTCCCCAGCCCACATGACAAACATAGAGCCAGCGGTGAGGGCCACCACGGTCTCGAAAACAAAGGGAATGCCGGGTTCCTTCGCGAATTGGTACAGCAGGAAGGAGGACAGCAGGGTACTTTGCAGCACTGCCCACCCCAGGGCCACGTAACGGGTAATTTGGGAGATTTTCCGGCGTCCTGCTTCCCCTTCATTCTTTTGTAGGTCTTCCAACGCTGGAAGCGCTGCCGTCAAAAGTTGGATGATGATAGAGGCGTTAATAAACGGCAAAATGCCCAGTGCAAAAATGCCCAGAGCCGATAGGCCACCGCCCACAAAGATATCGAGGAAGCCGACAACTCCGCCCAGACTCCCTGATTGAATCGAAGCCGCGAAGGCTTGTCGATCAATGCCGGGAACCGGGATAAAAATCCCCAACCGAACTAATAGCAAAAGCCCAAGAGTAACCAATAGACGGCTACGCAAGCCAGCGGCTTGGGCCATCTGCATAAAGGTTTCCTGAGCGCTTGGAGTTTTACCCCGATTAACAACCATGCAATAGCTCCTCGAACCTTAGCGCCTTCGTTCAACAAGTAGAGTGAAACAAACAGGTGTTGTTACCCTAACCTTAGTCTAAGGGATGGAAGCCCAACCGGGCTAACCAACCACTTCGCAGGTGCCGCCTGCTGCTTCAATTTTGGTCTTGGCAGACTGGGTGAAGGCCGCCGCTTTCACGTTGAGCGCTACGGACACATCGCCATCGCCCAGGATTTTCAGAGGCCCGTCGTTGGCGGTGAGAATGCCCGCATCGAGCAGGGACTCCAGGGAAACTTCCGTACCCGCCGCCAGATCGGTTAGGGACTTCAGGTTGATGATGGTGTACTGCTTTTGGTTCACCAAGGGGAAATGCTTCAGCTTGGGAATCCGGCGATAGAGGGGCATCTGGCCACCCTCAAACCCAGGGCGAGTACCGCTACCGGAACGGGATTTTTGACCCCGCATCCCAAACCCACAGCTTGCCCCTTGGCCCGCCGAGATACCCCGGCCTACCCGGCGACGGCGGCGCTTAGAGCCAGGTTGGGGTTGTGCGTCGTTAATTCTCATGGCCTAGTCAAGGTAAAGGGTCTAAACGTACAGGTTTTCAACGGGAATATCGCGTTCCTCGGCCACCTCGGAGAAGGTGCGGAGGGAGGCCAGGGCGTTGGCGGCGGCACGAGCATTGTTGAGGGGGTTGTTAGAACCGAGCTGTTTAGCCAGCACGTTCTTTACGCCCGCCATCTCAAGCACGGTGCGAACGGCACCCCCGGCAATTACCCCGGTACCGGGAGCAGCGGGCCGCATGAAGACCTTGGCACCACCGCCCACACCGCTGGAGGGATGGGGAATGGAGTTGGAGCGGGTGAGGGGCACATCCACGAGGTGCTTTTTGCCATCGGCGACGCCTTTTTTCACGGCCCCGATCACGTCGCTGGCCTTACCTACGCCAACGCCGACCTGGCCCTTCTCATTGCCGATCACCACGATGGCGCGGAAGCTCAGTTTTTTGCCCCCTTTCACCACCTTCGTCACCCGGCGGATCTGGACGACCCGCTCCTGCCATTCGGTTTTCTTTTCTTTGGTACGTGCTTCTTTACGACGGTTTGCCATGCTTTTCCCCAGCCTTGTTGTGTTCCGCGAAATTCGATGGGTATCTATGGGTATCTAACGAACGGTGCTCGTCGGAGCTTACAGGCTTAGCCCTGCTTCCCGAGCCGCCTCTGCCAGAGCCGCCACGCGACCGTGGTAGAGCTTACCGCCCCGGTCAAAGACCACCTGGGTGATCCCAGCCTTCAGAGCCCGTTCGGCCACGGCTTTACCCACCGCTGCGGCAGCTTCCTGGGTAGCCCCGGAGGCATCTTTTTCGAGAACGTCAGACTCCAGGGTAGACGCCGCCGCTAGGGTATGGTGAGCGGTATCGTCAATAATCTGAGCGTAGATGTGCTGGTTAGACCGAAATACCGCCAGACGAGGCCGCTCAGGGGTGCCAAACACGCGCCGACGGATGCGGGCGTGGCGACGACGGGTTAATTCTTTACGACTTGCTTTCATGGCTTACTTCTTACCTGACTTCCCAGCCTTACGTCGAACCTGTTCCCCGGCATAGCGAACGCCCTTGCCCTTGTAGGGTTCGGGGGGACGGCTAGCCCGGATACTGGCAGCGATGTTCCCCACCAGTTCTTTATCAATGCCGCTGATGATCACGTTCGTGTTGTTTTCAACGGCGAACTCAATGCCAGCGGGAGGCTCAAACACCACCGGGTGGCTGTAGCCCAAGCTCAAATTCAGGTTGCGACCTTGTACCTGAGCCCGGTACCCAATCCCCTGGATTTCCAGACGCTTCTGGTAGCCGTTGGACACCCCTTCAACCATATTGGCCACCAAGGTGCGGCAGAGACCATGACGCTCCCGAGCCAGCCGAGACTCATCAACGCGGTTCACCAAAACCGTGTCGCCCTCTTGAACCACCGTAACTCCAGTGGGCAGGGTGCGAGACAGTTCGCCCTTCGGCCCTTTGACCTGAACATCCCGACCGTCAATCGTAATTGACACCTTAGCCGGAATAGGAATTGGCCGTTTGCCAATACGTGACATGATGCAATACTCCTAAATCCTTAGCACTCAATAACAGTGGGCCTTTGGCAAACGCCTATGACCCGAACCCAAAACCGCCGCTGGTTTACCAGACGTAGCAGAGTACTTCACCGCCAATCCCTTGGCGACGGGCATCGCGGTCGGTCATGATGCCGCTGGAGGTAGAAATGATTGCAATCCCGATGCCCCCCAGCACCCGAGGCAGTTCTTTCCGGTTGGAATACACCCGCAGACCAGGCTTACTAACACGCGTTAGGTTGCGAATAATGGGCTGACGAGTTTTACCTTTGTACTTCAGGGCAATCACCAACTGAGGCCGATCATCCTCAGTTGCCTCAGAATAATCGGTGATAAACCCTTCTTCCTTGAGTACCTTGGCAATACTCCGAGTCATCCGGGTCGAGGGAATATTCACGGTTTGGTGCCGCGCCAAGTTCGCATTCCGAATGCGAGTCAGCATATCCGCAATTGTGTCGTTAGCAGCCATAGTCCTAATTTCGCGTATAAACCTGTGTTAGTTGTCCCGGAATGGCATACCCAATGCCTTGAGTAGCGCTCGCCCTTCTTCGTCGGTATTGGCCGTGGTCACAATCGTGATGTCCATGCCGCGAATTTGATCGATACCGTCGTAGTCAATTTCGGGGAAAATGAGCTGTTCCCGCAGACCTAGGGTGTAGTTCCCACGACCATCAAAACTTTTGGGGCTAATCCCACGGAAGTCACGAATCCGGGGTAGGGCCAGGTTGATCAGACGATTCAAAAAGGAATACATCCGATCCGAACGGAGGGTAACGGCCACCCCCACAGGCATTCCCTGACGAATTTTGAACCCGGCGATGGCTTTCTTAGCGCGAGTCACCACGGGGCGTTGACCCGTAATCAGGGAGATTTCGTTGAGGGAAGATTCCAACGCCTTAGCATTCTGGGAGGCTTCCCCAAGACCTCGGTTTACAGTGACTTTGACAACCTTAGGCACCTGGTGGATGTTCTCGTACTTAAACTGATCGATCAGTTTCGGTACGACGGTGTCTTTGTAGAACGTTTTGAGCTGGTCTGTCATGGATGGTATCTACTTCTTTCCTGGGCTGGGTCAGGAATACAACTAAAGGATCGAGAGCAACAAGGGGTTATCGCCTAGTCGATGATTTCGCCCGTTTTCTTTAGCATTCTCACCTTACGACCGTCTTTATCGAAGGTGTAGGCAATGCGGCTGGCGACCTTTTCCTTTTCGGAATACAGCATCACGTTGGAGCTGTGAATCGGCGCTTCTTGGGTCACAATCTGACCAGACTCGCCCTCTTGTTGGGGCTTGACGTGCTTGGTGCGAATGTTGACGCCCTGCACAATCACCTGGCTTTTCTTGGGGTTCACGGACAGGATTTCACCCACCTTGCCCCGGTCGCGTCCGGCAATCACCTGGACAGTGTCGCCCTTGCGGACATGCATTTTGTACCGAACTGGTTTCTTCGTCGCTGTGGCCATTACAGTACCTCTGGTGCCAGGGAAACGATCTTAGTGAAGTTCTTATCCCGCAGTTCCCGCGCCACGGGGCCAAACACCCGCGTTCCTTTGGGGTTGCCGTCTTGGTTGATGATCACCGCTGCGTTGTCATCGAAGCGAATGCTCATGCCGCTGGTGCGACGCAGACCCTTCTTGGTGCGTACCACCACGGCCCGAACCACGTCCGACTTTTTCACGGCCATGTTGGGGATGGCGTCTTTGACCACAGCGATAATCACATCGCCCACTCCGGCGTAGCGACGGTTGCCGCCCAGAACCCGGATACACATCAATTTGCGAGCGCCGCTGTTGTCGGCCACATTGAGATAGGTTTCTTGCTGAATCATGAGTTCCCCCGCTAGGCGTCTGCCGCTCTGTTAACAATGTCAGCCACGACCCAGCGCTTCGTCCGACTCAGGGGACGGGTTTCAAGAATGCGAACGCGGTCGCCCTCTTGGCAGGTATTCTCTTCGTCGTGGGCTTTGTAGCGCTTGGTGCTAACCACAATTTTCCCGTACTTGGGATGGGCGGATCGACTTTCCACCGCAACAACGACGGTTTTATCCATCTTGTTGCTCACCACCGTTCCTACTCGTTCTTTAACCGCCATCTGGATTCCCTATCTCCCCTATGCTGATACCGATTCTGCTGTCGCCGCAGTCGCATCGTCCGTTTGAGCGGCGGCGAGTTCCCGTTCCCGGAGCACCGTCATCAACTGAGCGAGACGATGGCGAGCGTGCTTAAACTGATGGACTTCCTTCGTAAGCTGGCGAGTCGCCTTTTTAAACCGAAGCTGGAACAGGTCGCGCTTGGTTTCAACGATGGCCTCTAGCAGCTCAGCATCACTCAGGCTCCGCGCCTCTTTAATCTTGGGCAATGCCATAACCTAGGCCTCCTTGCTGTCTCGAACAATAAACTTGGTCTTGAAGGGAAGCTTGAAGGCCGCCAGTCGCATGGCTTCACGGGCCGTTGCCTCGGGCACCCCAGCAATTTCAAAGACAATTCGACCGGGCTTCACCACGGCCACCCAGTATTCGGGGTTCCCTTTACCGGAACCCATCCGGGTTTCAGCGGGGCGCATGGTGACGGGCTTATCGGGGAACACTCGGATCCAGATTTTCCCACCCCGGCGAACATAGCGGGTCATGGCACGACGGGCGGCCTCAATTTGGCGGGAGGTCAACCAGCAGGGCTCGGTGGCCTGAAGGGCAAAATCCCCAAAGCTGATGTCGCTGCCCCGCTGGGCCATTCCGCGCATACGACCACGGTGCTGCTTGCGAAATTTTGTTCGTTTTGGACTAAGCATGGCTCGGCACTCGTCAATTCACAGGTCAAAAGTTAGTTCGAGAAAACGTCGGGTCAGCCGTTATTCTTCGTTGGAGCGATCTTCAAATTGCTGGCGACGGCGAGGCTGACGGCGACGAGGCTGGGCATTGCTAGGAGCCGGAGCCTGCTCTTCTTGGCCGGGGATGATCTCACCCTTGAAGATCCACACCTTGACGCCCAGGATGCCGTAGGTGGTTTGGGCGGTGGTGTAGGCGTAGTCCACATCGGCCCGCAGGGTGTGTAGGGGCACTCGGCCTTCGCGAGTCCACTCCGTCCGGGCGATTTCCGCGCCGTTCAGACGACCGCTCACCTGAATTTTGATGCCTTCCACCCCAGCTCGCTGAGCCCGCTGAATGGCCTGACGCACCACCCGACGGAAGGACACCCGACGCTCCAGTTGTTGGATGATGTATTCTGCCACCAGGGCCGCATCGGCGTCCACCCGGCTAACTTCCACCACGTTGACCCGAATTTGACGGCTGGAGTCCTTCAGCAGCTTTTGCAGGCCCACCCGCAGGGATTCAATCCCGGCACCGCCTCGGCCCACCACTACCCCAGGACGGGCGGTGCGAACTTCGAGATCAATCTGATCGGCCTTGCGCTCGATCCGAATGTCGGCGATACCCGCATTGTTCAGGGTCTTCTGAACGTACTCGCGAATACGATGATCCTCTTGGAGCAGTTCAGGGTAGCGCATCCCCTCCGCAAACCAGCGGGAGCGGTGCTCCTGAACCACGCCTAGGCGAAACCCGGTTGGATGAATCTTGTGTCCCACGAACTAACCCTCTTCAAAGTGCTGCTGAACGACTGCTGCTGAATGCTTGCTGCGAAGCAAGGACGGTGCTGAATACTCAACGGGGCTCAATCAAGCCTTGGCCCGGTGCCCTAATCGACCGTTGGAGCAACGGCGATGGTGATGTGGCAGGTGGGTTTACGGATTTGGTAAGCCCGACCTTGGGCACGGGGGCGGAAGCGGCGCAGGGTCGGGCCAGCATCGGCGAAGGCCTCGCTGATCACCAGATTCGCCGGATCAAGGCCATTGTTGTGCTCAGCGTTGGCCACCGCCGACCGCAGCACCTTGATGATGGGTTCACAGGCCTTGTAGGGCATGAACTCCAGGATAATCAGCGCTTCGCGGTAGCTTTTGCCCCGGATTTGATCGAGCACCCGACGAACCTTGCGGGGCGACATCCGGACATATTTGGCTACTGCCTTAACCTGCTCAGAGGTATCTACAGCCATGTCTCTAACTTCCTCTACCTAACGACGCGCTTTTTTATCACTTTTGGCATGGCCTCGGAAGGTTCGCGTGGGGGCGAACTCACCCAGTTTGTGCCCCACCATTTGCTCCGTCACGTAGACGGGAACATGCTGACGACCGTTGTGGACGGCGATGGTGTGCCCAATCATTTGGGGCAGAATTGTCGAAGCCCGCGACCAGGTCTTAATCACCTGCTTGTCGCCCTTCGCATTGAGGGCTTCAACTTTTGAGAGTAAGTGGTCAGCCACAAAAGGCCCTTTTTTCAACGAGCGCGACATGATTCAGTCCCTACACAACAATCTGATACCGTCCAATTACGTCCATTGCCCAGCCTAGGCATTCCGTCCACCGCGTCCCCGCTTGGACACCCGACGGCGCTTCCGCACCACATACTTGTCGCTGTCCTTCTTCTTCTTGCGGGTCTTGAAGCCCAGAGCAGGCTTACCCCAAGGGGTAACAGGCCCAGAGCGGCCAATGGGAGCCCGACCTTCACCACCACCGTGGGGGTGATCCACCGGGTTCATCACGCTACCGCGCACTTCGGGACGACGGCCCAACCAGCGCTTACGCCCCGCTTTACCCAGGCTGACGTTCCGCACATCGGCGTTGCCCACTTGGCCAATGGTGGCGTAGCACTCGCGCCGCACCATCCGCACTTCCGTAGACGGCAGCTTCAGGGTGACATAGTCCCCTTCCTTGGCTACTACCTGGGCACCTGCCCCAGCGGAACGCACCATCTGACCGCCTTTTCCAGGCTGCATCTCGATGTTGTGAACCGTGGTACCGAGGGGAATTTTGTACAGAGGCAGCGCGTTTCCGACTTCCAAAGGCGAATCCGGGCCAGAGATCACGGTGCTGCCCACGGCCAAGCCAGCGGGAGCCAGGATGTAACGCTTTTCCCCATCTTCGTAGTGGAGTAGGGAAATGCGGGCGTTGCGGTTGGGGTCGTACTCGATGGAGGCGACCTTGGCGGGAACGCCGACTTTATCCCGGCGAAAATCGATCACCCGGTAGAGGCGCTTGTGGCCACCGCCGCGATGGCGGCAGGTGATCACACCCCGGTTGTTGCGCCCCTTGGGACGATGCTTGGAGCGAGTCAGCGACTTTTCGGGTTCACTGCGGGTGATTTCGGCAAACTCGGATACAGTTCGCTCACGCGTGCCCGGGGTATAAGGTCGGTAAGAACGGATGCCCATGGAAATACTTGCTGGCTACACGGCAAAGGTTGCGGAAGTCTCTAAGATCAAATTCCTTAGAGATCGGGGAAGAGGGGAATGGAGTCCCCAGCGGCGAGGGTGACAATGGCCCGCTTGTAGTGAGCCCGGTTGCCCACAAAGCGACCATAGCGGCGCTTCTTTTTGGGAGGGTTGTAGGTGTTCACAGAGACCACCTTGACCTCAAACAGTTCTTCGATGGCGTCCGCAATATCAAACTTGGTGGCGCGGGGATCCACCTCGAAGACGTACTGGTTATTTTCCAGCAGTAGGGTAGCCTTCTCAGTCACCAGGGGGCGACGAATGATGTCAGCCAGGGTTGGCGCAGTATTAGTCACAGTAAACCTCCTGAATGGCCTCAAGGGCGGGGGACGTAATTACAATCTGGTCAGCGACAAGCAGGTCATGGACGTTGAGATTCGCCGCCGTGATCAGCTTGACGTTTTCGATGTTGCGGGCAGACAGGTAAACCAGTTCCTGCTTTTCGGAGATGATGAGCAGGATTTTGCCCTCCACATCCGCGCCCCAGCGGCCCAAAGCTTCGATCAGTTCCTTCGTCTTAGGACGCTCGAACTTATCGGCGAAGGCTTCGACCACAATCAGGTCATCCACCCGGCTTTGGAACGCGGTACGCAGAGCCAGACGCCGCTCCTTGCGGTTCATCTTGACACTGAAATCGCGAGGCTTGGGGCCGAAGGTGACACCACCGCCCCGCCACAGCGGAGAACGGTTGGAGCCAGCCCGCGCCCGACCCGTACCTTTTTGACGCCAAGGCTTACGACCACCCCCGCTCACTTCGGCGCGGGTTTTGGTGGATACCGTTCCTTGCCGTGCGTTATGCATCTGCCGCACCAGGGCACGGTGGACGATGTGAGAGGCAGTTTCTTCGCTGGCGACCTTGAGATCCAAAGTCGCGCTGCCAGCCTCTTGGCCCTCCCAGTTTTTTACGGCGCACTCAACCATTGTCTTGACCTATCCCTACAACTCCGAAAGTCTCTCAAAAATGGCCCATCTCAATGCTTGAGGGACTAGGCCTTCACCCACTTGGCCGGGGCAACACTCAACAGCGCACCGGGTTTGCCCGGAACTGCGCCCTTAATCAGCAGCAGGTTACGCTCGTTGTCTACCCGCACCACTTCCAGCTTCCGAACCGTCACCTGGGTGTTGCCCAACTGACCCGCCATCCGCTTACCGGGATAGACACGGCCAGGGGTGGTACCTGCTCCGGTGGAACCAGGCAGACGGTGGTTCTTGGAACCGTGGGCCATGGGGCCACGACGGAAGTTGTGGCGCTTTTGATAGCCCGCAAACCCACGACCGATGCTCTTGCCCGTCACGTCCACGAGCTGGCCAGCCGCGAAGGATTCAGCGGTGATGGCTTGGCCGAGTTCGTAACCGTCCGCCGCATCCACCCGATACTCCTTGAGGTGGCGCAGGGGGGCGCTGCCGGATTTTGCCAGGTGCCCCAGTTCGGGCTTGTTGAGGGCTTTTTCGGCCACTTCATCAAAACCGACCTGAATCGCCGCATAGCCATCGGTATCTGGAGTCTTCACCTGCGTGACTACGCAAGGCCCAGCCTGGACGACAGTGACCGGGACGGCGTTCCCCGCGTCATCAAATATTTGGGTCATGCCCAGCTTTTTGCCGAGAATACCGACTGCCACAGCCTTTCTCCCTAACTTACACACTACAAAATGCGCTTTCACCTTCTCAGAAGGCTGATGCGCATCTCAACTACGTCAACTTTTGAACGTCACTCAGACGCGAAAGCTCAGTGAGCTTCCTTGACTCGATTGGTCACTATTCAAAAGAAAGCTGGCTTCTGAAGGCTCAAGGAGAAGACCTGTAAAGATCTCAGCCGTTATCTGGCCCTGAACCGAAACAGCCATTTGCCAGGACTTGAGTGGTGCGCTGACCCCTCAGTATCCATTTCAGCGGCGATTTACTATATTACAGTCCTCAAATGGATATGTCTATAGTCACAACAAAAGTTTTTTGGATAGGCGATCAGGACAGGACGATTCAGTCGGCTTGACGGCACAGCGGGAGCCACACTTGCGGCAAGACGGTGAAAAATCCAGTGATTAGCCCTGATTATCGCAACCCTAGGGAATCCTGGGTGAATTGCCGTCGATATCCCGCCGCAATGGCATTACAATTTCTGTAGTGTTGGGACTGTAGTCTGAGAGAAACGCGGGCCTTGCGCTCTGCCTAGGACTACTGGACAGGGTTCTGAATCTTGGAATCAACCATTGTTATCGACGACTTGAGGGCGAGTATGGCGTTATTGACCACTGGTAAAGGGTTCATTCGTGACGTTGAAACCCACCGGGCCATTGCGGTGCGAATGCCCTTAGAAGGCGGCTTTGAGGGTCGCTATGAGCGTCGGCTGAAGGCCAAGGGCTATGAAACGATGAACCTCACGGCCCGAGGGCTAGGCGATATTGCCGCCTATTTGACCGATGTTCACGGGGTGCGTCCGCCCCACTTGGGCAAGAAGACTGTGGGCAATTCCGCCGCCGTGGGTTACACCTATTTTGTGCCGCCGATGTTGACCTATCGCCTAGAAACCCTGGCTCCCAAGGCGAAGGGCATGGTGCTGTGGCTGATCGAAGGACATATTCTTTCCCGTCAAGAACTGGCCTATCTGGTGAATTTGCCCCAAGTCGAGCCCCGCGTGCGAGTCGTCGTGGAAATGGGTGGAGAGCGCTACTTTAGCTGGGAACCCTTGGCGAACTCGCTCTAGGTCAAGCGGAACCGTTTGACGTGCCCTTCCTGCCATCTACCACCGATGTCGTGTTGCCATCGCCCTACCGTTCGCTACAGACAGGGCAGTGGGTTAAGTTGATTTGTGGTGCGAGCTATCAGGATATGCCGACCATTCGTCGGTTGGCGATGGTGTATGCCCTGGCTGGGGTGGACTGTGTTGACGTTGCCGCTGATGTGGCAGTTGTCGCTGCGGCGCGTCAGGGGGTAGCCGATGCGATGATCGTGGCAAAACGGCTGGAAGCGCAGGCGAGTCGTGCCGTTGGATCCTGGGATTCCCTTCTTCCCCAGCCGCCCCATGCTCTGACGCATCGCCTGAAGGATGATTTGCCCTGGTTGATGGTGAGTCTGAACGACAGCGCGGATCCCCACTTTCGCAAGGCCTTTTTTGATGCGGCCCACTGTCCCCCGGATTGTCCTCGGCCCTGCGAGAGCATTTGTCCAACCGATGCCATTCATTTCCCAGATCACGGGCAGGGCGGAGTGGTTCCTCGCCTGTGCTATGGCTGCGGACGGTGCATCGCGGTCTGTCCGGTTGATAACATCGTGGCCCAAGCCCACCTAGCCCGCCCCGAAGACTTCCTCCCGGAGGCGCTGAACCAGGTCGATGCCGTAGAAATTCATACCCACGTTGGGCGTCAGCGAGAGTTCGCCGCCCTGTGGCAACGTCTTGAACCCTGGAGAGGGCAGATCAAGCTGGTTTCCGTCAGTTGTCCAGACAATCCGAACATCGTGGAATATCTGAAAGCGTTGCACCATCTGATGGCACCCCTCACCCTGCCGCTGATTTGGCAAACCGATGGTCGCCCTATGAGTGGTGATTTGGGCAAAGGCACCACCCATGCCACCCTGCGTTTGGCCCAAAAAGTCCTGGCCGCTGATCTACCGGGCTATGTCCAACTGGCGGGCGGTACCAATGCCCATACCGTCCATAAACTTAGGGAACTGGGCTGGTTGAAACGGGCGAATCCCCTGAGTCCCCCGCTGGCAGAATTGTACCCTAATGACCTAGGCCATACCCCGCATCCCTGGGTGGCAGGGATTGCCTATGGCAGTTATGCCCGGACGCTGATGATGCCTCTGCTAGAAACCTTGGAGCCCTACCTCGAACCCTGGCTTCAGCCTTGGCCCCAGGCCGCTAATGGGGAGACCTTGGGTACTCATCCATCGACTTCTTCCCAATGCCCAGTGCCCCCAGCGAAAGAACCTCCAGACCGTCTAGGGGGCTTGGATGATCTGGTCGCGGCCATTGATCAGGCGCGGCACTTGGTAGGGGGAATCAAGCAGGGGCAGGAAATCACGCCCTCCGCCATGGGGAAGGTAGCTTGGGGAGAAAGCGGATTTTAGTGGATTGTCCTAGAATTATGGACATCGGTTCCAAACACTCTATGGTTAGCGATCACAGCGAACAGTCTTCGGCCAACGAATCCTCAGCGGTTGATTGGTCTGCCCCAGCCCAGCCCGCCCATGCTTCAAGTATCAGCCCAGATCACATTCATGCCCACAGTATTCACCCCAGCCCGACGGACGATCTGGATCAACTCCTAGATATTTTGCCCCCGGCCCTGCGAGATCTATTAAGACAACATCCCAATCGGCAAACCCTGGTGGAAGTGGTGCTGGATTTGGGACGTTTGCCGGAAGCCCGTTTTTTTGGTGCCGTTGAATACTTGGCAGAAACCCCCATTACCCACGCCGATTTGGAGCACTGCATTCAGCGGGTGGGAGCCTTTGGCGGCGACAATCGAGCCGGAATTGAAAAAACCCTACACCGGATTAGCGCCATACGAAACCGATCCGGCGCAGTGATTGGGCTGACCTGTCGGGTGGGCCGAGCCGTCTTTGGCACTATCGGCATGATTCGGGACTTGGTGGAAACGGGCCAGTCGATTTTGATGCTGGGGCGGCCAGGGGTGGGCAAAACCACGGCCCTCCGGGAAATTGCCCGCGTCCTTGCCGATGATTTGCAAAAGCGGGTCGTCATTATTGATACTTCCAACGAAATCGCGGGCGATGGCGATATCCCCCATCCCGCCATTGGTCGGGCTCGGCGAATGCAGGTGGCCCGCCCAGAGGAGCAGCACCGGGTGATGATCGAGGCGGTGGAAAACCACATGCCAGAGGTGATCGTCATTGACGAAATTGGCACTGAGCTAGAAGCCTTGGCCGCTCGTACGATTGCTGAGCGGGGCGTTCAGCTGGTGGGAACCGCCCACGGCAACCGCCTGGAGAACCTGATTAAAAACCCCACCCTTTCGGATTTGATTGGTGGCATCCAATCCGTCACCCTGGGGGACGAGGAAGCCCGACGCCGGGGCAGCCAAAAAAGCGTTCTAGAGCGCAAAGCCCCTCCCACCTTCGACATTGCCGTGGAAATGCTAGAACGGCAGCGGTGGGTCATCCACGACGATGTCACGATGACCATCGATAATCTGCTGCGAGGACGGCAACCGGGGATGCAAGTGCGCACCCTGGACGAACAGCAACGGGTCATGATCACCCACGAATTGCCCGGATCCGGTCGGGAGGTGGCCAAACCCTCTCGGTCAGGGATGGGGTGGCGAGCCGCAGGCCAAATGACACCGCCCAGCCCTACTCCCGCCAGCCTTGCCGCCCCAGGCCGTCACAGCCAGGGTAGCCACTACCTCAGAGCCAGTTTGGGTAGCGATGATCCCTTGCCCAAACCTGCATCGGAATGGATGGATCTGCTGGAAACGGCAGAGGATCGAGACGATCTCGGCCCCAATGGCGAGGATCTCCTGCGCCTCTATCCCTATGGTGTCAGCCGTCATCAAATTGAACGGGTCATTCAAACCCTGGGAATGCCGCTGATCATCACCAAGGATTTAGATAGTGCCGATGCAGTGTTGGCCCTGCGTTCCCACAGCAAAACCCAGGCCAAGCTCAAACACATGGCCCAGGGACGGCATCTGCCCGTACATTTAGTGAAGTCGAACAGCATCCCCCAAATTACCCGCGCTCTACAACGGTTGCTGCGCTTGGACGACAGCCCTGAAGACCTTAACCTCGAACTCTTTACCCGCAATGGCGGCGAAGATGAGCTAGAAGCCCTAGAGGAAGCCCGCCTCGCCGTGGAGCAAATTGTGATTCCCAAGGGACAGCCCGTCGAGTTACTGCCCCGTTCGGCCCGAATTCGGAAAATGCAGCACGAACTGGCGGAGCACTATCGTCTGAAGTCTCTCAGTTGCGGTGAAGAACCCAATCGACGTCTGCGGATCTATCCCGCCTGAAGACGGACACAAACCCTAGTTACCAAGGTCAAAAGCACTTGTCTCAGGCGATTCTCAGGCGATTGATCAATTTCTCGTTCGCCCCCATGGCCGGATCGCAGGGTGGGCTCATGGATCGATTTAGCTCAGAGAGTCGTGGAGACCACCGCTCAATATAAAATAAGAAGACCTGAATGACGCTTAATCGGCCCTGATCGCTGGTCGTTCGGCCTTGAAATCCTTCAAAGACGCCTATGAAAACCTTACTTTCCCGCTTATTTGCGCTGATGCTTGTTGCGGTCATTGGCCTAACTGGCTGTAGCGCTGGCACTAGCGGTATGCTCTCTGGGGACTATCGCCAAGATACCCTCATGCTGGTGGATAGCCTCAGAACCGCCATCACTCTCCCCGACGACGATCCCGCCAAGGCAGAGGCCCAAGCAACGGCCAAAGTGGTCATTAGTGACTTTGCTTCTCGCTACCGCCGGGATGCCTCCGTGGCGACCCTCAGCTCCTTCACCACTATGCGTACGGCTCTCAATGCCATTGCTGGCCACTACAGTTCCTATCCCAATCGTCCCCTGCCCGAAAAACTCAGAACTCGCGTTGAACAAGAATTGAAGCAGGTCGAGGCTGCTTTAAAACGAGAGGCTTAACCCGCTCTCACCATCCCCGTCAACCCAAAACCCGCCCTGCGCGGGTTTTTTAATTCCCCACAGCTATTCCACAGCCTGTCCCCCTCCATCCATTCACCGGGACTTCACAAGCGCTCAACCATCTAAAGGTCAATGGCCAGGTTCCGTTAATCCAGGGTTCGTGAGCGGGGAGCGGGGATCCTCAATGCCTGGAAAGGCTCAAAATCATCATTTGACGATTGGGGCATCCCTTTGCTAGGATAGCAATTCTGTAGTGAAGTGAAGTGCGAGTTGGACATGAAAGTCCGTGCGTCTGTTCGCAAAATGTGCGACAAGTGTAGGGTGATTCGCCGCCGAGGGCGAGTCATGGTGATTTGTTCTAATCCTAAGCACAAGCAACGCCAAGGTTAGCGAGGTTTAGGAGGGTAGGCCATGGGTTTACCGAGTGTAGTGTGGGAATTGGATAGTTTCGGGAACGCTCTGTCGCCCTCTTGGATTGGTGCCTTTGGCGCTAGGCGGCTGTGTGAGACGCGACTTTAGCCATCAGCATCAATGCTGTGAGATTTTAAGCTCAACGTTTGGGGAGATAGTTTAGGTGGCACGGATAGCAGGCGTGGACTTGCCACGCGACAAACGAGTTGAAATTGGCCTGACCTATATCTATGGTATTGGCCTGACCCGCTCCAAAGCAATTCTAGAGAAAACGGGTGTCAACCCTGATATCAGGGTGAAAGATCTCACCGATATGGATGTTGCTAAGTTACGGGATGCCGTTGAGAGCGACTACCAGGTGGAAGGGGATCTTCGCCGTCTAGAGAGCATGAACATCAAGCGTTTGATGGACATTGGCTCCTATCGTGGGCGTCGTCATCGGGCGGGGCTACCCGTTCGGGGACAACGGACTCGCACCAATTCTCGCACCCGTCGAGGCGGTACCCGTCGTACGGTGGCTGGCAAGAAGAAAGCGCCCAAGAAGTAATCCCCCAACCCTAGCTTTGGGTTTTGGCTCAAAGCGCCTGTGATAGGTAAAGCTCGCTGACATCCGTAGCGAGTTTTTTGACTGTCTATTAATTGTCGATGTTTACAGTGATTTAGTGACAGCACCATGGCCAAACCAACTCGAAAAACGGGTCCACGCAAGAGTAAAAAGAATATCCCCAGCGGCGTTGCCCACATTCGCTCCACGTTTAACAACACGATTGTGACCATCACCGACCAGTCGGGGGAAGCCATTTCCTGGGCATCAGCGGGTTCTAGCGGGTTTAAAGGAGCCAAGAAAGGAACCCCTTTTGCCGCTCAAACCGCCGCCGACAGTGCGGCTCGACGCGCCATGGATCAAGGGATGCGCCAAATTGAGGTGATGGTCAGTGGCCCCGGTGCGGGACGTGAAACCGCGATTCGAGCCCTCCAGGGAGCTGGTCTAGAGATCACCCTGATTCGTGATGTCACGCCCATTCCCCACAATGGCTGTCGTCCCCCCAAGCGTCGGAGGGTTTAGGGTGCTGGGATAATTGATTTGTCCAGCTAGGTCTATCGAGGATAAAGGGAGGCGGCACCGTGGCACAGTTTCATGTAGATTGCATCGAGTCAGTAGTAGAGCCCGATCAAGGGCAGTATGGGCGCTTTGTTATTGAGCCCCTGGAGCGTAGTCAGGGTATTACCGTAGGCAATGCGCTTAGGCGAGTTTTGCTCTCCAACCTAGAGGGCGTCGCGATTACCGCCGTACGGATTGCTGGGGCAACCCATGAGTTCTCTACCATTACTGGCGTTCGAGAAGACGTGCTGGATATTCTCCTCAACATGAAGGAGATCATCCTCAGAAGTCACTCCAGCCAGTCCCAAATTGGTCGGCTGCTGGTTCAAGGGCCAGCGCGAGTGACCGCTGGTCACTTTGACTTACCCTCCGAGGTTGAGGTTGTCAACTCTGATCAATACATTGCCACTGTGGCCGATGGACATACCCTCGAAATGGAGTTTCGCATTGAGCGGGGCCACGGCTATCGAGCGGTGGATCGCAGTAAGGATGATGCGACCGCCCTCGACTTTATCCAGATTGACTCGGTGTTCATGCCCGTGCGCAAAGTCAATTACACCGCTGACGAAGTCGTCGTTTCTGGATCTATGCAGAAAGACCAGCTCACCATGGATATCTGGACAAACGGCAGCATTACCCCCCAGCAGGCCATGAGCCAAGCTGCCGATATCCTGGTTAACCTCTTCATGCCGCTGAAGGATGTCACCCTTGAGCCCAAGTTTGACGATGAGGAAAAGGAAACCGACGATCCGAACAACCAGATTCCCATCGAGGAATTACGGTTGTCGGTGCGGGCCTACAACTGCCTCAAGCGGGCTCAAATCAACTCTGTTGCCGATCTGTTGGACTTTAGCCAAGAAGACCTCCTAGAGATCAAGAATTTTGGTCAAAAGTCAGCGGAGGAAGTGATCGAAGCCCTCCAGGAGCGGTTGGGAATTACTCTGCCCGTAGAAAAGGCGTCTAAAACTGCCTAGGGCTATCGTCTCGCCGTTTGCCCCAGCGGTACTGTGAGTTGTCATCGTTGTTTTTCTATTGTTCACCTGAGTTTAAGAGTTATGCGCCACCGTTGTCGCGTTCATCAACTAGGTAAGCCTGCCGATCAGCGCAAAGCCCTGCTTCGGGCACTTACTACCGAACTGATCCGCCATGGGCGAATCACCACCACCAAAGCCCGTGCCCAAGCGGTGCGAGAGGAAGCGGATCGAATGATCACCCTAGCTAAGGATGGTTCTCTCTCCTCCCGTCGCCGCGCCCTTGGCTATATCTACGACAAGCAGCTTGTCCACGCTCTGTTCACCGAAGCCCCAGAGCGCTACGCAGATCGCCAGGGTGGTTATACCCGCATCCTGAAAACCGTCAGCCGTCGGGGAGATAACTCCGAGATGGCCATCATTGAGCTCACCTAAGCATCTTCCCGGTGGTGTTCCTGCGAACCATGGAAAAGCGTTCTCCCATCCAGCGTAGCCTTGCGGCTAACCCCGTTGAGTTTGGCCAACCGACTCAACGGGTCGCCCTGGTTGTGCAGTATGTGGGCAGTCAACTCCATGGCTGGCAGTGGCAACCCAATGCTCGAACCGTGCAGGGAGAACTGGAGCAGGCACTAGCTGCCGTGGTAGGTTATCCCATTCGGGTCAGCGGTGCCGGACGTACCGATACAGGGGTTCATGCGGCGGCCCAAGTGGCTCACTTTGACGCCCCGGCCTTTATTCCTGCCCACCGTTGGGCCGATGTTTTGAATGGTCGTTTGCCCCAGGACATCCTTGTTCGTGCTTCGGTGCGGGTGGGGGAGTCATGGCACGCTCAGTTCTCGGCCCAGTGGCGACGATACCGCTATACCCTATACACTGGATCCTGCCCCAACCTGTTTGTACGCCCCTTTGTGTGGCACTACCACCACCACGATCTTGACCAAGGGCGAATTCAAGCTGCGCTGGATACACTGGTGGGTTACCACGACATGACCGCCTTTCACCGGGCGCGCTCTGGTAAGCCCCATTCCTGGGTCGATCTTCAGGAGGCACTGTGCCAACGCCGGGGGGATTTCCTCACGGTAGAACTCCAGGCCAAGGGATTTCTATACGGTATGGTAAGGCTGATTATGGGCTTGGTGGTCAAAGTAGGTCAGGGGGAAATGTCTCCCGCAAGCTTTCACCAACTTTGGCAGGAGCGGCAACGGGAACGGGTCAAATATTCCGCTCCGGCCCAGGGATTATGCCTGCTGAGGGTAGGCTATCACCCCTCTCCCTTTCCCCGCGATCTGTGGTTTGATGCCCAGCCTCAGTTTTATCTGGGTACGGTTGCTGCCTAGTCAACCAAACCTAGGGTTTGTGCGGATGCTCTCGAAAGAATGCCTAAACAACGGATAACAGTGCTATGACAACCAAAACCTACATCCCCCCCCAAGCGACCATTGATCGCCAGTGGTACGTGATTGACGCAGAAGGTCAGCGGCTAGGCCGTCTGGCGACGGAAATTGCCACCATTCTGCGGGGCAAGAACAAGCCAACCTTCACCCCTAATATGGATACTGGGGACTTTGTAATTGTGGTGAACGCCGACAAGGTAGTAGTGACGGGTCGCAAATCGACAACTAAACTCTACCGTCGCCACTCTGGGCGTCCGGGCGGGATGAAAACCGAGACCTTTGACAAACTTCAGGCGCGTATCCCTGGTCGAATTATTGAGCAAGCGGTGAAGGGAATGCTGCCCAAAACCACCTTGGGTCGTCAACAGTTCACGAAGCTCAAAGTGTATGCTGGGCCAGATCATCCCCATCAAGCTCAGTCTCCCCAAACCCTTGTTATCAACACGATTCCTGGAGAAGTGAAGTAATGCAGGTCACCGATAAATCTGAACGCGCTGTGTACTGGGGTACCGGTCGCCGCAAGTCTGCCATTGCTCGGGTGCGTCTAGTGCCCGGTAGCGGACAACTCACCATCAACAAGCGTCCCGGTGATGAGTATTTGCAGTTCAACCCGGCCTACCTGATGTCCACCAAGGCTCCCCTGGAAGTCCTGGGTCTGGAAAACGACTACGACATTTTGGTCAACGTCAAAGGCGGTGGATTGACCGGACAGGCCGATGCCATTCGCCTTGGTGTGGCAAGGGCACTGTGTGAACTGGCCCCGGAAAACCGCAAGCCCCTTAAGGTGGAAGGGTATCTCACCCGCGATCCTCGGGCTAAGGAGCGGAAGAAGTACGGATTGAAAAAAGCTCGCAAGGCTCCCCAGTTCTCGAAACGCTAATGTTCTGGGCCTCCCTCTTGGGAGGATCGATGTTCTTTTATGTCTATCATTTTTGGCACGATCTATGGCTAAGTCTGACATTCATCCCACCTGGTATCCAGAGGCCAAGGTCTTCTGTGATGGTCAGGAAATTATGACCGTGGGCTCTACCAAGCCTGAACTCCACGTCGATGTGTGGTCGGGAAATCACCCCTTCTACACGGGCACCCAGAAAATTATTGACACCGAGGGTCGAGTGGAGCGCTTCCTGCGCAAGTATGGTATGGCGGATACCTCTGCAACCAAGGCCGAAGATAAGGCTTAGCCCCAGTTCCTACGCACCATCGGCTTCCATCCCTGATATTTAAAATCGATGGGTGGAGGGTGTTGGTTGCCATCCTGACGGACCAGGCTCGCTGGATGGAGAGACGTAAGGCGGTTAGTTTTCCTTTGGCATAGGGCAGGCGTTGAACACCATGGCTGAAGCGTATTTGATTGAAAAGCTCAATTCTGTTGAGCAAACTTTCCAAGATCTAACCCGCAGGCTAGCGGATCCTGATGTCGCGCAGGATCCCAATGAGTTTCAGCGCATTGCCAAATCCCGTTCTTCCCTGGAAGAGACCGTCAACGCTTACGAGGAGTGGAAACAGACCAAAGAAGAGTTGGCGGGGGCGAGGGAAGTCTACAAAGAATCCGCCAGCGATCCTGACCTAAGGGAAATGGCGGCTTTAGAGGTGTCCGAATTAGAGGAACGCCTAGTGACCCTAGAGGGGCGACTGAAGGTGTTGTTGCTGCCCCGTGACCCCAATGATGACAAGAACATCATGCTGGAAATTCGGGCCGGGGCTGGGGGCGATGAGGCCAGTATTTGGGCCGGGGATCTCGTCCGCCTCTATTCTCGCTATGCGGAAAGCCAGGGCTGGACTGTGAAGCTCCTGAGCGAATCGGCGGCGGACATGGGGGGCTTTAAGGAGGCCATCCTAGAAATTGCTGGGGATCGGGTCTACAGCAAGCTTAAATTTGAGGCTGGAGTGCATCGGGTGCAGCGGGTACCCGTCACCGAGGCGGGGGGACGAGTCCATACCTCAACGGCCACGGTGGCGATTATGCCAGAGGTGGACGATGTAGAAGTCGAGATCGACCCGAAGGATATCGAACTGACTACGGCTCGATCCGGTGGAGCTGGGGGGCAAAACGTGAACAAGGTGGAAACCGCCGTTGACCTGTTTCACAAACCCACGGGTATCCGGGTCTTTTGTACGGAGGAGCGCTCCCAGCTTAAAAACCGGGAGCGGGCCATGCAAATTCTGCGGGCCAAGCTCTACGAAATCAAGCTGCGGGAACAGCAGGATGCTGTGACCTCCATGCGGCGTTCCCAGGTGGGCAGTGGGGATCGCTCTGAAAAAATCCGCACCTATAATTACAAAGATAACCGCGTCACCGACCATCGCCTCAACCAAAACTTTACCCTGGTTCCTGTTCTAGAAGGGGACATCGACGATTTAGTCGAATCCTGTGTTAGCCGGGATCAGCAGGAACGGTTGGAGGAACTGGCGGCGGAGTCGTCCCCGGTCTAGGGCGCTACTGGAGGGTACCCCATGACTCGATTTCTGCACATTGCCGATATTCACCTGGGGTTTGACCGCTACAACAGTCCGGAGCGTACCAAGGATTTTTTCTACGCCCTGCAAGCCACCCTGGACAAGTACGCCGTCCAGGCCGAGGTTGATTTCGTCGTAATTGCGGGGGATCTCTTCGAGCACCGCAACATTAAGCCTGCCACCCTCAACCAGGCGCAGATCTGCCTCCAGGCGCTACAAAAAGCCAATATTCCGGTCTTTGCCATTGAGGGCAACCACGATAACCGCCCCTACGGCACGACCACCAGTTGGCTGAAGTATCTTTCGGAGTGGGGGTTGCTAATGTTGCTGGAGCCCCAAGATCCCAAACTGGGGGGAGATTTTTTGGTGCCCTGGAATCCCCAAACGCGCACGGGCAGCTACTATGACCTGGACTGCGGCGTGCGGGTGATTGGGTCAAACTGGTATGGATCGACGGCACCCAGAGCGATTGAACAGATGGCAGCGGCCATTCAGGATCTACCCCCCGGCCCTGACACAACGGTGCTGATGTTTCACCACGGTCTGGAAGGCCAAATTGCCCGCTACGCTGGGGCGTTGCGCTATACCGATCTGCTTCCCCTCCGGGCGGCGGGGGTGGATTACTTGGCCCTGGGGCACATCCATCGCCAGTATGAGGCCGAGGGCTGGGTGTTTAACCCCGGATCCCTGGAGGCGAACAATGTAGAAGAAAGCGTCCATCGCCGGGGAGCTTATCTAGTTGAGGTAACGGATCAGGGTTTACGCCCGGAACTGCAAACCGATTACGTTCAACGCCCCATTCTCCGTCTGGAGGTGTCGGCCAAGGGTGACGAGACGGTCGATGAGCTACGCGCCCAATGTCACGAGGCTGTGGTAGCCGGGATGAAACGCCTGCCGGAAGGTGCGCTGAATCCCATTTTGGAACTGCGGATTACCGGACAGGTGGGCTTTGATCGACTGGAACTCGATACCCGTAGCCTACAGGAGGAACTTCGGGAGAGCAGCGAGGCGCTGTTTGTGCTGCTGAAATACGATGCCGAGGCCGTGGCCTATCAAACCCCCATTGTTGAAGGGCAAAACCGTTTAGCCATTGAACAGGCCATTTTTATGGATATGCTGGCCGCCCACCACGACTATAAAAGCAAGGCCGAACCGCTGGCCCTAGGGCTGACGGATCTCAAGGATCGACAACTGGGGGGGGCCGATGAAACCGACCTGTATCAGTTTGTTGGACAACTGTTGGATCTTGATCGGTAGCGACATCGGTAGCGACTGAAGGGGCTGGCGGTCAGGCCTCGATCCTCAGCCACAAGGACTCTACCAAAAGGCCAGCAGACTGCGCTGCTGCCAAATCATCAACAGGCCGCTGAAGGCGACGAAGGTGTAGACCAGTTGCCGAAATTGGTCAGCCGAAAGTTTGGCTAGAACGATTTTGCCGAGCCAGTTAGCCGGGATGGCCCCAAGACCAATGACTAAACCGTAGGCTAAGTGCTGGAGGCTCAGGGTGCCGAGTCCGGCATAGGCCATGATTTTGAGCAAGTGGAGGGCCACCTTATGCACGGCCTTGGTGGCCACCATGGCTTCTTTTTCTAGGCCATAGCTGAAGTAGAGGGGATTCATCGCCGGACCCGTGCTGCCAATGAGCCCCGACCCAATGGCGTTGACGAGGGCATAGGGCAGGAAGTGCCAGGTTTTGACGTTGAATCGACTCTCCTTGGGGCCAAAGAGTTCATTCAAGAACATGACAATGAGGCCCAAACCCAACACCAACTGAAGCCCCTCGGCATGGACATGGGTGAGCCCATAGCAGCCAATCGCGGCTCCAACGGCTGCGCCAGGGATGTACCAAAGGGTAAGGGACCAATCGATATGCGGCCAGAGTAACAGCCCCCGCTGGGCATTGCCTACCAGCAGCCCGATGGTGATGACGGGGGCTACGGCTTGGGCACCAAGGAGAATCGAAATCAGAGGAATGAGGATAAAAGGACTCCCTCCACCCGCTAACATGCTGATAAACCAGGCCACAAAGCTTGTGAGAAGCAAATAAAAGGCAATCATGTTCGCAGTCGGCAAAGGTGATTTAGATTTCTTTACCTAGTCTTAAGTTTAGGGGGTTGGCCTCCCCCCTGACTAGCGCAGCTCCCCCGATCCGATTCGGAATGGGGACGAGATTGGCTAGAGTATGTCCTGTGGGCCTCCTGATGTGATGGACATCGTCAACGACCTATGGCTGAGTTTTCGGAACGGCAACACCCGCCCCATGGCCCAGGGCCGAGATCCTCGACGCCCCAACCGGATGCCCTAGCAGAGGATCTCTATCGTCGGGCCGTACTGGCCTTTAAGCAAGGGCAAGATCATGACGCGTTGAATCAGTTTCAGCAGCTCATTCAACTGCCGACCGTCACACCCTCCATGCAGATCAAAGGACAGATGGGGCTGATTCTGGCGCAGAAACGTCTCGGACAGTTTGATCAAGCCCGCCAAGGGTGCCAGCAAGTCTTGGCGAGCGGGCTTCCCCAGGCGCGTCAATGGGCTGAATCGGTGCTCGCGAAACTGCCGCCTTTACCCCAAGCAACGTCTGATGCTACAGCACCCAAGTTCACGACCGCTGACGCCACCGGGTTTGTGCCCTTGGATTCGCCTGCTATAAATCCACCTGCCACCGCCCAAGCAGCCACAGCGCTGCCGTTCGATCCCACTGGATTTACCCCCTTGGCACCTCCCGTTCCAGCCACCGCCGTCCCTGGGAAAACACAGCATGAGGGCAAAACTAGGTCGCCGCTGCCCCCCGTTGCCCCCGGCCTTGGGCCAGATTTAGGCGGGCCAGATTTAGGCGGGATGGATGCCCCCCTGGTGCAGGGCTCATTATTTCATTATCAAGGGCTTAATCAAGCGATGGGAGCAGCATCGCCCGACCCTGCCCCCGCCCACCCGGAACTCCCTGACATGACGGCGATGGGCGCTGCGATTTCAGATCCTCCAGTGGCCCCGATCCCTACTGGTAGCCAACCTCTACCCCGTGGCCAAACCGCCCTGCCTCGGTCAAGCCAGCGCCAGGGACAGCGTTATTCTCCGATTAGTCCCCCCTACCAGGTCTGGGCCGCGCAAATGATCACGGTGGTGGTGGTGCTGTGGGTATCCACCACGGGGCTGCACCTGCTATTGGGCGTAATCAATACCGTGCTGAACCCGGTAACTTGGCCCATCAGCCTAGGGGGGCTACCCCTGTTGACTCGATCCTACACGCGCCCCATGGTTGTCCTGGTGCTGGGCTCGATGCTAATCAGTCCTTGGTGGATGGATTATCTCCTAGCCCAAATCTACGGGCAGCGTCCTTTAACCACCCGCCAACTGCAAGGGACACATCCAGAGATCCTCAAACGGCTGCGGCAACAATGCCAGCAGATGGGATGGTATCTGCCGGAACTGCGCCTTTTGCCGACGGCAGATCCCCTGTGTTTTAGCTATGGTTGGCGGCCTCGTCATTTGCGCATTGTGGTGAGTCAGGGGCTACTGGATAGCGGTGATGATGAGCTGTTAGGAATGTTCTATGCCTATGAACTCGCCCACATGGTGAACCAGACCACAGCCGTCCTCTCTGGCCTGGGGGGATGGCTGGTGATCTTCCACGTCCTGAGCGGGCGTTTGGCCCAGTGGAGCGAGGGGGCTTCCCGTCGGTTTCCCAAGGTGGCTTTGGGGGGTATGGCCTGCCTTTGCTATGGCTTATTTTGGAGTTTGCGGCGAGGCTTGCTGTGGCTCTCCCGACGGCGCAGCGACTGGGCGGATCACCGAGTTGAAGCCCTTACCCAACGGCCCGACCTCCAGCAGCAACGGTTACGCTGGCTGACGCTTCAGCTTCCGGCTCACCTGGCCCAGCGGAGCCATCTACATCCCCTTTGGGAAAGCTTGGATATTTTGATGCCCCTGAGTCCCCAATCGGCCCTCAGCCCCGGCAGCTTGATCCCGACCCTGGGCGAATCGGCCACGGTACTGAATGACTGGATCAACCCCTATCGCCACTGGCTCGTGGGTGGAGCGTCCCATCCTCCCCTGGGGGAGCGCCTGCACTGGCTCAACCAGCGGGCCATCCAGCGACAGCAACCGACCCTGGATCTGACCGAGCCGACGCTGCCGATTCTGCCTACGGTCTCGCTGCCTCGGCTGATGTGCCAAAAAAGTCCGGTGTTGGGCCTGATTCTCGGCAGTGGCATTGCCCTGATCTTTTGGTTTGTGGGGGGGCTGGTGCTGCGGCTGAATTGGTACCGCCTGAGCTGGTGGTACCAGGATGAAAGCTTGCTCTACGGTGGCATTCTGCTAGGGCTGGGCCTGGGGCTGTTGACCCGAATCAACACCCTCTACCCCGATATTCCCACCACTCAAGCCCCCGTTTCCGACGCCAAATGGCTGCTGGGAAAACCGGATCAACTGCCCGTGGAAGGGGAACCCTGTCGGCTTTCGGGCACGTTGATCAACCCCCTAGGTACTAACCAAGACAAAGGGTTCTTCTCCCATACCCTGTATCTCAAGACTTTCGATGGATTGGTGAAACTGGGCTTTTCTTCCCCCCAACCGATGCTGTGGGCCTTGCGCCCCACCCCGTCTCCCCTGAAGCCATGGATAGGCCGAGCCGTCACCGTGTCTGGCTGGCGACGGCGCAATGATGGCGTGGTTTGGGTCGATGTCGCCACCATTGGCCTGAGTTCCCAGCGACAGGCCATCCCGATTGTGGCCCCAATCTGGGCAACCCTGGTTAGCCTAGGACTATGTCTAGCAGGGGTCTTTGTGATCTTGGCTGGGGTCTAAGCTTGGTAACCAACTTATCGCCTAGATTTTGCCACCGTAGCGAAGCCCTGCAACCATCCGTAACAAGCATCGGTAAGATGGCTACTTTAGGGAGTAGGTGTCTATGCTGCCCACCTTTGCCACCGACCGCGACCACGCCCTCGCCAGCCATCTGATGCAGCCCTGTCTCATCCGCATCATCGACAACCTCCGAAAAGCCACGGAAAACCTAGACTGGCAGAGCGAATATACCCAGGCCCAACACTGGCCGGAGGGCACCACCGACGCCCAAAAACAGCAGGTGGCCGAGTTGGCCGCTCAACTGGATCAGGCCGATGCCGATACGGCTCCTGACCTGGAACAAGCCCTGCGCCAGTTGCCCACCCCTACCCCGATCTACCACCTCCGCCTCACCCAAGGCGACCGGGTGGTCACCCTGGATGTGTGGGAACTGTGCTTTCGTCTCTGCTTTGTGAATTATGTTCCCGATCAACCCGTTACGGTAGATGCTGGCTTGGTGGAAGCCGATGGTGAGATTGATTGGATTACCCTAGATGAAAAGGCCAAGACGTTAATCACGCAAGCTTTGGCGGAAGCGACGGCCTAGGCGCAAAATCTTGCCACACATCCTCTCGACTCCCCATTTTCCCCATTTTCCCCATGCTCGACCTGCACAACCACACCACCTATTCCGACGGTACTCTCTCCCCAGCAGATCTGGTGAAAGAGGCGACCACGGCGGGAGTCAAGGCGTTAGCCATTACCGATCACGACACCCTGGCGGGCTGGGATGAGGCGTTCTCAGCGGCGGGGGATGTGCTGGAAATTGTGCCGGGGGTGGAACTGAGCACCACAGAAAACGGGCGATCCTTGCATGTGCTGGGGTTTTATCCCAACCGGGATGCCTTGGATCCGGCGTTGCAGGAACGGTTGGAAGTGCGACGCGAACGGGCGGCGGCGATGGTAGAACGGCTGGCGGAACTGGGCCTTCCGATTACGCTTCCGGCGATGGAGGGCAACCGCGCACCGGGACGACCTCACCTGGCAGCGGCGATGGTGTCGGCGGGCTATGCCACGTCGATGGATGAGGTGTTTGACCGTTGGTTGGGGGATCACGGCCCCGCCTACGTGCCCTATGCGGAGTTTTCGGCGGCGGATGGCATTCGGCTATTGCGGGATTGTGGGGCGGTGCCCGTGTGGGCGCATCCCTACCTGTTTCGGGGCGGCACGGTGGAGACCGTTTTGCCAAGGTTAGTCGAAGCGGGGCTGATGGGGTTGGAGGTCTATCATCCCAGCCACAGCCCCAGTGATGTACGACGACTGGAGGCATTTTGCCAGCGCTATGGCCTGGTGATGACGGGTGGCAGCGACTACCATGGCCCCAGCCCAGATCGTCAGCGGGCTAAGGATCAGAGCCATCTCAATCAGCTTCAGTTGCCGCTGGCCTTGCTGGAACCGCTGCAACGGGCCAAAGCCTCCCTACAGGCCGCTACCCATGCTGAATAACCTGTTTGATGTGCTGGGTCAGGCGTTGCCCTGGAGCGATAGCTTTCAAGACAGCGGGTTTTGGGTGGTGTTTTTGGCGGGGCTATCCCAGGCCATTGCCCAGAGCATCATTTTGTTTGTGAACCAGGTGCGGCCCCTGCGGTTTCTGATTAGCCTGGTGTTGGCGGCGCTGCTGTTTGTGGTGGGCTATGGCACCTGGGCCTTCAGCATTTGGCTGGCCAGTGCTTGGCTGTTGGATGCGCCGATTGCGCTGGACATTATCACCCGCAGCCTAACCCTGGGTTATTTGCCGCTGACCTTGAGCTTTTTGGGAGCCTTGCCCTACCTGGGCCTGCCGATTCTGCGGCTGCTGGCGGTGTGGAGTTTGCTGCTGGTGGTCGCTAGTTTTGAGGCGTTAGCTAACCTCTCGGCCCCGCTGGTGGTGGCCCATGTGGGGCTGGGCTGGGTGGTGCTGCTGGTGCTTCAGCAAACCGTGGGGCAACCCCTGGTGAGATTTGGCCATTGGCTGACCAACAAAGTAGCCGGGGTGCAATTGGTGGTGGATCAAAACCAACTGCGGATGCTGATTAACCAGCGAGCCATGACCGAGGGCTGGGGGACATCGGAGGGGGCCGCTCCGTCGCCGGAAAACCCGTCTAAGCCCGATTTATCGGCAAATTTGGCGAGTAATAGCCCTAAGTCGTTGGATTTCGCGGATTCCTTGGATTCCGTAGAGTCCTTGGATTCAAGGGCTGATTCAGTCTTCCCAAACCCCGCACCACGGGCCACAGTTCGGACAAGGGCGACAACATCGCGCCAGCAGTGGTTAGCCAAGGCCGCCCTCAATCCTCGGGTGGTGTGGTTGCGGCGATGGCTGCGGTTGTTTGTCATCTACGGCGGCTTGGCCCTGCTGACCCTGGTGATCAGCCTCGCCCTAGAGCCTGTGCGCGACATCCTGCTGCGGGTGTTGAACCGCCTGAGCTTTACCCGCTTGCCCACGGGGCCACTGTTTGAGGTGCTTTGGATTGGTGGGCTAGCGCTAGTCGTAGCCGGATTATTAGCCCCCCTGGAAGCCCTGGGCTGGTGGGCCGGGTGGTATGGCGATCCGGTGCAAACCCTGCCCCCGCTGGACGATGGGAACCCGGTGAACCCGGAGGCTCCGGCCATTCGCCGCTACATTGTGTATTTGGACGGCATTAACCAGGCCACGGCGGACTATCAGCCAGCGGTGGCCCAATATTTGACGGAACTAGGGCAGTGCCTTCCCGCCGATATGGCCCTGGTGAAAGGACTGATGCCCTACTCGGTGCTAAACCGTTCCCTCACCCAGGGCCGACCGTTGGCCTTCTTTTGGCGCTCCACCAAGGCCCTGTCTAAACGGTTTGCGGGCTGGGTGGGGATGGTGATTAACCTGCGAAACCTAATGATTGTGGCGGTTTCTGCCGATTCACGCTACGGCCCGATCTACAACCAGGGCGTGGCCCAGCGGGTCTACGAAAGCCTGGTGCAGCAGGGCTATCCCCTCGGCGGCGGCGTGCCCCTCACCCTGATTGGCTACAGCGGCGGCGGCCAAATTGCCATGGGCATCATGCCCTTTTTGCGGCGGGCGCTGTTTGCCCCCATCGAGGTGATTTCCCTTGGCGGCGTGATCAGCGGCAACGTCCGTGCCCTGGAGGCCGAGCAGCTCTATCACCTGGTGGGCGACCGCGATAAGGTGGAACGCCTGGGGCCAATCATGTTTCCCCGTCGCTGGCCCCTAATGCGGCTGTCCTACTGGAATCGGGCCAAGCGCCAGGGCAATATCACTTTCATTTCCCTAGGCCCGGTGGCCCACCAGGTGCCGGGGGGCGTGGTGGATCCCAACGCCTTTTTGCCCGATGGTCGCAGTCACCTTCAGCAAACCGTGGATCTCACCCTGGATATCCTGGTGGGCGATCTGCGGCAACAGCTTGATCTGCAAAAGGACGACATTCTCACCCAGGGCAACTACTACCGCTACCAAACCACCGAGTTTAATCATCCCAGCTTCTATCCCCCCGGCCTTGTGCCCCCGGCCCCCTGGTATCGGCCCGTGGCCCCCTGGATGGGACGGCTGATTTTGCCGAAACTTGAAAACCGCCACCCCCAGGGCGATGTGGGGTTAGAAGTGCTCCACGCACCACCGGACTATGCCGACTGGATCGGTCAGGTGGTGCAACTTCACTGGCGGCCCGACCCCGACTTTCGGCGCGAATTTCAGATCGTCAGCCGCGACATTCACTTCAGTGCCGATGCCGAAGCTTCTCACCGGGACGGGTTGATTTTGCCGACCAGGCTCAATCACTGGCGGGTGGTGTCGCCCCTGGAATCCCTGGCGGGGGCGCGTCCGGTGGATGATGTGGTGGTGCAGTTGCCGGATCCGGTGACGGTGGAGTGGGTGCGGCCCTCACCCCTAGCCGCTCTCCCTGTGGGAGAGGGGGACAAGAGGTTGTTGCAGACTCAGGGTTTAGCGCAGACTCAGGATTTGGTGAGGAAACCGCTGCGGTTGACGGTGGTTCAGGAGCCAATTCAGACCTCCGGGCGGTTTTATGGCTTGGTGCGGTTTGTGGAGGCTGTGGATGAAGGGCCGGAGCGGTTTCGGGTGGCGCATTTCAACCCAGCTACCGGGCAGTTTGATGGCCTGATCGAAACGGTGTGGTTGCCGACGGTGGTGTTGGATAGCAACGACACTCCGGCTTCGGTGAACCAGGACTTAGACAAGTCTCCCCTCAACCAGGACGGCTGGTATATCTATGGAGCCTGTGCGGCTAGCGGCGAGTTTGTGGTGCAGTCTTTGCGGCCTCGGCGGCTGTTTCAACTGCGTCCGGGTCGGTTTCTGGGCAACCATCGCCAGGGGCGGCACTATTTGGAACGAGAATCTTGGCAAAATCTCGCAGCCAAGAAGGGCACGGTTGAATCGGTGCTGATTGATCCTCGCTGGGCCGAGGCCGAGGAAGCCGCTGCCCAGTGGCAGGAAGGGGATCAGGCATTGTTGGTGCATGTCTATGGCGGCATTGGTGGGGCCAAGGCGGAACCCGCCACCCAGGGGCCAGTGTATTTTGGCCATTTTTCTTACGGCATGGCGCGGGTGGTGCGCGAACCCATCGCCAACGAGCTTCAGTTCCAAATCCGCTACCACCAGGTCTATGCCCACAGTCGGCGCGGACTAATTGCGGGCACGCTGGACTGGACGCTGTACATGGGCGACCGCCAGTGGGGCTTTATGGGCACTCGGCCCGTGTCGGATATTTTGGTGAAATTGCCCGCCTACACCGAACCCTTTTCCTTTGTGGGCAGCGCCTGGTCGGCCCTGGATGACCTATGCCTAGAACTGGAAATCATGACCGCCCGTTACCGCATCGGCGATGGCAACGGCGTCACCTACATCGGCCCCGCCAACAACTGCGCCCAAGACTCCAACCAAGCCCTCTACGCCAGCGCCAAATATCTAGAAGACGCCATCCTAGAGCATCGCGCCAAACTCAAAGCCTGGGAAGCCCGCTATCCGCACCAAGCTAAACAACTCCGCCAACTCATTCATTTCCGCAAAGCCATCCAGCGCCGCATCCTCCCCTTCGGCAGCGCCCGTGCCGACTGGGAAACCGCCCAAGAGACCCTCGGCAGCAACCTCTCCGACTATCCCCTCAAAAACCTAGGCCGAGGACTGCTAAGCTGGCGCACCATGCTACCCCGCAAGGCCAGCGACACCATCACCGAACTCTGCCTCGACCACGGAGCCGCCCTCTGGGTTCTCCGCACCAACCAAATCGGCGGCGAAAATCCCGACATCGAACCCGTCGCCCCCTTCACGCTGTAACGGCAAAACGCAGCGGCGGCAGATAACCTTGAACTCAGCACCAGCGGCTTTCGCCCGTCCGCTGCCGTGAAGTGTTAGGCTGCGTTGTTCTCAGTGTTCTCAGTAGAAACAATCGTAATTTGTCCGCCAACTCCTAATGAGGGGTACTCATTACGGACAATCTTGCCAGTATTAGAAATACTGTAGACATATACAATAGCCTTTGGAATATTACTGCTTGCTATATAGTTCGACACCTGCTTAACGTAATCTTCCATTAGTCGAGAATTCAGAAACTTAGAACCACGAAGAAGTTTAACCTCAAGAATGACTTTTTCTATTCCTGATACTAATAGAAGATCCAGGGTAATCGCATCTAATTTGGTATAAATTGTACTTGACAGAATAGCAGGGATAGAAGTTTGAGGATTCGTTGCCCTTGAGACAGCGGAAGAGTAATGGCGGAGGGTTAATGGGAAAGCATTTCCCTCATCAAAGTGAAGCGACCCCATGGCCCAAGGCTTTGGTCAACAGGTGCTGAGTCCTCAGCAGGCCCGAGAGGCTAAGATTT